>DATEIQ010000147.1:0-7879 GCA_035278845.1 Casimicrobiaceae bacterium | reverse complement strand
CGACGCTCGGCATGATGCTCGCTAACGTGCCCGCGGTCGTGCTCGGTGATCGCGTCGCGCACCGCATGCCGGTGCGCTTCGTGCACGCGGTTGCAGCGGTGATTTTCGCGGCGCTCGGGATCGCGACCCTGGCGGGCGCCGGCGCTCGCTTCGGCTTCTGACTTCGGGGTCAGAGCAATAAGTCGACTTATTGCTCTGACCCCGAAATCGCTTACTGGCACACCGTGCCCGGCGACACGAATATCTGGCGCGTGATCGGCGTGCTGCGCGTCGCGTTCTCGAACGACCACGTGAACGTCCCCGCGTTGCCGTTCGTGAAGACGAGACTTGCCGTGCCGACATTGGTCGCGACGACGCGTGCGGGATCGAACGGATTCGCGCTGAACGCGGGCCCCGTCGTGCGGTACAGCGTTCCGGCGTAGCTGCCATCCGCTTGCCTCGGCGCCGTGAACGAAAGCCACAGCGGCGAGCCGTCGTGGTCGTACGTGAACCACGTCGCGAAGATGACGTCGCGCTGGTGCGCGAGGCTCACGCCCCAGCCCGATTGCGATCCCGCCGGCGAGGCCCACCAGAGATCCTGATAGTTGTAGGCGAGCGCGGGATCGTCGAGCAGCGCAAACGTGCACGTCGGCAGCAGATCGAACGCCTGTCGCACCATCGCCTTCGTCTGGGCGATGCCGTTCAGCGTGTAAGCGAACGTGCCGCCGCCGGCGTCGTCGAAGGCGAGCGTGCCGCTGCCGACCGTGACGCTGCGAACCTGGTTGGGCGGGAAGACGGGAATGTCGAATGCGGGACCGGCCGACTGCACGATCGCGCCCGTGTACTGTCCGGCGAACGGACCGGTCACGTTTCGCTGCGCCGTCATCGACAGCCACAGCGCTTTGCCGTTCGCGTCGTACGTGAACCACGTCATGAAGATGATGTCGTCCTGATGCGCGAGCTGGATGCCCCATCCCGCTTCCGATCCGGCGGGCGCGGCCCACCACAAACCCTGATAGTTGGGCGGACCTGGCGTCACGACGTCGATTGCCGTCGCCGGCGACACCGTGCCGAACGGCGCATTCGACCCTCGGCTCATCTGCCATTGGAAGTTGTACTTCGCGGGCGTCGCCGGGACGTCGATCACGAACGAAAACGCCGCGACCGCGCCCGGCGCGACGTCGGCGGCGAGCGGCACCGACGCCGTACCCCACGTCGTGTTCGCGGCCGCGCCGGTGGATGCGAGCGCGTAGCCGTCGGCCGCTGTCCACGTCGTCAGCGTCGTGTTCCTGAACGAGACGCTCACGGGTATGCGCGCGGCGGCCGGTGCGATGGCGGGCACCTGTTGCGACACGAACTCCGCGGCATTCGAGACGGTGGTGCCGGGATCGGGTGTCTCCTCGCCGAACGTGCCGTGCGTTTGCGAGAGCATCCGGAAGCGGAACGGTGCGGCCGCGGTGAAGCCGCATGACAGCGGCTTGACGACGAAGGCAAACGTGACGTCGGTCCCGGGCGCGACGTCATGCGGCAGCAGCACGCGGTTACCGCTGAACATGCCGTGCGGATTGTCCTGGATGCACCAGTAGTAGTTGTCCTGCGGCCGCTGCGTCGCCAGGAACACGTCGCCTTCGTTGCGCACCCACGTCGCCGTCCCCGTGTTGCGCATGGTTACGGAAACCGCCACCGGCGTGAAAAGCTCGACGAACGACGGGATCGATTCCGCAACGTAGGCGGCGTCGTAGGGCTCGGCGGCCGCGGCGCTCGCGAGCCACGCCGATGTCGCCCCGGCCGCGAGCCACGCCGCGACGAGCGTCAAGGCCGCGGGCTTTGCGCAGGCAGCGATGGCTATGCCGGTTGCAGAGCGCGAAGAAGGTAGCCGCTCAGCGGCCCATCTTTTCCTTCGCGATCTTGAATTGCTTGTTGAACGCATCGAGCACGAGGGCGACGTGCTTCGGATCTTCCGAGGGTCGCACCTCGGCGTCGGAGATGCCGGTGTTCTCGCACGCGACGATCGTTCCCGATTTGCCGCGCCAGCGCTTGACCGTCGATTCCATGTTGATGCGGCAGCGCACGACTTTCTCCGGCTTGTCCCAGCCGGTAGCCGCGGCGTCGTCCTGCTTGAAGCCGAGCTTCTCGAGGCCGGTCATCACGTCGGACAGGCGCTTGAGCGACCGCGCATCGTAGGCGGGATCGTTGCGCCAGAACTGCGTCTCAATGTAGAGCTTGTTTCCCGCGCCGTCGCGCATGTAGACGTAGGGGTTGATGGCGCCCTTCGCTTTGTCCGCGTTCTCGTCCGGCTGGGCCCACGCCGGTGACGCACCGAACGCGAGCGCGACGCTCAAAAGAACGAGAACACCGTTCGCTTTCGACATCGACTTCTCCTCCTCGCAATGATTCTTCGCATTTTAGGCCGCGTCCCCCGGCTGCGGTGCCCGTCCATCGAGAATGATGCGCCAGATGCCGGTGAACAGCAGCCAGAACCCGGTAAGCAGCCCGATGAACGCGATCGAGCTCGCGGGCCAGCCCCACGCGATCAGCCCGCCGATCACGATGGAGAGCAGCGCGTCGAACAGCACCCAGCCCCAGCCTTTCTGCGGCCGCAGCCTGAAGGCGAGGATCAGCCGGAAAATGCCGCCCGCAAAAATGAACGCACCGATCATCAACGCGAGCGAGGCGATGCCGGCAACCGGGAACAGCAGGATCGACAGCCCGAGCAGCAGCGTGACGATGCCCGATGCCAGCTTCCATCCGAACCCTCGCCGATGCCGCGTCTGCACGGCATGCACGATTTCGACGATGCCGGCGAAGATCAGCAGCCACGCGAGGGTCAGCGCGGTCGCGAAAGCGGCGACCTCGGGCATCAGGATCGCGAGGATCCCGGTGACGATCAGCAGGATGCCCCAGAAGATCACCCAGCCGCGACTGTGCGTGGGTGCGCCTGCGTTGGAAATGCCCGCTTGCGTGGTTGCCATCGTGTGCCTCCCGCGGTTCAGGGGTCGAGCGCGCGGCGAATGATCGCCGACGCGGCATGCCATCCTATCGTCGCGGAGGACGACCGTCGCGTCAATTGCTGGTCGCGCCGCGATCACATGGCATTGCGGACCGTCGACCGATGCTCGATCAATCGATCGCGGAAATCGCAGCCGCGCGGCGCCCTACTCCCGCGGTGTCGGTCCGAAGCGGCGCATCCTGGGCACGTGACGCGCCGGAACACCGTAGAGTTTGCTGCCGGCGGCCGCATCCCGGGTGACGACGCTGCCGCCGCCCACCAGCACGCCCTCGTGAATGGCCACGTTGTCGATGATCACGCTGCCGATTCCGAGCAGCGCATTCGCGGCGATGCTCGCGTGACCCGCGACCGCGGTCGCGGCGGACAGCCATGCGCGCGCTTCGACGACGACGCCGTGGCTCACGTAAACGAGGCTGCCGATCTTGGCAGCATCGCCGATCGTCGTATGCGACAGCATGCCGCGGCACACGCATGCGTGCGCGCCGACGTCGACGCCGTTGCCAATGCGGACACCCGCAAGATGCGGAAAGAACGCACGCCGGCCGTCGCGGCGGTCGTGATATGCGAGGCCGACCCAGCCGATCACGGCGTTGGGCCCGATCACGCAATCGTCGCCTATCCGGGAATCGGCATAGACGACAGCTCCTGGCGCAACGCGCGTGCGAGCGCCGATCGTGACGTCGTCGCCGATGCATGCCGATTCGGCTACCGATGCCGTCGGATCGATGCGCGCCGAGGCGCCGATGCCGGGGCGTGGATCGGCCGGACGCGCGGAACCGGGGAGCAGGTGCTCGACCAGGTCGATGAATGCTGCGCGCACGTCGTCGACATGAATGAATGTCTGGTCGGCTCGTGCGTGTGATGCCAACTCAGTGGCCACGATGACGACGCCGGCAGGCGCCAGCGCCAATCGCTCCGTTGCGTTCGAAGCGTCGCAAAACGACAGCAAATCGGGCTCGTCTGCGGCGAGCGATCCGATGCCGCCCACGAGGCGCGCGGGTTCGCCTTCGACAACCGACGCCGAAATCGCGGTAGCGAGATCCCGCGCGCAGACCCGCCGTGCGAGCTTGCGGACGAAGGCGGTCATCGCGGGGTTCCTGCCTTCATGCTGCAGCGCCTTGCGCGCGATCGAACTCGGCGCACTGCTGCCACACGTTATCGTTCGGAACCGTGTCCGCAGGCATGTAGCGCGCGAGATCGACGCCGGCGCATTTGAATCGCCACAGCAGGTAAGGATGCTGCCCGGCAAGGCGCGTGCGGTAGAACAGCGTGTGCGCGTCGTTCGTGCCGAACGGCCGGCCGCGCAGTTTCTCGAGCACCTGCCGGTCGCCGCCGGTACCGTTTGCGAATCGCGTCATCGCCCACTCGGGAAACACGTCGTTGCACGCGAGCTTGTCGATGAAAAAGCAGTTGGTGTCGACGAAGCCGCCCTGCGCCTTCGCATACACGCCGCGACCTGGCCCCAGGGATTCCCACGTGTCAGCGCACAGGGTGTCCCCTGTTTGCGCATCGACGAAGTGCCGCAGCGAGAACGCCCACGCCTTTCCGGCCATGGCTTGCAGCATCGTCGCGAGGTGATCGGGCGCGTACCAGTTGTCGTCGTCGAGGTAGGTGACGCGCTGGCTGTTGGCCGCATAGCTCAGGATCGTCTTCAGCGCGCCGCCATAGTGGCTGGGGTACAGCCCGCCGTTGCGCTGCGACGTCGAGTAGCCGAGATCGAGTGTCGTGACCGCGACATGCGACGGCGCTAGGTTGCGTAGTTGTTCAAAATCGACCCGGTCGCCTTGCCAGCGGTCGATGCCGAGCAGGATCTGGATCCGCCCGCCGAAGCGCTGTGCGAACACCGATTGCACGGCCTGGTCGAAGGTCTCGCGAAGCACCGTCGCCATGACGATGCCGACGTCGAAGGGCGATTGCAGATCAGGCGTCACGGGGCTGGCGAGCGTTTTGGTGGCCGATCGGGCCGAATCCGGCCTTTTCCGCCCCGGCGGACTATAGCGCAGGCTTGGCGCGAGGGCGGCAGCCGTTGACCGGAATCCCGCGGACGTCCTATAATCGCGGTCTTTTCGTCCGGCGCCTTTGCGCGTCGGCGGGCGTACCCGGTCCCCACCCTTGCGGGCGGCCAAGCCGCGGTGCCAAAAAGTGGCCAAAGCCTGCGCTTCGGCAAACCAGCGCCGAAGCGGGACGCTCGGGCCACTTTTGATTTGCAGCGGGACGAGCCATGCGCTCCGGCGAATGCGGCCGGATCACGCACACTCAGGAAAACCAGAGCGGAACTTTAGAGCCTGTTCATGCTATGTCCACCAACGCGTTGCACGGCAGCAACCCGAAGGGAACGGGCGCCCTGGAGCGCCACTCTTCGTTGCATTCCTCGCGCAGACGTCCAGTCTGCGCTTCGTCAAGCGCCTCGATTGGCGCTCCACGCCACCCGTTCGCGTTAGCGGACAAAGCATGAACAGGCTCTAGATGCCAACCATCAATCAGCTCGTGCGGAAGGGCCGTGAGCCCGCCGTCTCGAAAAGCAAGGTCCCGGCGCTGCAGCAAAGCCCGCAGAAGCGTGGCGTGTGCACCCGGGTCTACACGACGACGCCGAAGAAGCCGAACTCCGCTCTGCGCAAGGTCGCGAAAGTGCGACTGACGAACGGCTTCGAGGTGATCAGCTACATCGGCGGCGAAGGGCACAACCTGCAGGAGCACTCGGTCGTGCTGATCCGCGGCGGCCGGGTCAAGGACCTGCCCGGTGTCCGCTATCACATGGTGCGCGGCGCGCTCGACACCGCCGGCGTGAAGGATCGCAAGCAGGCGCGCTCGAAGTACGGCGCGAAGAAGCCCAAGTCGTAATCAAATTTGCCGCGCCGAATCGACGGGCTCTGCCCGCGATCGGCGGAAGACAACCGGCGAAAAGTAGGTTTTCACTTTTCGCCGAACGGAGTGTGAAATGCCGAGACGCAGAGAGATACCGAAGCGCGAGATCCTGCCGGATCCGAAGCACCTGAACGTCGACGTCGCCAAGTTCATCAACGTACTGATGGAAAGCGGCAAGAAGTCGGTCGCTGAGCGCATCGTGTACGGCGCGTTCGAGCAAATCTCGAAGCGCGGCGGGAAGGATCCGATCGAGGTCTTCAACCAGGCGCTGCAGAACTCACGCCCGATGGTCGAGGTGAAGAGCCGTCGCGTCGGCGGCGCGAACTTCCAGGTGCCGGTCGAAGTACGTCCGGTGCGCCGGATGGCGCTCGCGATGCGCTGGCTGCGCGAAGCGGCGCGCAAGCGCGGCGAGAAGTCGATGGGCCAGCGCCTTGCGGCCGAGCTGATCGAGGCCTCGGAAGGCCGCGGCGGCGCGGTGAAGAAGCGCGAGGAAGTGCACCGGATGGCGGAGGCGAACAAGGCGTTCTCCCATTTCCGGTTCTAACTGAACGTATACCAGCGACAACGGCAAACGAAGGAAGGAATCGGCGCGCAATCCTGCGAGCCATGCGTTGCGCGCGTTTCCGGCTGACACAAAAGTGCCCCGAACAACACCCATCGAGCGGTATCGCAACATCGGCATCAGTGCGCACATCGATGCCGGCAAGACCACGACCACCGAGCGCATCCTTTTCTACACCGGCGTCTCCCACAAGATGGGCGAGGTTCACGACGGCGCCGCGGTGATGGACTGGATGGAGCAGGAGCGCGAGCGCGGCATAACGATCACGTCCGCCGCAACCACCTGCTTCTGGAAGGGCATGGACGCGAGCTATCCCGAGCATCGAATCAACATCATCGACACGCCGGGACACGTCGACTTCACGATCGAGGTCGAGCGCTCGATGCGCGTGCTCGACGGCGCGTGCATGGTGTACGACTCCGTCGGCGGCGTGCAGCCGCAGTCGGAAACCGTCTGGCGGCAGGCGAACAAGTACAAGGTGCCGCGGCTCGCATTCGTGAACAAGATGGATCGCATCGGCGCGAACTTCTTCAAGGTGCACGACCAGATGCGCTCGCGCCTCAAGGCCAACCCCGTACCGATCCAGGTGCCGATTGGTGCCGAGGACAAGTTCGCGGGCGTCGTCGATCTCGTGAAGATGAAGGCGATCTACTGGGACGATACGTCGCAGGGCATGAAATACGAGATGCGCGACGTTCCCGCTGACCTCGCGGATGTCGCAGCCGAATGGCGCGAGAGGATGCTGGAGAGCGCGGCCGAAGCGAACGAGGAGCTGATGAATCGCTACCTCGAAACCGGCGATCTCACGGCAGAAGACATCAAGCGCGGCCTGCGCATGCGCACGATTGCCGGCGAGATCGTGCCGATGCTCTGCGGGTCGGCGTTCAAGAACAAGGGCGTGCAGGCGATGCTCGACGCGGTCATCGACTACATGCCGGCGCCGACCGATATTCCGCCGGTCAAGGGCGAGCTCGAGAACGGGCAGGAAGGCGAGCGCAAGGCAGCCGACGACGAGCCGTTCGCGGGCCTGGCGTTCAAGATCATGACGGACCCGTTCGTGGGCCAGCTCGTGTTCTTCCGTGTGTATTCGGGCGTCGTCAACTCGGGCGACACCGTCTTCAACCCGGTGAAGGGCAAGAAGGAGCGCCTGGGCCGCATCCTGCAGATGCACGCCAACGAGCGCAAGGACATCAAGGAAGTGCGCGCCGGCGACATCGCCGCCGCCGTGGGCCTGAGAGAGGCGACGACCGGTGACACGCTGTGCGACCCCGCCAAGGTGATCACGCTCGAGAAGATGGTGTTCCCCGAGCCGGTGATTCACGTCGCCGTCGAGCCGAAGACGAAGGCGGACCAGGAGAAGCTGGGCACCGCGCTCGGTCGGCTCTCGGCGGAGGACCCGACGTTCCGTATCCGCACGGACGAGGAAACGGGCCAGGTGATCATTTCCGGGATGGGCGAGCTTC
>DATEIQ010000146.1:0-11057 GCA_035278845.1 Casimicrobiaceae bacterium | reverse complement strand
GACATGCTGAACGGACACGCGATGTGTCACGGCGGCTTCATCTTCCTGCTCGCGGACAGCACGTTCGCGTTCGCGTGCAACAGCTACAATCGGAACACCGTCGCGCAAGGCTGCTCGATCGACTACCTCGCACCGGCGCATCTGGGCGACGTGCTGCATGCAACGGGCGTCGAGCGCAGCCGCACCGGCCGCACCGGCGTGTATGACATCGAGGTCCGCAACCAGCACGGCAAGACGGTCGCGCTGTTTCGCGGCAAGAGCTATCGGATCGACGGCCATGTCGTCGACGAAGGCGAGAGCGCGTAATGCCCGTGAAGACTCCGCGGCCCGGCGACCTGGAGCCGATCGAGACGGCAAGCCGCGACGAGCTCGTGTCGCTGCAGCTCTCGCGCCTTGCGCGATCGCTGCGTCACGCGTACGACAACGTCGCGCACTATCGGCGCGCGTTCGACGCCGCGGGCGTGCATCCGGACGATCTCAAAAGCCTTTCGGACCTCGCGCGCTTCCCGTTCACCGTCAAGACCGATCTGCGCGACAACTACCCGTTCGGCATGTTCGCCGTGCCGCGCGAACAGGTCGTGCGCATCCACGCCTCGTCGGGCACGACGGGCAAGCCCACCGTCGTCGGCTATACGCGCAACGACGTGGACACGTGGGCGACCGTGATGGCGCGCTCGATCCGCGCCGCGGGCGGGCGCCCCGGCGACATCGTGCACGTCGCATACGGCTACGGCCTGTTCACCGGCGGCCTCGGTGCACATTACGGCGCCGAGAAGCTCGGCTGCACGGTGATCCCGATGTCCGGCGGCCAGACCGAAAAGCAGGTGCAGCTCATTCGCGACTTCAGGCCGGACATCATCATGGTGACGCCGTCGTACATGCTGGCGATTGCCGAGGAGATGCAGCGGCAGGGAATCGATCCGCGCACGTCGTCGCTGTCGGTCGGCATCTTCGGCGCCGAGCCGTGGACGCCGACGATGCGCACCGCGATCGAGGCGGCGCTCGACATGGACGCCATCGACATCTACGGGCTGTCGGAGGTGATCGGCCCCGGCGTCGCGCAGGAGTGCATCGAGACGAAGGACGGCCTCACCGTCTGGGAAGATCACTTCTATCCGGAAATCGTCGATCCGGAGACCGGCGCGGTGCTGCCCGACGGCGAGCGCGGCGAGCTCGTGTTCACGTCGCTCACCAAGCAGGCGATGCCGATCGTCCGCTATCGCACCCGTGACTTGACGCGCCTGCTGCCCGGTACGGCGCGCACGATGCGGCGAATCGAGAAGATCACGGGCCGCTCCGACGACATGATGATCATCCGCGGCGTCAACGTATTCCCGACGCAGATAGAAGAATTGATCCTCGGCGATGCGATGCTGGCGCCGCACTACCAGGTCGAGATCACGCGGCCGCGCAACCTGGACGAAATGGCGGTGCTGGTCGAGCGCTCGCCGACGGCAGGCGGGGCCGATGCGGATGCCGCGGGCGCGCGGCTTGCGCAGCGGATCAAGAACCTGATCGGTGTGTCGGCAGCGGTGCGCGTCATGCCGGTCGGCGGCGTCGAGCGCTCGCTCGGCAAGGCGCGCCGCGTCGTCGACAAGCGCTCGCTCTAGGCAAGCGCTCCCTCTAGACAAGCGGCGCGGCGAGCTTCTCCGTCGCGAACGTGCGCTGCACCGCCGGTCGCGCGAGCACGCGCTGCAAATACGGCGCGATGTGCGGCAGGCTGCGCGCGGGCCGCCCGAAGTTGCGCGTCCACCGGCACAGCATCAGCGCATACGGGTCGACCGCGCTGTAGCGCGCACCGAGCAGCCATTCGCCGCCGTGCGCCGCCAGCTGCGCGTCGAGGATATCGAGCATAGCTCCAACCCGCCGTTCCGCGTGTGCTTTGACCTGCGCCGCGGCCGCGGTGTCGCCTTCGTTCACGAGCCGCTCGGGATAGAAATAGTGGGTGAGCATCGCCTGCAGCGTGTTGGTGCACCACGCGAGCCATTGATACCAATGCGCGCGCTCGCGGCTGCCGAGCGGCGGCGCAAGGCTCGCAGCGGGATGCGTGTCGGCGAGATGCATGCAGATCGCCGCGGTCTCGTAGAGGACGACGTCGTCGTCGACCAGCACCGGGATCTGGCCGTTCGGGTTGAGCTTCAGGTATTCGGGCGACTTGTGCGCGTCGTTGGCGCGGTCGACGCGCTCGAGCGCGAACGGCGCGCCGATTTCCTGGAGCAGCATGTGCGGCACCAGGCTCGCGTTGCCGGGGTACCAGTAGAGCCGCATCATTGCAGCGCCACCTGGAATGCGCAGCCGGTTTTCGCGCGCACGTCCTCGACGCTGACGCCGGGGCTCAGCTCGCGCAGCACGAGTCCCTCGGCATGCGGCAGCACGTCGAACACGCACAGGTCGGTGATGATCATGTTGACGACGCCTTTGCCGGTGATCGGCAGCGTGCAGTGCTCGAGAATCTTCGGGCTGCCGTCGCGCGCCGCATGCTCCATCAGCACGATCACGCGCCGCACGCCTGACACGAGGTCCATGGCGCCGCCCGGACCCTTCACCATCTTGCCGGGGACCATCCAGTTCGCGAGGTCGCCGTTCTGCGCGACCTCGAGCCCGCCAAGGATCGACAGGTCGACGTGGCCGCCGCGGATCATCGCGAACGAATCGGCGCTCGAGAAAAAGCTGCTGCCCGGAATCGTCGTGATCGTCTGCTTGCCCGCATTGATCAGGTCGGGATCGACCTGGTCCTCGGCCGGAAACGGGCCGATGCCGAGCAATCCGTTCTCCGACTGCAGCGTGACGTTGATGCCCGGCGGGATGAAATTGGCCACCATCGTCGGGATGCCGATACCGAGGTTGACGTAATACCCGTCGCGCAGCTCGTGCGCCGCACGGCGCGCCATCGCCTCGCGCACCGGCGAGTCCTTCTTCGCCGCGGTGCCGGCAACCGTGCGGAACTCGATCCGCTTTTCGTACTTCTCGCCCTGCACGATCCGGTCGACATAGATGCCGGGGGTGTGGATACCGTCGGGATCGAGCTTGCCGGCGTCGACGAGCTGCTCGACCTCGGCCACCGTCACGTTGCCGCAGCTCGCGATCATCGGGTTGAAGTTGCGGGACGTCTTGCGGTAGACGAGGTTGCCCGCGGTGTCGCCTTTCCACGCCTTGACGATCGACAGGTCTGCGCGAATGCTCTCTTCGAGCACGTATTCGCGGCCGCCGAACGAGCGTGTCTCCTTGCCTTCGGCGAGCGGCGTGCCGGCCGCGGTGCGCGTGTAGAAACCAGGAATCCCCGCACCGCCCGCACGAAGCTTTTCGGCGAGCGTTCCCTGCGGGGTCAGCGCCAGATCGAGCTCGCCGGCGAGCACCTGCCGCTCGAACTCCTTGTTCTCGCCGACGTACGAGGCGATCACTTTCTTCACCTGGCGCGCCTTCAGCAGCAGGCCCATGCCGAAGTCGTCGACGCCGGCGTTGTTGCCGACGATCGTGAGACCTTTGACGCCGCTTTCGACGATCGCCCGGATCAGGTTCTCCGGAATGCCGCACAGGCCGAAGCCGCCGGCAGCGATCGTCATGTCGTCTCGAAGCAGCCCGGCGAGCGCCGCGGTCGACGTTTTGGAAACCTTGTTCATCAGTTGCCTTTCGGTTGCGATGGAGAATCGGTTTTGCCGGGAGGTGCACGTTCGATACCCTGCCGCGCATGGCCCAGCGCTTCGTGCAGCACGCCGACGTCGCCGATCTGGTTGGCGAGGAGAAGGATCAGCCGCGCATTCAACGCCTGGCTTTGCTGCGTCGTCAGTCCGCGGTGCGCATCGATCAGCGCCTCGTAGAACTCGTCCGGCGCGGTGATGTTGGGCTCGACGTTCAGCGGCATGGTCCGTCTAGCGCCGGCAAGTTGCGCGCGCGAGCGCCGCCTGCAGCGCTCCCGCGTCGAATGCGCGCCAGCGCGCGCAAACGTGCTGGTCGGGACGCAACAGGTACGTCGTCCCGGGTATCGCATCGTAGCGCGCGGCGAGCAGGCGCTCGGCATCGACGAGAATGCGAGGCCGCGAAGCAACGACGGGACCGCGCGCACCGTCCGTCGCAGTGGAGGCGCTCGTGGCGTCGCTCGCGTCCGGCGGTATGACCAGCACTGCGTCGACATCGACCCCGAAGCCGTGCGCCTCGCCACCGAACGCCTTGCGGAACGCGCGTGCACCCGCTTCCTCCGCGCTTGCAGCGAAATGCACGGCGGTGAACCGGCCGCCCACGTGATGCAGAAACCAGTCGCGCCGTCCTTGCGCCATCACCGGGGCGTCTGCCGCGACGGCGCCGGGGACCATCACACCCGCGAAGCGATCGGCGTCCGGCGTGTTGAGCGGCGAATCGGCCAGCGTCGTTGCCGTCGACAGCCGGCCGGAATTGACGAGCCGGCGCGCGAACGGATGGTCCTCCGCGAGCGACAGCACCGCATCGCGAAAAATTCGGCTGACCTCGCTTTTCGGCGTCAGGAAATCCGCGCTGCGCGTCGAATGCGCGATGTTCTCGTCGGCGGCGCGCTCGCGCTCGTTCGCGTAGCTGTCGAGCAGATCCTCGGGCGCATCGGCGCGAAGGACGTAGTGGAGCTTCCACGCCAGGTTCTCGGCGTCCTGCACGCCGCTGTTTGCGCCGCGCGCGCCGAACGGCGACACGCCATGCGCGGAATCGCCGGCGAACAGCACGCGGCCGTGCCGGAAGTGCTGCATCCGCGTGCACGCGAACGTGTACACGCTGCACCAAACGAGCTCGAACGGCGTGTCGTCGCCAAGCATCGCGCGAAGCCGGGAAATGACGCGCTCGGGCTGCCGCTCGGCGATGGGATCGGCATCCCAGCCGAGCTGGAAGTCGATGCGCCACACGTCGTCGGGCTGCCGATGCATCAGCGCCGAGCCGCCGCGGTGGAATGGCGGATCGAACCAGAAGCGGCGCTCGATAGGCAAATCCGCGTGCATCTTCACGTCGGCGATCAGGAACCTGTCGCGGAACACCTGGCCTTCGCTCGTGAGCCCGAGCATTTCGCGTACCGGCGAGCGGGAGCCATCGCACGCGACGAGATAGTCGCACGCTATTCTGTATCGCCCGTCAGGCGTCTCGACGGTAGCGACCACGCGATCCGGCGTTTGCTCGACGCCAACGACGCGGCTCTTCCAGCGCATCTCGAGATTCGACTGCGCGAGCGCATGGTCGTACAGAAAGCCCTCGGCGTAGTACTGCTGCAGGTTCACGAAGGCCGGATGGCAATGCCCTTCCTCGGGCAGCAGATCGAACGCATAGATCTGCCGGTCGCGGAAGAACACTTTGCCCGTCTTCCATGACACACCTTTGCCCGTGAATGCACCACAGCATCCCAGCCGGTCCCAGATCTCCAGCGTGCGCTTGGCGAAGCAGATCGCGCGCGAGCCGCTCGACAGCCTGTCGTCGTCGTCGATCAGCAGCACGGGGGTGCCGTAGCGCGCGAGGTCGATCGCGAGCGTGAGCCCCACCGGCCCGCCGCCCACGACGATCACCGGCCGTCTCGTGAGGCCGGCGGCGCCGCATTCGACGGGGGCCGAATAGGGCAGCGACAGCTTTTGATAGTCGACCGCCGTCACGGCACCTGCCGGGAAACCGTCAATCCGCCAGCGCGCGCCACATTTCCTGGTCGCGCGCCGTCGTCCAGATGCGCGGATCGGGATGCGATGTTGCCTCGTCGTACGCGCGCGTGACGTCGAACGGCAGGCAGTGGTCGAAGATGACCCAGTGCCCGTACGCCGGCCGCAATTTGGCGTAAGTGTCCGCATAGATCGCCCGCAAGTCCTTGCCCGCGCGCGCGGCGGCCTGCACTGCGGCGTACAGCTCGCTCACGAACGCGCGCGTGCCGGCGAGCCCTTCGGCGATCTGCTTGCGATCCATGAGCGCCGGTCCGCGGCCCGGAACGAGCTTCTCCGGTTGCAATGCCGCGAGCGCGTCGAGCGTCTTCGGCCAGTCGGCGAAATACGCATCGCCGGCATACGGGGTCGCGCCGAATTCGACCAGGTCGCCCGAGAACAGCACGCGATCCTTCGGCAGCCATACGATCGTGTCGCCCTTCGTGTGGCCGCGTCCGACCTGCATCAGTTTCACTTCGAGCTTGCCGAGCCACAGCGTCATCTCGCCGCGGAACGTGACCGTCGGCCACGTGAGCCCCGGTACGCTTTCGACGGCGCGAAAAAGACGGGGAAAGCGCTCGATCTCGCTTTGCATGTCCTGTGCACCGCGCTCGACGATCAGGTCGTACGTATCCTGGCTCGCAATGATCTCCTGCGGCGCGTAGCCGGACGCGCCGAGGACGCGCACGGCGTGGTAATGCGTGAGGACGACGTATTTCACCGGCTTGTCGGTGACGCCGCGAATGCGCGCGAGAACGTCCTGCGCCATCACGGGCGTCGCCTGCGTGTCGGCGACCAGTACCGCGTCGTCGCCGATGACGATGCCGGTGTTCGGATCGCCTTCGGCGGTGTAGGCGTATGCGTGATCGGACAGGCGGTCGAAGCTCACCGTCTTGTCCGCGAGATCGGCCTGGGAGGCGAATGCCTTGCTCATGGGGAACTCCTCGTTGCTGCGAACTGCTCCCTGCGGGATTCGCTATTATGCGTCAGCGAGGAAATCCGAATTCTGTCGAGCGAGCCGCGAGCCATGCCGGAAAACCTGATCGTCGAGACGCGCGAGCGCGTCGGAGTGCTGCGGATCAACCGCCCGCAGCGGATGAACGCCTTGAACGACGCGCTGGCGCGCGAGATCTGCGAGGCGCTGTTCGCCAACGACGCCGATCCCGCGATCGGCTGCAACGTCATCGTCGGCAGCGAAAAGGCGTTCGCCGCGGGCGCTGACATCGGTGCGATGGCCGAGTGGGATTACGCGAAGGTCTACGCCGACGACTACATCACGAAGGATTGGGAAGGCATTCGCCGCGTGCGCAAACCGGTGATCGCGGCCGTATCCGGTTACGCGCTGGGCGGCGGCTGCGAGCTCGCGATGGCCTGCGACATCATTCTTGCAGCGGACAACGCCAAGTTCGGCCAGCCCGAGGTCACGATCGGCACGATGCCCGGTTTCGGCGGTACGCAACGCCTGCCGCGCGCGGTCGGCAAGGCGAAGGCGATGGAATGGTGTCTCACCGGTCGGATGGTCGACGCACAGGAGGCGGAGCGCGCGGGGCTCGTCGCGCGTGTCGTGCCGGTGGCAGACCTCGAGAGCGAGGCGTTCGCGCTCGCGAAGAAGATCGCGTCGTTCTCGCTGCCGGTCGTGCTCAAGATCAAGGAATCGATCAACCGCGCGTACGAATCTTCGCTGACCGACGGGCTCGCGTTCGAGCGCCGGGAATTCCACGCGACCTTCGCGCTCGAGGATCAGAAGGAAGGCATGCGGGCGTTCGTCGAAAAGCGCAAGCCGCAGTTCCGGCACCGCTAGCGCGCAGCAGGCGCGTGGGCGACCACGTCTTCATTCGCAACTTTCTCGCGGCGCACCGCGACGACGCCGTCGCGTTCCTCGCGGCGCTCGTCAGGCAGCCGTCCGACAATCCACCGGGTGACTGCGCGTCGCATGCCGCGCTGACGGCGTCGCTGCTGGAGGCGATGGGCCTGCACGTCGAGCGTCATCCGATTCCGGCGAGCGAAGCCGTCGCGCACGGCATGGCTTCGTGCGTGAATCTCGTCGTGCGCGCGCATTTCGGCCGCGGCGCGGGTCCGACGATCGCGCTGGCCGCCCACGGCGACGTGGTCGCTCCGGGCGAGCACTGGAGCGTCGACCCGTACGGCGCCGAGATACGCGACGGCGTCATGTACGGCCGCGGCGTCGCGGTATCCAAATCGGACTTCGCGACGTACGCGTTCGCGCTGCGCGCGCTGCAGGCAGCGGCTGCCGCCGGCGCCGCATTCGACGGCGTCGTCGAATTGCATTTCACGTACGACGAGGAGGTGGGCGGCGCACTCGGGCCCGCCTGGCTGCTCGCGAACGGCGTATCGAAGCCGGATCTCGCGATCGCGGCCGGCTTTTCCTACGCGATCACCACGGCGCACAACGGCTGCCTGCATCTCGAAGTGGAAGTGCTCGGCCGCTCGGGTCACGCCGCCGAGCCTGCGCAGGGCGTGGACGCGCTCGAGGCGGCGGTCGTCATTCTTTCGGGCCTGTACGCGCTTCGTGCGCAGTACGCTGCGGTACGTTCGGCGATCCCCGGCATCTCGCATCCGACGCTCGTCGTCGGCTTGATCGAAGGCGGCATCAACACCAACGTCGTTCCCGACAAGGTCGTGTTCCGGCTCGACCGGCGCATCGTGCCGGAAGAGGACCCGGCGGCCGTCGAGGCCGGCTTGCGCCGCGACATCGCGACACTCGCAGCAAAGCGCGATGGCGTCCGTGTCACGGTGCGGCGCGTGCTGCTCGCCGCCCCGCTCGTGCCGTCGCCCGGGCAGCAGGTGCTGGTCGACGCACTCGCGCGACGCGGCCATGAAGTGTTCGGCTTCCTCTTGCCGACGCACGGCGTGCCGATCTACACCGATGCGCGCCATTACGCCGCGGCGGGCATTCCGACCGTGCTCTACGGCGCCGGACCACGCACGCTCGCCGAAGCGAACGGCCATCGTGAAGACGAGCGCCTGCGCCTCGCGGATCTCCATCGCGCGACGGAAGTCGTCGCGCTCGCGCTCGCCGATTTGCTTGCGCCCCGGGCAGCGGCGTGAACGGGCGCGAGCGTAACTTCGACCTCCGCAAGACCGTCTGCGCGCTCGGCATCGCGCAGATCATTTCCTGGGGCACGCTGTTCTACACGATCGCCGTGCTCGGCCCGCCGATGGCGCAGGCGATCGGCGCGAGCGACGTCGTGCTGTACGGAAGCTTCACGGCGGGGCTGTTCGTGTCGGGCATCCTGTCCCCCTGGGTCGGCCGGCGCATCGATCGCCACGGCGGACGCGGTGTGCTGGCGGGTGGTTCGGCGCTCGGCGCGCTCGCGTGCACGCTGCTGGCGCTCGCGCAGAACGACGCAATGATGCTGATCGGGTGGCTGGTCGCGGGGGCCGCGATGTCGGCGTGCCTGTACGACCCCGGCTTCGCGACGCTGTACCGCATTTCCGGCGGCTCGTATCGGCGCGCGGTCACTGCGCTGACGCTGTTCGGCGGATTCGCGAGCACCGTGTTCTGGCCGCTGTCGCAGTGGCTGCTCGAAGTCCGCGGGTTTCGCGTGGCGTTTGCCGTACACGCGGCGCTGAACCTGGCCGTATGCCTGCCGCTGCATCTCGTGTTCGTCCCTTCACGGATGCGCGTCGAGGTTCCGATGGCCCCGGCCGGGAGTGAAGCGCGCACCGCGGCGCGAGGCACGTTCGTGTGGCTCGCGACGGCGTTCGGGCTCACGGCATTCCTCGCATCCGCTGTGTCCGCGCATCTGGTTGCGCTGCTCGGTGCCGGCGGCCTCGCAGCGCGCGACGCCGTGCTGGTGGGAGCCCTCATCGGGCCGATGCAGGTCGCGGGACGGGCGATGGAATTCGCGTTCGCGCACCGCATCACGCCGCTCGCGGTAGGAACGTTCTCCTTCGCGCTGTTCGCAACGGCGATCTGCCTGCTCGCCGCCGTGCACGGTGTCTGGGTGCTCGCGCTTGCGTTCGCGCTCGCATACGGCTGGGCGAACGGCCTGATGACGATCGTCCGCGGGACGGTGCCGGGCGTGCTGTTCGGCGGCCGCGACTACGGCGCGCTGCTCGGCCGTCTCGCGCAGCCGCAATTCATCCTGAAGTCGCTCGCACCCGTCGCGGTAACCTTGTTGTCGGCCATGGACGACACGCGCCGCACTGCGCTGTTCGTGCTCGCGGCGTGCGCGGTGCTTGCACTCGCGTGCTACCGGATGGCAATCACGCGCCGGTGAACGATGCGAAACGCGCGCGGTCCGTACCGATTCGTGCGCCGCGCACGCTCGAGCCGATGTGCAATCATGGCGGCTGATCCGCGTGTCGCGCGAGCCTGCCAACGTTCCGGAGCTCTCCCATGTATCTCGACCATCGACGTGCCGACATCGACGCCGGCAATCTCCGCGCCAGGCCGTTCGCAGACGATGCGTGGCTTGTCGATCGTCGCTCGCCGGATCGGGTCGCCGAGCGGCGGGCGCTGGTGGCGGGATTGCGTGCGACGCCAGCGTCGATCGCACCGAAGTACTTCTACGACGAAGTAGGGTGCGCGCTGTTCGCGAACATCTGCCAATTGCCGGAGTACTACCCGACGCGCGTCGAGGCCGGCATTTTCGAGCGCGACCGTGCAGCGATCGTCGCCGCCGCCGGCCGGGGCCGTCAGCTCGTCGATCTCGGAGCGGGTGATTGCGCCAAGGCTGCCGAGTGGCTGCCCTTTCTGGCGCCGCGGCGCTACGTCGCGGTCGACATCGCGGAGGATGCGCTCGCGCACGCGCTGCCGCGTCTCGCGCGCGCGCATCCAAGCATCGACGTGCGCGGCGTGCTCGCCGATTTCACGCGCGGTCTCGATCTTCACCGCGACCTGGCGGACAGCCCGACGACGTTCTTCTATCCCGGCTCCTCGATCGGCAATTTCGCGCCGGCGGAGGCGCTCGCGTTGCTGCGCACGATCCGCCGGCATTGCGACGATCCTGGCAGCGGCCTGCTGATCGGCGTCGACACCGTGAAGGACCCGGCGCGCCTTGTTGCCGCATACGACGACGTCGCGGGCGTGACGGCCGCGTTCAATCGCAACATCCTGCTGCACGTCAACCGCATCATCGGCACGGCGTTCGCTCCGGTGGCGTTCGCGCACGTCGCGCGCTACGACGAGGCAGCGGGTCGAATCGAGATCTATCTCGAAGCCCGCGCGCCGCAAGCCGTCGAAATCGACGGCATCGAGCGCCGGTTCGACGCCGGCGAGCGCATTCACACCGAAAATTCCTGGAAATATGCGCCGGCTGCGTTCACGGCGATGCTGCAGCGCGCGGGATTTCGCACGGTTCGCTGCTGGCAGGATCCCGCGGGCGATTTCGCCGTGTACTACGCGACTTCGGGGTCGAGAGTAGCGACTTCGCTGACGCCGGAATAAGTTGACTTCGG
>DATEIQ010000145.1:0-13549 GCA_035278845.1 Casimicrobiaceae bacterium | reverse complement strand
GTATTCGCCGGTGGCAGGGTCGAGCAGGTGCACGCCGGCGATGTCGCATTCGCCGCGCTTTGCGGCGGCGACGCCGCCCATGCTGCCGACGTAGAGCGCCTTGGTGCGGATACCCTGCTGCACGAGCCGACCGAGCAACCGGTCCAGGCCGACGCAATGGCTGCCGATGATCACGAGGTCGGCGGGCTCCGTCTGGCGGCCCAGCAGTTGCACCGACACGGCGCTCCCCGCGTCGAGCATCTCGGTGTGCTGATCGATCGTGATGAATCCATCGGCGCCGCTCCACGCCGTGACGGAGCCCGAGCCTTTGCCCATCGGATACGCGGAGAGGCCGTCGTCCGTCTGAACGAGGCCGACCAGCAAGTACTCGGTGCGGCCGCGCTCGGAATTGACGCGCATCGGCAACGTCGCATCGACATGGTTGCGTCGCTCGAGCGGCAGGCCTGCGTACGCGCGCAGCACCGGTGCGACGAACTCGTGGAACGTGAAAATCGCTGATGTCGGAAAGCCGGGAAGGATCACGACCGGCTTGCCGCGCGTCACGGCAAGGCAGATCGGCTTGCCCGGCTTGAGCGCTACGCCATGCGCAACGACGCCCGGGTCGGCAAGGCTGCCGACGATACGATACGAAATGTCGCCGGCGCCTTTCGACGTGCCGCCCGAAAAGACGACGACGTCGGCCGCGAGCGCGCGCGAAAGCACTTCCGCAAGGGCGGTCTCGTCATCGGGCACGACACCAAGATGAACGGGCTCGCCCCCCAGTTCTTCGACGGCCGCGCCGATGATCGCCGCGTTCGAGTCGTACACGGCGCCGGTACGAAGTGGTGCGCCGGGCGCGACGATCTCGTTGCCCGTCGAGAAGATCGCCACGCGTGGCCGGCGATAGACCACGACATCCGCGTTACCGAGCGCCGCGATGACGCCGATCTCGCGTGACGTGAGCACCGTGCCCACCCGCAGCACCGTCTCGCCGCGCGCGATGTCGGTGCCGGCGTAGCTGACGTTCTCACCGGCCGTAATCGCGCGCCGCATCTCGATCGCCGAACCTTCGTCGACGAGCTCCGAGTGCTCGATCATGAGCACCGCATCGGCGCCGCGAGGCAGCATGCCGCCGGTCGCGATCGGCGTGGCGCGTCCGGGCGCCACCGTCGCCGCGGGTACGATGCCCGGCGAGAGCAGCTCGTCGTTCAGCGCGACCGACCGCGGGCGTTCCTCCATCGCACCGAACGAATCGCTCGCGACGATGGCAAAGCCGTCGACGTTGGAGCGGTCGAAGCCCGGCACGTCGACCGTCGCGACGATGTCGCGCGCGAGCACGCGGTCGAGCGCGGCGGAAAGCGGCACCGTCTCGGATCCGAGCGGGGCCAAAGACAGATGTGCGCGAAACCGGACGCTTGCCTCGTCGCGCGTGATGACGTCGAGGAATTGCGTTTGCGCGGCGGCCTGCGATTTTTCGTTGTCGGTGGTTTTCGACATCCGCTTTTCTGCGCGCTGCGACTTTTCGTTAACGGTAGTTTTGGACATCCATTTTTCAGGCCGATGCATCAATCGTAGAGAAACACCGTCACCTCGGCGCCAGGCCCATAGCCTTCGCTTTCGCCGGGAACGACTACGAAGCCGTCCGCTCGCGTCGTCGACGACAGGATCGAGGCACCGGCGAGCGCGAGTGGCTCGGCCGCGTCGTCGACGATACGCACCCGGCAGTAGTCGACGCGCCCGACCGCGGAGACGATCTTGCGGCCGACCTTGCACGTGCGGGTGCGATGCGGCCAGGCGGCGGATCGTCCGCCGAGAAGCCGGATCGCGCGGCCCGCGAAGAAATCGTAGGCGCACAGGCACGACACCGGATTGCCCGGGACGAGAAATACGAGCGCGTCGCCGATGCGGCCGGCACCAGCCGGGCTCGACGGGCGCATCGCAACGCCGTGGATCGCCAGTTCGCCCAGTTCCGCGACAAGGCTCGGCGCGTGATCCTCGCTTCCTACGCTCGATCCGCCTGATACGAGGATCACATCGGCGCCGCCGCGTGCGAGCGCGTCGCGGATCGCGTTGGCGTCGTCGCGCAGCCTCGCGACTTCTTCGAGCACGCCGCCGTCACGAGCGACGAGGCCGCGCAACAGATAAGAGTTCGCGTCGTAGATCTGGTAAAGATCCTTCGGCTCTCCAGGCGCGATCACTTCGTTGCCCGTGACGAGGATGCGCACGCGCGGTTGCCTGACGACGGATACGGTCGGCTGGCCGAGCGAGGCGACCAGGCCCGCATCCTGCGGTCGCATCCGACGTCCGGTCACGAGCACCGTGGATCCGTTAGCAACGTCCTCGCCCCGTGAAGCGACGTGCTGCCCGGGTGCGACGGGGCGCGTGATCTCGATGCGACCCGCGGACTCCGTTGCGTATTCCGCCGGCACGACGGCATCGACGCCCTTCGGCACCGGCGCGCCGGTCATGATGCGAATCGAAGTGCCGGCCTCGATTGCACCTGCGAACCGGCGGCCGGGCAACACCTCGCCAACGACCGGAAACGACAACGGGTTGTACTCGCTTGCACCTGACGTCTCATGGCCGCGCATCGCATAACCATCCATCGCCGCGCGATCGAATGCGGGAACGTCGAGGGTTGCCACGACGTCGCGGGCGAGGACGCGGTCCGTCGCCGCTTCCAGGGGAACGTTCTCGGCGGGGAGCCGCACGACGTTCCGGTCGATCCATTCCCAAACGGCCGCGACTTCGCTGCGCCGCTGAAAGCCCTGCATCCTGACGTCGACCCGTCCCGCCATGCCCCGATTCTAGTCGAGGCGCGAACTCCCACTCATCGCGAGCTTCGCCGTCGTATTTAACGGTATATTACGGGCTTTCGATCGAACGACGGCAACGGGAAGAACAGGATGCTTGCAGCGAAACCTATCGTGGTTGGACTGGCGGCGATTGTTCTGGCTGTACTGTCGGTCACGCACGCGCTTGCCGCCGACGTCCTCGTGTTCGGTGCGGCGAGCCTCAAGGAAGCGCTCGACGAGCAGGCCAAGAGGTTTGCGGAGTCCACAGGCGACAAGGTCACCGTTTCGTACGCGGCGAGCAGCGCGCTTGCGCGCCAGATCGCCAACGGCGCCCCAGCCGATCTGTTCATTTCGGCCGACCTGGATTGGATGGACTATCTCGACGAGCGGAAGCTGCTGCGGCCGAACACGAGGATCGAGCTGCTGCGCAACGCGCTGGTGCTGATCGCACCGGCGGCGAGCGGAACGAAACTCGCGATCCGCCCGGGCTTTCCGCTGGCTGAAGCGCTCGGCCGGGAGCGGCTCGCGATGGCCGACCCGGACATTGTTCCCGCCGGCAAGTACGGCCGCCGCGCGCTCGAGCGCCTCGGCGTCTGGTCGAGCGTCGAGCAGCGCGTTGCGCGCGCCGAGAACGTGCGCGCCGTGCTGGCACTGGTCTCGCGCGGCGAGGCTCCGTTCGGCATCGTGTACGCGACCGACGCGCGAGCCGACAAGGGTGCGCGCATCGTCGACACGTTTCCGGCCGACAGCCATCCTGCGATCGTCTATCCGGCCGCCATCGTCGCCGCCAGCGCGTCGCCGGCCGCGAAACCGCTGCTCGACTACCTGCAATCCGCGGCGGCGCGGCCCGTATGGGAGCGTTACGGGTTTCGCATGGCCCGCTAACCGATCGTTGCCGGCATGCTGACCCCGGACGAGTGGCAGATCCTTGCGCTGAGCGCGCGCGTCGCGCTGGTCAGCGTTGCCTGCAGCCTGCCGGTGGCCGTGCTGGTCGCGCTCGCACTCGCGCGGCTCGACTTCCCCGGCAAGACACTCGTCGACGCGATCGTGCACCTGCCGCTGGTGCTGCCTCCCGTCGTCGTCGGTTTCGCGCTGCTCGTGCTGTTCGGCAGGCGCGGGCCCATCGGCAGCGTACTCGACGCGTGGTTCGGGTTCACGTTTGCGTTCCGCTGGACAGGTGCGGCGCTTGCCGCCGCGCTGATGGGATTTCCGCTGATGGTGCGCGCGATCCGCCTGTCCATCGAAGCCGTCGACCGCAGGCTCGAAACGGCGGCGCGCACGCTCGGCGGCTCGCCGGTCTTCGTGTTTGCGTCGGTCACGCTGCCGCTCGCGCTTCCCGGCATCGTGACCGGCACGCTGCTGTCGTTCGCGCGCGGTCTTGGCGAGTTCGGAGCGACGATCACGTTCGTCTCGAACATTCCAGGCGAGACGCGCACGCTGCCGCTCGCGATATACACGTTCACGCAGGTGCCGGGCGGCGACGCACAGGCATTGCGGCTCAGCATCGTGGCCGTCGTGGTGTCGATGTTGGCCTTGGCCGCATCCGAATGGCTGACGCGCCGTGCGCGGGCAGGGCGATGATCGACGTCGACATCGCGGAACGCCGCGGGGACTTTGCATTGGACGTGAAGTTCGCGGCCAATGCGCCGATCGTCGGATTGTTCGGGCGTTCCGGAGCTGGCAAGACCACGGTCGTCAACGCGATTGCCGGCATCGGCAAGCCGTCGCGAGGCACGATTCGCGTGAACGGCCACGTATTGTTCGACGCCGCACGCGGCATCGATCTGCCGCCCGAGCGCCGCCGCATCGGCTACGTGTTCCAGGATGGCTTGCTGTTTCCGCATCTCGACGTGGAAGCGAACCTGCTGTACGGCCAGCGACGGCGTACGTCGTCCGAGCGCGTGATCGCCGACGAACGCGTCATCGAACTGCTCGGGCTGCAGCGGCTGCTGCGCCGAAAACCCGCGACGCTTTCCGGTGGCGAGAAGCAGCGCGTCGCGATCGGTCGCGCACTGCTGGCGCAGCCGCGCATCCTGCTGATGGACGAGCCGCTCGCATCGCTCGACGTCGCGCGCCGGCGCGAGATCATGAGCTACGTCGAGCGGCTGCGCGACGAGCTCGCGATTCCCATCGTGTACGTGAGCCACGCCGTCGACGAGATCACGCGGCTCGCCGACGTCATCGTCGTGCTCGCGGAAGGAAAGAGCGTGGCCGTGGGCACGGCCGGCGACGTGCTCGGCCGGCTCGATCTTCCGGCCGCGACCGGCGGCGACGAAGCCGGTGCGATCGTCGAGGCGCGCGTCGCGCGTCACGACGCCGAGCGGCTGCTTACCACGCTCGCGTTCGATGGCGGCGAGCTGCACGTTCCGCGCATTGCATCCGCCGTCGGCGAACGGGTTCGCGCGCGGATCATGGCGCGCGACGTCTCGCTCGCGTTGCGCCGCCCGCAGGCGATCAGCATTCTCAACGTCCTGGAAGGAACGGTGTCGGCGATCGGCGATCAGTCGGGTGCTATCGTCGACGTCCAGGCAGCGATCGGTGCGGCGCTCGTCAATGCGCGGCTGACGCGGCATTCGGCGCGCGACCTCGACATTCGCGTCGGCCGCGCGGTGTTCGTGCTGGTCAAGGCGGTCGCGCTCGACCAGCGCACGTTCGGTCACGCGGAGGTTTCGGGATGAGCCCGCAGGGCCGCCCCGAGGGCGAATTGCCCCGGACCGCCGGGGGCAATGGCTGTCGTCATCGGAGGGCGTAGTCCTGTGAAACCGGGCGTGCGGTTTCACATTCGCGATACCGGTGCGCAACACGATCTCGCCATCGGTCCGGGGAAGATCGCGTTGCTCGAAGCGATCCACGATACGGGCTCGATCACCGCGGCGGCGCGCCGGCTCGGCATGTCGTATCGGCGGGCGTGGCTGCTGGTCGACGAAACGAACCGCTGCCTTGTCGGCCCCGCCGTGGCGACCGCGTCGGGAGGCGAGAAGGGTGGCGGCACCGCGCTGACGCCGCTCGGTGCGAAGCTCGTGCTGCGTTATCGTGCGCTCGAGCGCGAAACCGCCAACGCGGTCCGCCGCAAGCTTCGCTCCATGTTGCGCACAGCCTAAGGCACGTTCGCACCGATCATTCGAGAGCAATTGGAGGTGCAATGCGGACCGAGAAGGAGAAGATGCTGGCCGGCGAGCTGTACCGTCCCGCCGATCCCGAAATCCAGGCCGACCTCGCAGCGACGAAGCGATGGCTCGTGCGCTACAACGCCGCGCTGGGCGAGCCGCCGGCAACGCGCCATGCGCTGCTTGCGGAGCGCCTCGGGCGAGCAGGCAAGGACGCCGTGATCCGGCCCCCGTTCTTCTGCGACTTCGGCTACAACATCCAACTCGGTGACGACGTGTTCGTGAATTTCGGCTGCACGTTCCTCGACGTCGTCGCGATCGTCATCGGCGATCGCACGCAGATCGGGCCGGCCGTGCAGATCTACGCCGCGGATCATCCGCGCGATCCACGCGTGCGGCGCAGCGGGCTCGAGTTCGGGCGACCGGTCAGGATCGGCGTCGACGCGTGGATCGGCGGCGGCGCGATCCTGCTGCCCGGCATCACCGTCGGCGATGGCGCGGTCATCGGCGCGGGTAGCGTCGTGACGAAGGATGTCGCACACGACGCGATCGTCGCCGGGAATCCCGCACGCGCGGTCCCGAGAAAGCAGCGCGATACGTAAGTACCGTACGGGTTTCCCATAGTGTCCCAGCGCATCGTTTGCGAGATGCGAATCGTTCGGTAAAGTGCGACGGTGCCCGTGCAGTGCGCACGCGGCGCGAAAAAGCCATCGGGCATCGCGATGCACCGGTGACATTGCCGCACTCACGTTTGAATCCTAGGAGAAGCAGGAAATGGCGCGAAGGAATTTTGCGATGCGACGCGTTCCGCACGTGTTGCTCGCTGCACTGATCGGATGCGGTTTCGCCACAGGGGCTTATGCTGGCGAGGATCCGCTGGGACTCGAAGGCAAATCGCTGCCGTCGCAGGCGCGCGGCAAGCCGCCGGTGTGGGCAGGCAAGGCTTTTCGTCAAGGTGTCGTGTCGGTCGCCAATCCGTACGGTGCGCAGGCAGGCGCCCAAATCCTCGAGCAGGGCGGCAATGCGATCGACGCCGCGGTCGCCGTGGCGTACGCGTTGAATGTCGTCGAGCCGCAATCGGCAGGAATCGGCGGTGGCGGCTTCATGCTGATCCACCTCGCGAAAACCGGCGAGACGTTCGCGATCGACACGCGCGAGAAGGCGCCGGCCGGCGCGACGCCCAACATGTTCGTCGGCGTTCCGAACTCGACGCTGCAAGGCGTGGCCGCCGGCGTCCCGGGCATGGTGCGCGGCACCGCGCTCGCGCTTACGAACTGGGGGAGGCTTCCACTCGCGCAAGTGATCGCACCCGCGATCGTGCTCGCCGACGAGGGCTTTGCCGCGACGCCGCGCTACTCGGAGGCGAGCTGCAGCAGCCGCGCGCGCAATTCCCCCGAAGCCGAGGCGTACTTCTGCCCGGGCGGCGTGCCCCCTGCCGTCGGCTCGCTCGTGCAGAACAAGCCACTCGCCGCGACGTTTCGCCTGATCGCACAGAACGGCCCTGACTGCTTCTACAAATACCAACCCGAAATCGGTTGCGATATCGCGAAGGGGATCGTCGAAGGACAGAAGTTCAACCGTCCGCAGGCGCCGAACGGCAAGGGCGGGAGCATGACGCTTGCCGATCTCGAGAACTATCGGGCCGCGATCCGCGCGCCGATCGAAGGCACCTATCGCGGCTATCTGATCCGTGCGATGTCGCCGCCGTCGTCCGGCGGACTGACGATGATCCAGATGCTGAAGATGCTCGAGCGCTTTCCGATCGGTGACGCGAGCCAGGGCTACGGCTTCGGTGAGCTCAAGACGGTCAACGTGATGGTGGAAGCGATGCGGCTCGCGTTCGCCGACCGCTCGATCTGGATGGGTGACTCCGACTTCGTGCATGTACCGGCGAAGGGATTGCTGCACACCCAGTACGTGAACGACCGCAGCGGGCTCATCAACCCGCTGTCGCGCATCACGCCGAACCCGCAGCCGGGCGATCCGCGACCGTGGGACATGGCGGGCATCGCGCCGGGGACGCGGCTTGCGGTCGCCGAGCCGGTCACCGGACCCGGCGAGACGACGACGCACTTCAGCGTCGTCGACAAGTGGGGCAACATGGTTGCGTACACGAACACGATCGAATCGTCGCATGGCATCGGTGTCTTCGCCGGCTATCGCAACGACGACGGATCGTTTCGCAACCACGGCTTCCTGCTCAACAACGAGCTGACCGACTTCAACACGACGCCGTCGATCAATCCCTATACGGGGTCGCCTGGCTACAACGACGTGCAGCCGAACAAGCGGCCGCGCAGCAGCATGACGCCGGCAATGATCTTCACGCCGGACGGCAAGCCGCTGGTCGCGTTCGGCTCGCCGGGCGGTTCGACGATCATCAACTCGGTGCTGAACGTGGCGATGAACCTGATCGACCACCGGATGACGCTTCAGGACGCGATCGACGCGCCGCGCGTGTCGGTAACGTCCACGGGCAGCAACGTCTCGCTCGAGCCGGGATTCCCGCAGGCAACGATCGATGGGCTGCGCGGTCTCGGCTACACGGTGGGCACGAGCGAGATCGGCTCGGTGCAGGCCGTGGTCGTCGAGCCGAAAACCGGGAAGCAGTACGGCGCTGCCGATTCGCGGCGCGAGGGAACGGTGATCGGGCTGCCGGGACCGCGCAACTAGCCGGGCGCTTTGAGAGG
The DNA here is from genome assembly GCA_035278845.1 of Casimicrobiaceae bacterium. GTDB lineage: Bacteria > Pseudomonadota > Gammaproteobacteria > Burkholderiales > Casimicrobiaceae > VBCG01. Next base: position 4,978 of record DATEIQ010000145.1, on the reverse strand, counting down.
ACGCGCTAGCGCCGGCCCTTCCCGGGCCCGCGCGAGCGCGCCTCCACCGCCTCCACCGCCAGCGCGAACGTACACTGCTCGCCGGAGCCGAGCGCGCCGACACCCACGAGCTTGCGCGCGATCTCCTCGCCGCGGCTGTTGCGGATCGTGACGACGACCGTGTACTCCCACGGCTCGCCGCCGGCCGGGTGGCGGATGTTGCCCTCGATGCGCAGGGGCGTCACCGCCGGCGTTTGCGCGGTTTCGCTCGCGCCGTCGAAGCGCAGGTAATGCTTGCACGCGGGGCATACGCCCGCGCTTTCGAGGATCGTTTCGCGGCAGTGCGGGCATGCGCGGGTCGCCCCGGGCGTGCCCGGGCGAACGCTGCTCATCACCGCCGGGTCTTCAGACGCCGTGCTTCGAGGGCTTCGGACCCTTGCCGTCGTCCCAGCCGAATTCGGCGGAGCCGCGCAGGCGCGCGCCCGCGGCAACGGTGAGCGTCCCCGCCTTGATGTCGCCGAGAACCACGCCGGTCTGCTGCAGGTCGACGAGCGAAGCCTGCTCGACGTTGCCTTCGAGCTCGCCGGCGATCGTCACCTTGTCGGCGCGCACGCCGCCCGTGAGCTTGGCGCCCGCCTCGATCGTCAGGTCGCCCTGGACGTTCACGTCGCCCTGGAACTTGCCGGCGATGCGCACGCTGCCGCCGCCTTCGATCCGGCCTTCGATCGTGATGTCGGACGCGATCAGCGATTCCTTGCGCGTGACTGCGGCCGGACGTGCTGCCGGGGCCACGGCAGGTGACGGCGCGAAGTCCGGCTTCGGCTGCGAGTCGAAACGAGCCGGTTCGGTAATTTCGGGGGCGGGCGCAGGGGGAAGGCGCGTCGCCGTATTGTCTTTCCAGATAGCCATGGCGGGACCCTTTGGGCTGGACGGAAGTGCAGGCTAGCGCCAAAAGCGGGCTCAGGCAACCGATTCTTCGCAAAAACCCATGATTTATTCCAATGGCGTTGCGCGGGCGCACCCGGAGATTTTCCTCCGACACCGAGGGTCGCACCTTCGACAGCGGATCGGCCTCCGGCGCGGCGCCGCTATCGGCGCACCAGTGTCCGAAGTTGCCGGTCGTGCCAGCGTGACAGCAGGAGCAGGGCGGCAATGGCGCCGATCAGCGCGCAGAACATGTCCGATTGCGTATCCCAGGGGTCGCCCTGCGTGCCCAGGAATTCGTCCGCACCCTGGCCGAGCGCGAGCGCGGCGCCCCATTCGATGAGCTCGTACGCGGCGCTGACCGCGAGCACGATGCAGACGACGACGAAGACGAGCATTTTCCGGCCGCGCACGTAGTTGCCGCGTATCAATATTTCGCGGGCGGCGAGCGCCGGCACGAATCCCTGGAAGAAGTGGCCGATCTTGTCGTACGGATTGCGGTCGAGGTGCAACCATTCCGCGATCCCGAAGCCAAGTGGAACGCGCGCGTACGTGTAGGCGCCACCCATCGTCAGCACGCACGCATGGATGAAGATGCCCGCATACAAAAGCGTGGTCAGCGGAAATGTCCGGTACGACGACGCGAGCAGCGGCAACACGATAAGCACCGGCAAGACTTCGAGCAGCCACGTCGCGCGGTCGTAAGGACGCGCGCCGGACAGCGCGAGCAGGCCGATCAGCACGATGCCCGCGATCGCGAGTGCCTTCGTGCGTCGATCGGTGGTACGCGCAGGCTCGATCATGAAGGCAGGGACTATACTGGGACAGCGTGAACGACGCGCTTCAGGACAGCTACAACGACGTTCCCTACGTGAGCGCGCCGGATCCCGCGCGCCATCCGGACCGGCTCGCGACGATCGGCACGTTGCTCGGGCTCCACGTCGCGCCGCTTGCGGCATGCCGCGTGCTGGAAATCGCCTGCGGCGACGGATCGAGCCTGATCCCCATCGCGGCGACGCTGCCGAGTGCGAGCTTCACCGGCTTCGATTTCGCGGCGCAGCCGCTCGCGCGGGCGCGTCGCATGGCCGGGGATCTCGCGCTCGCCAACGTGCGCCTGCTCGAGTGCGACTTGCGTGCGCTTCCCGCGGATCTCCGGCATTTCGACTACGTGATCGCGCACGGGCTCTATTCGTGGGTGCCGGCCGACGTGCGCACGCACGTGCTGCCCGTCGTCGCGCGGCATCTGGCGCCGAACGGCGTCGCCTTCGTCAGCTACAACACGCTGCCGGGGTGCCGGGTACGCGAGGTGACGTGGGACATGGTCCGCCACCACACGTGCGACATCGCCGATCGCCGCGCGAAGGTCGCCGCGGCGCGCACGCTGCTCGGCCTCGTCGGCATGCCCGTCGCCGGGGACGACGCGCTGCAGCAGGCGATTCGCGCGGAATTCCGCGATGCCGCCGCCGCCAGCGACTCGGCGCTCGCGCACGACGATCTCGCCGAGCTCAACCACCCTGTGCTGTTCTCGGAGTTCGTGGCCGATGCTGCGCGAGCAGGGCTCACGTACGTCGCGGACGCTCATTCCGGCGCGGCATCCGACCGCGGACTTGCCGAGCCGGTGCGAAAAGCACTGGCGCAGCTCGACCGGCTGGCGCGCGAGCAATACCTCGACTTCGTTCGGCTGCGGCACTACCGCGAATCGCTTTTGTGCCACGCGGACGCGTTGCCGCAAATCGTCGTGCAGCCCGCGCGCGCATGGCACCTTTACGCGGTGCCGTCACTCGCCACGCGCCGCGCGCATGAGGCGGACGCGCGACGTCACACGGGCGCCAGCGATGCCTATGCGATTGCGCAGTACCTGCTCGAGCGCTGGCCCAGGTCGATCGCGGTTGCCGAACTCGGTGAATGGCACGCGCGACGCGCGGCGCGGGATGCCGGATCCCTGCGGCCCATCGAGGATCTGATCATGGAGCTCGATGCTGCGGGCGTCGTGGACCTGCGCACGCGCGCGATCGATGCCGCGACCGTCCCCGGCGAGCGCCCGGAGGTTTTCGCGCCCGCCCGCTGGCTCGCCCGCGAGCGCGACGTGATCCCGAGCCTGTATCACGAAGGGCTGCGCTTCCAGGATCCCGAGGCCCGGATGCTGATCGAATTGCTCGACGGCACGCGCACTCGCGACGCGATCGCGCAAGCGCTGGGTGGCGTTGTCGCGTCACCCGCAGGGCGCGCGCGGCTCGACGGCGCGCTGCAGGTGCTTGCCCGCAAGGCCGTGCTGGTGGCGTAAGCGTTACGCGCCGATGCGCGACGTGCCGCCGTGCGCAGTCGACCACTCGGCCGGCTGGTGCAGGAATTTCTCGACTTCCGCGAGCGTCGTTGCGTCGAAGTAGCGGTTTTTCCTCGCGACCGCCAGGACGTCCCACCACGTGGCGAGATGGTGCTGCGTGACGCCCATGTCGGCGAGCACCTGATCGCTGCCCGCGAAGATCGAGTAATAGAACACCACGAAGACGTGGTCGACGCGCGCGCCTGCGCTACGCAGCGCCGTGCAGAAGTTGATCTTGCTCCTGCCGTCGGTCGTCAGGTCCTCGACGAGCAGCGTGCGCGCGCCTTCGGCAAGCGTGCCTTCGATCTGCGCATTGCGTCCGAAACCCTTCGGTTTCTTGCGCACGTATTGCATCGGCAGCATCAGCGCATCGGCGATCCACGCCGCGAAGGGGATGCCGGCCGTTTCGCCACCGGCGACGGTGTCGATCGATTCGAAGCCGACTTCGCGCAGGATCGTCGAGCACGCGAAATCCACGAGCGTCCGGCGCAGCCGCGGGTAGGCGATCAGCTTGCGGCAATCGATGTAGACCGGGCTTGCCCAACCCGACGTGAAGATGAACGGCTTGTCCGCGTTGAAGTGGACCGCTTCGACCTCGATCAGCATGCGCGCGGTCGTCTCGGCGATCAGCGCGCGATCTGCGAAGCTCACGGAACCATTCATGGACGCACCACCCGGATTCGGCGAGCGCGGATTATCCCATGCGCGCGTGCACGCCCGCCTTCGCGGTGACTGCCGTCAAGAGACGCCGAGCCTTTCGGCGAGCCCCTCGAGCGCGCGTTCGAAGCAGGCGAGCGGTGCGCGCGCGATGCCGGCGCCGACCTGGCCCACGCCCGCTTCCTTGTGCGCGATGCCGGTGTTGATATACGGCGTCTTGCCCGTGCGCAGCACCTTCCGGATGTCGATGCCGGTCGGCACGCCCGCGAAATCGAGCGCCGGAATCGTCCACTCCGGATTGCGTGCCTGCGCAATCTCGTACATCGCGTGCGTGTAGTTGGCGGCCTCGCTCGCGGAGCCCGCGCCCACGAAGCCCGCGACGGCCGGCGCCGCGGCCATCGCGAAGCCGCCGAGGCCGACGGTTTCGACGATCGCCGAGTCACCCATGTCCGGATTCGCGTCCTTTTCGGAGTAGCCGGGGAAATACAGCCCCACCGGCATCTCGACCGGTGCGGTGTACCAGCGGTCACCCGTGCCGGAAACGCGCACGCCAAAATCGGTGCCGTTGCGGCACATCGCGGTCACGAGCGACGAGCCGTCGATGCCGCTTGCCGGATCGGTCATCGCCTTGCTCATCGCCATCGCGACGTTCAGGAAGAACTGATCGTTCTTGCCGATAAAAGTAAAGACCTCAGCGAGGCGCTTCGGATCGCCGCTCGTGCGCGCGAGCGCTGGCGAAAGCTCGCGCAGAAACAGCGCGGAGCACGCAACGTTGCGCTGATGCATCTCGTCGCCCATCGCAAGGCCGCGCGCGATGATGTTCTTGAGCGGGATGCCGCCGCTGTCGTCGAGCGCAGCGGCGAGGGCGGGCGCGAGCGTGCGCGCGATCCAGCGCAGCCGGTCGAGCACCTCGCCATCGTTACCGCCGAAGCGCATGACACGGCCGAGCCCCTCGTTGATCGTGCAGTACGCGCGATTGCCGAACGTGCGGTTCTCGACGATCAGCACCGGCTGGCTCGGTGTCGTCATGCCCGTCATCGGCCCGACGGCGCCGAAATGGTGGTTGGGATGGAACGCGAAGCGCCCCGCGGCCGC
>DATEIQ010000144.1:0-15976 GCA_035278845.1 Casimicrobiaceae bacterium | reverse complement strand
TTTCGGAGATGTATCACGCATGGCGAGCAGGAATCCCGACCGGCCGAACATCCTGTTGATCGTCAGCGACGACCAGGGCGCATGGGCGCTCGGTTGCGCGGGCAACGACGAGATCCGCACGCCCGTGCTCGACGGCCTGGCGCGCAACGGCGTGCGCTTCGAAAATTTCTTCTGTACGTCGCCGGTCTGCTCGCCGGCGCGCGCGTCGCTTCTGACCGGCGACATTCCGTCGCGGCACGGCGTGCACGACTGGATCCGCGTCGGCAGCGTCGGCGAAAACCGCGTCGACTACCTCGCCGGCCAGACGCTCGTCACCGATGTCTTCGCGGCCGCCGGCTATCGCTGCGGCCTCGTCGGTAAATGGCACCTCGGCGCGAGCGACGTGCCGCGGCCGAATTTCGTCAAGTGGTTCGCACATCAATCCGGCATGGGGCCCTACTACGGCGCGCCGATGATCGATCACGATCGCCCCTGCACTGTCGACGGCTATCTGTCGGACGCGCTCGCCGACGTCGCATGCGACTACCTGCGCGACGAGGCGCCGCGGCCGGAGCCGTTCTGGCTGTCGCTGTGCTTCACCGCGCCGCACTATCCGTGGATCGACAGCCATCCGAAGGCGTATACCGATCTCTACGCCGATTGCGCGTTCGCGTCGTGCCCCGACGAGCCGCCGCATCCCTGGTTCATCGGCGGCAATGCCGCGGTCGACAAGGGCCGGCGCGAGCGGCGCGCGAGCCTGATCGGCTATTTCGCGGCGGTGAGCGCGATGGACGCCGCGATCGGCCGCGTGCTTGGCGAGCTCGACGCACAGGGGCTTGCACAAAGCACGCTCGTCGTGTTCATGGGCGACAACGGGATGAACTGCGGCCACCACGGAATCTGGGGCAAGGGCAACGGCACGCGGCCGCAGAACATGTACGACACGTCGGTCAAGGTGCCGTGCATCGCGTCGCAGCCGGGTCGCATACCGGCGGGACGCACGAGCGACGCGCTGCTGTCCGGCTACGATCTGTTTCCGACGCTCGTCGACTACGCGGGACTCCGTCACGAGCCCGAGCGACGCAAGCCGGGGCGCAGCTTTCGCGGCGTGCTCGAAGGAAATAACGACATGGCCGAAGCGCCGGTCGTCGTCTATGACGAGTACGGCCCGGTGCGCATGGTGCGCACACGCGAATGGAAATACGTGCACCGCCATCCGGACGGCCCGCACGAGTTGTTCGACCTCGTGGCCGATCCCGACGAGCGCACCAACCGCATCGACGATCCATCGGTGGCCGCGATGCGCGAATCGCTCGCTCGCCGTCTCGACGGCTGGTTTGCGCAGTACGTCGACCCTGTCCGTGACGGTGTCGACAAAGGTGTCACCGGATGCGGGCAACTGGGTCGGCTCGAGCCGGGCGCGAACACCGGCATGTTCGCCGACTCGCACCTCAGCAATACCGACTGGGACCTGTGGGTTCCCGCCAGCGACGAGCAGACGCCGTCGTATGCGGGAAAAGGAGGATCGATCTCATGAGCAATCGCATGACGGCCATCGTCTGCCACGCGCCGGAGGATTATCGCGTCGAGAAAATCGCGCGACCCACGGCACGTGCGCGCGAGATGATCATTCGCATCGGCGCCTGCGGCATTTGCGCGAGCGACTGCAAATGCTGGTCGGGCGCAAAGATGTTCTGGGGCGGCAACGGCGCCGCACCCTGGGTCAAGGCACCCGTGGTCCCGGGGCACGAGTTCTTCGGCTACGTCGAAGAGCTCGGTGAAGGAGCCGCCGAGCACTTCGGCGTCGCGATGGGCGATCGCGTGATCGCCGAGCAGATCGTGCCGTGCGAGCGCTGCCGCTATTGCCGCTCGGGCAAGTACTGGATGTGCGAGGTGCACGACATCTTCGGCTTCCAGCGCGAAGTCGCCGACGGCGGCATGGCGCAGTACATGCGCATCCCGCCGACGGCGATCGTGCACGAGATTCCGTCCGACCTGCCGCTCGAGGATGCCGCGATCATCGAGCCGCTCGCGTGCGCGATCCATGCGGTGAACCGCGGCGACATTCAACTGGACGACGTCGCCGTCATCGCCGGATGCGGGCCGATCGGCCTGATGATGGTGCAGGTCGCGAAGCTCAAGACGCCGAAAAAGCTCGTAGCGATCGATATGGTCGACGAGCGGCTCGCGCTCGCGCGCCGCTACGGCGCCGACGTCACGATCAATCCCGGCAAGGAGGATGCGCTCGCGACGATCAAGCGCCTGACGAACGGCTACGGCTGCGACGTGTACATCGAGGCCACCGGCGCGCCGGCCGGCGCCGTGCAGGGGCTCGACCTGATCCGCAAGCTCGGCCGCTTCGTCGAGTTCTCCGTGTTCGGCAAGGACACGACCGCCGACTGGTCGATCATCGGCGACCGGAAGGAGCTCGACGTCCGCGGCGCGCACCTCGGCCCGTACTGCTATCCGATCGCCATCGACCTGCTCGCTCGCGGTCTCGTGACGTCGAAGGGAATCGTCACGCACGACTATCCGCTGGAACGCTGGGACGAGGCGATCGCCGTCGCCAACTCGCTCGATTCGATCAAGGTGTTGATGAAGCCGGTACCGACCCCACAGGAGGACGCATGAACCGCACACGCCGCACGCTGGTTGCCGCCGCCGCAACGCTTGCGCTCGCAACCGGAAGCGCACTCGCCGCCGACCCGCCCGGCAAGGGCATCACGATCAACATCGGCTACTTCCCCGTCGTTTCGCCGGTGCCGATCATGCGCGCGCAGCACATGCTGGAAGACAAGGGCTACACGGTCAACTGGGTGCCGATCACGCAGGGCCTGCCGGGGGCCGCAAGCGCCGTGGCGGCGGGCAAGCTGGACATCGCGTGGGGCAACAGCATCTCGGCGGTCGTCATCTTCTCGCAATCGCCGGATGCGGCGCAGTTCGTCGGCCAGTCGTTCATCAATGCCAACGTGACGGTCGTCGCCACGAAGAGCCCGATCAAGAGCGCGAAGGACATCGTCGGCAAGAAGGTCGTCGTCAGCGGCATGAAGACGGCATCGACGCTGTTCTTCCAGATCGGCCTCAAGAAGGCGGGCGTCGACCCGACCGCCAACGAGTATTTCGTATCGGGCACCGGTCCCGGAATGGTCGGCGTGCTCGATTCGGGCGGTGCAGAGGTTGTCGCAGGCTACGTGCCGTACGTCGCCGACATGGAGTTGAAGAAGATCGGTCGCGTGCTGTTCACCGGCTCGGACGCGATCGGCCGGCCGGCGCCGGGCGACGGTTTCATCGCCAGCACCAAGTTCATCAAGGAGCATCCGGAAGCGGTCAAAGACGTGCTGCGCGCGCAATTCGCGGCCACCGACTACATCAAGTCGCATCCGAACGAGGCGTACAAGCAGATGGCCGAATTCGCGAAGGTCGATGAAGCGGCCGTGCGCTACTCGTTCGAGAAGAACCTGATCGGCGTCGCATCGAGCTACGTTCCGGACGTCGAAGGGATCGTCGCGACGGTGGCGGTGGCGCAGGAACTGGGCTTCGCGCCGCAGGGCGTCGACCTGCCGGCGTACGCGAAGAAGTTCGAGAACACGGAGCTCGCAAAGGAAGTGCTCGCGAAGCGTAAATGACCGAGTCGAGGCTCGGACCGCGCGCAAGCGCGTGGATCCTCGGCTCGCTCGGCGCGCTGATCGCGCTGGCAGCGTGGACGCTGCTGTCGCAATGGCTCGCGACCGGCGGCGGCGTCATCAATCGCCTGCCGCCGCCCGCGAAGGTGGCGCGCGAGCTCTGGAGCTACACGGCGGGCGATCTTTGGCGCGACCTGGCGTTCAGCCTGCGCGTCTTCGTCATCGGCTGGGTCGTGGGCGCGGCATTGGCGACGGTGTGCGGGCTGCTGCTCGGACGTGTCGCATGGGTGGGCCGGATCTTTCTGCCGGTGGTCGAGGCGATCCGTCCCGTCTCGAGCATCGCCTGGGTGCCGCTGTCGGTCGTGTGGTTCGGCTTCGGCTTGACGAGCAAGGTGTTCCTGGTCGCGCTCGCCGTGTTCCTCGTCGTGATCGTGTACGCCGTCGACGGCTCGCGCCGCGTTGCGCCCGACCTCGCGCGCACGGCGACGATGCTCGGCATGAACGGCTGGCAGCGTTTTCGCAGCCTGATCCTTCCGGGCACGCTGACCGAAGTGCTGATCGGCTCGCGCGTCGCGCTGATGGCCGGCTGGGGAACGGTGATCGTCGCCGAGCTCGTTGCAGCTGATTCAGGGCTTGGTGCGCACCTGATCGCCGTGCAGCAGAGCTATGACGTACCGGCGGTGATGGCGACGATGGCGTGCTTCGGTGTCGCGGGATTCCTGATGAACGCGCTGTTCTCCGCGCTCGAGCGACGGCTCGTGCCGTGGCGTCATGACAGCGGCGACGTCGCGCGATGATCGGATTCGTGCGAAACCGCGTGCTTCTTCCTGCAATAGGAGTGCTGATCGTGCTCGCGGTCTGGGAGGCGACGGTCGTTTTCTACGACCTGCCGCCGATCGTGCTGCCGTCACCGTGGTCCGTGACGGCCACGCTCGCGGATCTCGTCCGCACCTACGCGTTCTGGCGCGACGTCGCGGTAAGCCTGTATGAATTCGTCGTCGGCTACGCGATCGGCGTCGTGCTCGGCATCGTGATGGGCCTGCTGATCGGCGAATGGCGCGTCTTTCGATTGACCACGACGCCGGTTGTCGAATCGCTGCGGTTCATCGTTCCGTTCGCATGGATTCCGCTGACGATCCTGTGGTTCGGGACGAGCTTCACCGGGAAGATCGTCCTCGTCGCCTACGCGGTGTTCTTCGTGATGCTCGTGTCCACGGCGCGCGCGATCGCGCACGTCGAGCCGACGCTCACGCGCGTCGGCACGATGCTCGGCATGGCACCGTGGCGGCTCGCGCTACAAGTGCACTTGCGCGCCGCGGCGCCGACGCTCGCCAGTGCCGCGCGCGCGGCCGCAGCCATCGGCTGGATCGCCGTGGTCGCTGCCGAGTACATCGGCGCGAGCGCCGGCCTCGGGCTGATGATCACCAACGCGGCGACTTCGCTCGCCACGGCGGTCGTCATCGCGGGCATGATCGTGATCGGCTTGATCGGCGCCGGCGTCAGCGCGCTGATCGGCTGGCTCGCGCGCCGGAAGCTGGATTACCGATGAGCACGGCGGGCGAGCGAAGCGAGCCGAGGCCCAATGGGCGGGGCACGGCGGGCGAGCTGGTGGTCGATCGCGTTTTCCATCACTATTTTTCCGCGGGGCGACGCGTCGACGTGCTGAACGACGTTTCGTTCCGCGTCGGCGCGGGCAGCGTCGCCTGCGTCGTCGGTCCGTCAGGCTGCGGCAAGAGCACGCTGCTCGGCCTCGCCGCCGGGCTGCTGCGACCGGCAGGCGGCTCGCTATCGTGGGATGGCGTACCCGTCAGGATGGGTCCGAACCAGCATCTCGGCATGGCGTTCCAGCAGCCGGGACTCTTTCCGTGGATGACGGTGCGTCAGAACGTCGCCATCGGCCTCTCCACGCGCGGTCGCAGCCGCCGCGACGCGCGCGCGATCGCCGACGAGTTTCTCGATACGGTCGGCCTCTCCGAGTTCAAGGACGCGTATCCGAGCCACCTGTCCGGCGGAATGGCACAGCGCGTCGGCATCGCGCGCGCGCTTGCGTTGAAGCCGCGGCTTCTGCTGCTCGACGAACCGTTCGCCGCCGTCGACGCGTTCACGCGGCTCAAGCTGCAGCAGGAATTCAAGTCGCTGCTGCGACTCGACCGCCCGACCGTGCTGTTCGTCACGCACGACGTGCCCGAAGCAATCGCGCTCGGCGACGTGATCGTCGTCATGACGCAACGTCCGGCGACGGTGCAGCGGATCATTCCGATCGCGCGTGAGGATCGTGACCGCGCGAGCCCGGCATACGGACGAAAGCTCGCCGAGACGCTCGAATGCCTTGGCGTGAAGAACGAGAACGAGGAAGCATGATGAGTGATTACGTCGTCGGCGTCGACATAGGCACCCAGAGCACGAAGGCGCTTTTGACCGACGCGCGCGGGCGCATCGTCGCGCAGCACAGCTCCGGATACCGTCCCGACACGCCGCGCCCGCTGTGGGCCGAGCAGTGGCCGGCGGTGTGGCTCGATGCGGTGCAGACGTCGATCGCGGCTTGCGTCGCGCAGGCAAAGGCGGCCGACAGTCGATTCGCCGTTGCGGACGTCCGCGCGATCTGCGTCGGCGGTCTGTACGGCGGCTCGGGCATCCCGGTGGATTCGCAAATGCAGCCGCTGCATCCATGCCTGATCTGGATGGATCGCCGCGCCACCGCCGAAGTCGACTGGGTGCGCGCGACGCTCGACATGGAGCGACTCGCGAAGGTCACCGGCAACGGTGTCGACAGCTATTACGGCTACACGAAGATGCTGTGGCTAAAGAACCGGCGCCCGGATGTCTTCGACAAGACGCGCTGGTTCGTGCCGCCGAATGCGTTCGTCATCCACGCGCTGACCGGCGAGCTTGCGGTCGACCGCTCGTCCGCCGGCAACATCGGCGGTGTCTACGACCTCGCGGCGGGCACATGGTCGGGCGAAATGCTCGACGCGCTCGGCATTCCACGCGACATGATGCCGGCGCGGCTCGTCGCCTCGACCGACGTCGTGGGCCGCCTCACGGCGCGCACCGCGGAACGGCTGGGACTGCGCGCCGGCACTCCGGTGATTGCTGGCGGCGTCGACGCCGCCGTGGCGACGTTCGCGGCCGGCGTCACGCGTCCGGGACAGCACGTCGCGATGATCGGATCGAGCATGTGCTGGGGCTACATCACGCGCGACGTCGATCCGCGTCATGGCCTCGTCAGCATGCCGTATGTGTATGGCGACCCGCGCGACACATACGTCTTCGGCGGCGCGATCACCGCGGGCGCGGCGGTGACATGGTTCCGGGACGAGCTCGCACGCGATGCGGCGGCGGCGGCGCACGAGCGTGGCGCCGACGTGCACGACGTTCTCGACGCGGAAGCGCGCGACATCGCAGCCGGCGCCGAGGGCGTGCTGTTCCTGCCCTATCTGATGGGGGAACGCAGTCCCATCTGGGACGCGAAAGCGAGCGGCGCGTTCGCCGGGCTCTCGCTCTATCACCGGCGCGCGCACCTGTATCGCGCGGTCCTCGAGGGGGTGACGTTCGCGCTTCGCCACAACATCGAGGCCGGCGCGCGAGGCGCCGCGTCGCTCGACGAGGCGCTGATCGTCGTCGGGGGCGCCGCGCATTCCGACCTGTGGATGCAGATCATCGCCGACGTCACCGCGCGCCCGGTGCTGACGATCGCGGAGGACGTCGAGGCGGCGATGGGCGCCGCGCTGCTCGCGGCGTACGGGGCGAAGCTCGTCGGCGCCGACGACGTGCGCCGCGGCTGGGTCACGCTCGCCCCGCGAGCGCAGCCGCGCGCGGAGCAGACCGCGGCCTACGACCGCATGTTCGCGGCGTACAAGGCGCTCTACCCTGCACTGAAGCCGACGATGCACGAACTGAACGATCAGCGGCCGCCGCCGGCGGAACCGTGAGCCGCTGAAGCACCTCGCCGACGCGAGTTGCGGTCAAATGATGCCGCGCTCCGGTTAGTGCCGGCTTTGCCGCGATGCGCGCGCAACCAAGCGCGGACAAGTCCGGGCTCGACGACCGCGACTTACCGTCGGTCCGCCGCTGACCTGCTCGGCATTGCCGCCGGAATAGTCGGCACCGCAGCACAGGAATACTCGAAGGCGGCCGATGAGGTCCCGCGCGTACGCTCGGTTGCGAGGGTGCAGATCGACGCATCCGGAGCTTCCGAACACGAGGTCATCAGTCATGAAACCGACGCACATCCACCGCGCCGTCGCGCGCGCATTGGCCGTACTTGCTTTCGTCAGCTTCCCTGTGAACGCCGACGACCCGGTTCCGCCTTCCTCGATTCTGCTGGCGCCCAACGCGACGGGCATCGAAGGAACGTACTCCACCACCGGGTCGATCGACTTCGCCAATCCGTTCTTCCAGAGCCTGGGCGGCAACGGGCGCGCGTGCGTCACCTGTCACCAGCCGAGCGCGGGGTGGACGATCACGCCGGCGAACGTCCGCGCGCGGTTCGAGGCGACTGACGGGACGGATCCGATCTTCCGCACCAACGACGGTTCGGTGTCGCCGGACGCGGACGTATCGACGCTCGAGGCTCGACGCGCGGCCTACGCGCTGCTGCTCGACAAGGGATTGATCCGAGTCGGCTTGCCGGTACCCGCCGATGCCGAATTCGAGCTGGTTGCCGTCGACGATCCGTACGGCTTCGCCCACGCCGGCGAGCTTTCGCTGTTCCGCCGGCCATTGCCTTCCACCAACCTCCGTTTTCTGAGCACCGTGATGTGGGACGGCCGGGAAACGCTCGTCGACGCCGCGTCGAGCGATTGCATCCTGGGCACCGCGACATGCTTCGCGTCGATTCACTTCGATCTTTCTCACCAGGCAAGCGGCGCAACGACCGGACATGCGCAGGCGCCGGAGCCGACGGACGAGCAGCGTGAAGCGATCGTGGCGCTCGAGACCAGTCTGTTCACGGCGCAGCTGTTCGACGACGCGGCCGGCCGTCTGACGGCGCAGGGCGCACAGGGTGGACCGCAGCTTTTGAGCACGCACGACTTCCACTTCGGGATCAACGATGTCGTCTCGAACGACTATCGGACCGGAGCTCTGTTCGATCCGAACGTCATGCGCCTCTATGACGCCTGGGAGCGCGGCAAGCGCACGCCGGTGGGCCGCGACGCCGCCATCCGCGCCGACGCGCGCGCCGCCGTATTTCGCGGTGAACGGTTGTTCAATTCCAGGCATATCCGCATTAGCGGCGTCGCCGGCCTTAACGACGATCTCGGCACTCCGGTTTTCGATGGCACCTGCACGACCTGCCACGACACGCCGCACGCCGGCAGTCATTCGATTCCGGCGCCCCTCGATCTCGGGCTCGCCGACGCGTCGCGTCGCACACCCGATCTCCCGCTCTACACGCTGCGCAACAAGCAGACGTTGCGGACGGTCGAGACCACCGATCCGGGGCGCGCGCTCGTCACCGGCAAGTGGAAGGACATTGCTCGCTTCAAGGGGCCGGTCCTGCGCGCGCTGGCGAGCCGGGCGCCGTATTTCCACAACGGCTCGGCACGCGATCTCGCCGACGTCGTCGATTTCTACGACGAGCGCTTCCGCATCGGCTTTACCGAACAGGAAAAGGAAGACTTGATCGCGTTCCTGCGGACGCTGTGAATCGCGGCCTGCATGGCGAAGCGCTATTGCACGCGCTGCGAACTGGACGCGCTTGCTCTGTGCCGGACACCTGTGATTTACGGGTCGCGCCCGTCTCGGACACGAGCGCCGCGGCGCTCGAGGTCGTCGGCAAGTCGCGCGAGTAACTCGTCGACGCTGACCGGCTTGACGAAATGACGATCGAATCCGGCATCGCGCGTGCGCTCGCGATTTTTGGCATCACCCCAGCCGGTGAGGGCATACAGCAAAAGCCCGCGAGACCATGAGCGTTCGCGCAGCATGCGCGCTGCGGCGTAGCCGTCGATCTGCGGCATTCCAATGTCGAGAATAGCCACATCGGGCTTGAGCGCGTCGGCAAGTCTAAGTGCCGCCTCGCCATTCGGCGCCGTGTAGGTTTCGTGTCCCATCAGCTCGAGCAGCGACGCCATCGTGAACGCCGCGTCGCGGTCGTCGTCGGCGATGAGTATCCGTGCATGCGAACGCGTGGCAGGCGCTACGGCCGCCGTTTGGGTGGTCGGCGCGGGTGGTTCGCAAAGCGGAAGCTCGACGACGAACGTGGTCCCTCGACCCGGACCTTCGCTATGCGCCCGAATCGCGCCGCCATGCAACTCGATCAGCTGTTTCGCCACCGACAGACCGAGTCCGAGGCCCTCGGGAAACGGCGATGCTTCAGCCGAAGCCTGCACATAAGGCTCGAAGATCCGTTCGAGCTGATCGGGTGCGATACCGATGCCATTGTCGGTCACGCGGATGAACGCGATCGGCTTGCCATCGCGCGCGCAATGCGAGACGGCGACCTCGATGTGGCCGCCATCCCCGGTGAATTTCGACGCATTCAGCAGCAGGTTCGCGAGCACCTGCGCAAAGCGCACGGGGTCCGCATCGACGTGCAACGGCTGGTCGGGCAGATTGACATCGAACGTCTGTCGCTTGCCCGCGACGCTCTCCGACGCGGCATTGACGGCGTCCTCGATCGCCACGTGCATTTCCACCGGCTTTCGTTGCAGGACGATCTTGCCCTCGTTCAGGCGGTGCACGTCGAGAAGGTCGTCGACCAGGCGCACGAGCGTCTCGCTTTGGCGTTCGATCACGCCGAGCGCCGCACGACCGACCTCTGCGACCCCGCAGCGTTCGAGAATCACGGCGGCGTTCCGAATCGATCCCAGCGGGTTGCGCAACTCGTGCGCCAGCACGGCGAGGAAATGGTCGTTGCGGCGGGCACGCTCTTGAAGTGCGCGATGACGTTCCCGTTCGGTGAGGTCTTCCAGGATCAGTGTCAATGCGTCGACACCATCGACGCGTTCCGCGACGATGCGCACCGGAAGGCGGGATTGATCGTCGCGGACGAGCACGAACTCGATAGGAAACGCGTCCGCGCGTGTCAAGAGCGCGTCGATTGCCGATGTTCCGAACACCGATCCCAGGCGCTTGCCGAGAAGCGCATCGCGGGGCCTGCCGAGCATCGTGGCAAATCGCTCGTTGGCGTAGAGGACATCGCCTCCCGGAGACACCGTCACCGCTCCCTGATGCATCCGATCGACGAGCGTGTGGTAAGGGCGCTGCGCGTCAGCGAGAAGCATCACGTGCTCCCCGCCCACGACGACGCCATCGATGTTGCCGCTTGCGATGGCCCGCAGTGCATGCTCGGCGTCATCGCGCTCGGCGAGGCGGTCGTCGATCAGCAGCGACGTATGACCCTTGTCGATGGCCATCGCGGTAACTCGCGCCATGACCCGGTCGCCGCTCGCATGCACGAATTCGATGCGGACCGACGCATCGACTTCGCTCGCGGCTAGAAAGCGCTCGAACGTCGCTCGGCTTTCGGTGGCCACGATGTCCGGCATCGGAGTGGAAAACAGGCTTCCGAGCGGCCGTCCGACCATTTCGCCGAAGCGACGATTGGCGTAAAGGATCGTCGCATCGCGCGACACCGTCGCGATGCTGTCAGGAAGGCGCTCGATGAGCGCCCGTGACGGGGCGTCGCCGGCTTCGAGCAGGACGACGCGCTCTTCACCGTCGCCAACGACGAATCCGTCGATCTGCTCGGCGATGATCGCCTGCCGCATTTCCTCGGCGCCTTCGAGACGCTCGCGCAGACGCGCGATTTCCTCGTCGAGCCTTTCCTGCGATTCGACAGCCACCGCGACGGACCTAGGCTATTGAGTTGCGCGGGCGCAATTGCAGTCCGACCAGCGTACGTTCGGTATCGGAAAGATCACCGATGATCTTCCGCAGCGGCTGCGGTAGCTTGCGCACGAGCGTCGGGATCGCGACGATCTGGTCTTCCTTCGCGAGTCGCGGATTGACCAGCAGATCGACCACCTCGATCTGATAGCGGCCCGGCATGTGCTCGTCACAGATCCGCTTCAGGTTGTTGAACGCACGTACAGACTTGGGCGTCTGTCCCGCGGTATACAACCGCAGCTCCCACAGCTGGTCCGATGCGACGTCCGGAGCGGTTGCACCGAATTCGGACCACGACTGCGAGTCATTGCTTCCGTTGCCGTTCATGACCCTTCCTCGCTCCCTCGGCGGCTGGCAGCCGCCCGTCGTTCCCGCTCGATCGTATCGGTTGCCGCCGCGAACTGATCCGACTCGAGGCTGATCTCCGCGTCGAGCGTGCTTGCCTCATGCCGCAGCGCTTCCATCTGCGCCTGCAACACCGCCTTGCGCGTCTGGAGCTCGCGCTGTCGCCGCTGTTGCGCCTGCTCGCGCACGATGGCTGCCGCCTTCTCCCGGGCTTCCTGCGAAGCACGAAGCGATCCGGTCAGCACACCTTCGGGTCCTGCATACACGTCGAGCAGGTCGATGCCATTGGGCGTGATCAGGAATTCCCGGATCTGGTTGGAGTGTTGCATGCCGCGCGATTTGATCACGTAGAGGCCGCGATTTCGCTCACCGCCCGCCTCCATGTCGCGCAGGACCAGCCACGTGTCGATCAGCGAAGACACTCCGACGTCGGTCGTGTCGAACGATTTTTCGCCGGCCGCGAGGTTCACGAGCATTGCCGTGATGCCCTTTGATTTCAGGAAGTCGATCAGCCGCAGCAACATCGCCGAGATGTCGGTCATCTGGCTCGCAAAGCCAAGATTGCTTATGGGATCGATGACGATCACTTGCGGCGCGAACGCCCCGATGAGCCGGTGAATCTGCGCAAGGTGCATCTCCAGGCCATGCACCGACGGCCGTGCCGCCTCGATCAGCAGGTGTCCGCTGTTCAGGTGGCGCGAAAGGTCCATGCCGACCGAGCGCATGTTGCGGACGATCTGGTCGCGCGATTCCTCGAACGCGAGGAACAGGCCACGCTCGCCCCGCTTGCACGCCGCGTCGACGAAGTGCGCCGCGATCGTCGACTTGCCGGAGCCCGCGGCGCCCGACACGAGGATCGACGAGCCGCGGAAGAAGCCCGCGCCCCCGAGCATCGCATCGAGCCTTGGAATGCCGCTCGAGACACGCTCGTCGCTGACGCGATGCGCGAGGCCGAGCGACGTGACGGGGAGTACCGAGATGCCCTGCTCGTCGATCAGAAACGGATATTCGTTGGTGCCGTGACTGGTGCCGCGATACTTGACGACGCGCAGCCGTCGCGTCGAGATCTGCTCGTCGACGCGATGATCGAGCAGAATCACGCAATCGGAGACATATTCCTCGAGCCCCTGCCGGGTCAGCTTGCCGTCTCCGCGCTCGCCGGTGATGACCACGGTGAGATCGCGATCCTTGAGCCAGCGAAACAGGCGCCGCAACTCGGAGCGCAGCACCGCCATGTCCGAAAATCCGGCGAACAGCGCTTCCATGGTGTCGAGCACGACGCGCTTCGCGCCGACGGAATCGATTGCGAGGCCCAGGCGGACGAACAGACCCTCGAGATCGTACTCGCCGGTCTCCTCGATCTCGCGCCGATCGATGTGCACGTAATCGAATGCGAGCTTGCCTTGCTGCACGAGCCCCTCGACATCGAAACCGAGCGAGCGGACGTTTTGCGCGAGCTCCTCTTCCGATTCCTCGAACGTCACGTAGACGCCGGGCTCGTCGAATTGCGTCGCGCCGCGCACGAGGAATTCCATCGCGAACAGCGTTTTGCCGCAGCCAGCCCCGCCGCAGACCAGCGTCGGACGACCGCGCGGGAGGCCGCCAAGCGTGATTTCGTCCAGACCCGAAATGCCCGTGGCGGCCTTGGGCAGGCTATCGGAACGCGGTGCCCCGGGCTTGCGTTGCAGCAGGGTCGCTCTCGCGACATGTGCGCCGTCGTTCATCGACCAGCGGTCTTGTAAATGGGCGGTTGTCTATTTTAACCGACGCCCCGAGCGTCGCTGAGCCGACCCCCGAGGCTGATTCGGACGGCTCGCCTCAGCCGCCCCTCTTCACGCTGCGCACGCGCAGCGTCGGCATCGCCGTGATCACCTTGGCACCCGCCACGCAGTCGACGAAATAGCGCTTCCGCCCGGCGATTTCCTCCTCGACCAGGCCGTGGATGTCCGTGTCGAAGCCGGGAAAGCGCTCGTTGAAGTCGCGTGCAAATTGCAGGTACTTGACGATCTGGCGGTTGAAGCGCTCGCCGGGGATCAAAAGCGGGATGCCCGGCGGATAAGGTGTCAGCAACACGCTGGTCACGCGCCCCTCGAGGTCGTCGATCTCGACGCGCTCGATCTCCCGGTGTGCCATCCGCGCGAACGCGTCGGCGGGCTTCATCGCGGGCTCCAGGTTAGACAGGTACATCTCGGTCGTCAGCCGGCCGATGTCGTTCGCCTTGTAGATGCCGTGAATGCTGTTGCACAGGTCGCGCAGCCCGATCTTCTCGTAGCGCGGGTACGCCTGCACGAACTCGGGCAGCACGCGCCACAGCGGCTGGTTCGCGTCGTAGTCGGACTTGAACTGCTGCAGCGCGGTGACCAGCGTGTTCCAGCGACCCTTGGTGATGCCGATCGTGAACATGATGAAGAACGAGTACAGCCCCGTCTTCTCGACGATCACGCCGTGCTCGGCCAGGTACTTGGTGACGATCGCTGCCGGGATGCCCTGCTCGGCGAAGTCGCCCGACACGTCGAGCCCCGGCGTGAGCACCGTCGCCTTGATCGGGTCCAGCATGTTGAAGCCGGGCGCGAGATTGCCAAACCCGTGCCACTTGTCCTCGGCGCGGATCATCCAGTCCTCGCGGTCGCCGATGCCCTCCTCGGCCAGGTGCTCGGGACCCCAGACCTTGAACCACCACGAGTCGCCGTATTCCTCGTCGACCTTGCGCATCGCGCGGCGGAAGTCGAGCGCTTCCATGATCGATTCCTCGACGAGCGCCGTGCCGCCCGGCGGCTCCATCATCGCTGCGGCGACGTCGCACGACGCGATGATCGCGTACTGCGGCGACGTCGACGAGTGCATCAGGTACGCCTCGTTGAAGCGATAGCGGTCGAGCTGGCGCGTCTCGCTGTACTGCACGAGGATCTGCGACGCCTGCGACAGCGCCGCAAGCAGCTTGTGCGTCGACTGCGTCGAGAAGATCAGCGCGTCCTTCGAGCGCGGGCGGTCGCGGCCGATCGCGTGCATGCCCCGATAGAAGTCATGGAACGCTGCGTGCGGCAGCCACGCCTCGTCGAAGTGCAGCGTATCGATCTTCGTCGACAGCAGCTCCTTGATCGTGTCGGCGTTGTACAGCACGCCGTCGTACGTGCTCTGGGTCAGCGTGAGGATCCGCGGCTTGGTCTTGACATGGCGCGCGAACGGATGGGCGCGGATCTTCTTCTCGATGTTCTCCCAGCGGAACTCTTCCATCGGGATCGGGCCGATCAGTCCCATGTGATTGCGCGTCGGCGTCAGGAACACCGGAATCGCGCCCGTCATCGTGATCGCGTGCAGCACCGACTTGTGGCAATTGCGGTCGACGACGACGATGTCGCCCGGCGCGACAGTGGCGTGCCACACCATCTTGTTCGACGTAGAGGTACCGTTCGTGACGAAGAACAGCTCGTCGGTGTTGAAGATGCGCGCGGCGTTGCGTTCGGAGGCCGCGACCGGGCCGGAGTGATCGAGAAGCTGTCCGAGCTCGTCGACCGAATTGCACACGTCGGCGCGCAACAGGTTCTCGCCGAAGAACTGGTGGAACATCTGTCCGACCGGGCTCTTGAGGAACGCGACGCCGCCGGAATGTCCCGGACAGTGCCACGAGTACGAGCCGTCGTTCGCGTAATGCACGAGCTCGCGGAAGAACGGAGGCGCGAGGCTGTCGAGGTACGTGCGCGACTCGCGCAGGATGTAACGGGCCACGAACTCGGGCGTGTCCTCGTTCATGTGAATGAACCCGTTCAGCTGACGCAGGATGTCGTTCGGGATGTGCCGCGACGTCCGCGTCTCGCCGTGCAGGAACACGGGGATCTCGGAATTGCGGAAGCGAATCTCCTCGACGAATGCGCGCAGCTTGGCGAGCGCGTTGCTCGTCTCCTCGGGCGAGCCGGCGCCGAACTCCTCGTCGTCAATCGACAGGATGAACGCCGAGGCGCGCGACTGCTGCTGCGCGAAGCTCGCGAGATCGGTGTAGCTCGTCACACCTAGCACTTCGCCACCCTCGCTCTCGATCGCGCGGGCCAGCGCGCGAATGCCGAGCCCGCTGGCGTTCTCCGAGCGGTAGTCCTCGTCGATGATGACCACGGGAAAGCGGAACTTCATTGAGGCTCCTGGGGCGTCGTGCCCCGTCAGAAAAGGAAAACGGGGCGTCCGCTCCTGCTGCGGCGCCCCTC
>DATEIQ010000143.1:0-2474 GCA_035278845.1 Casimicrobiaceae bacterium | reverse complement strand
CGCTCATCCGCAGCGCATAGGGCAAAAGCGTCACGGCGAACAACGCGGCCGTGTAGAGCACGATCATCACCTGCGTGTAATGCATGCCGTGCGTGACGGGCAGCATCGGCAGCCGGGCGTTCGCATAGTCGTCGCGCCGGTAGAGCGCGAGCGACCAGAAATGCGGCGGGGTCCAGACGAAGATGATCAGGAACAGCAGCAGCGCCTCGGGCGTCACCTGCCCGGTCACCGCTGCCCAGCCGAGGACCGGCGGCATCGCGCCCGACGCGCCGCCGATCACGATATTCTGCGGTGTCGCCGGCTTCAGCAGGACCGTATAGACGAGCGCGTAGCCGACAAACGTGCCGAACGTCAGCCACATCGTCAGTGGATTGACGAGGGCGTACAGGATCGCGAGGCCCGTGGCGCCGACGCACAGCGCGAACGCGAGCGTCTGTCCCGACGTGATCTGTCCTCGCGGCAGCGGCCGCCAGCTCGTGCGCCGCATCAGCTTGTCGATGTTCTGCTCGATCAGGCAGTTGATGGCCGCCGCGGCGCCGGCGACGAGTGCGATGCCGATCGTGCCGAAGAGCACCGGTGCTGCCGGCGGAATCCCGGGCGCCGCCAGGAACATGCCGATCACGGCCGTGAACACGATCAGCGATACGACGCGCGGCTTGGCCAGCGCAAAAAACTGGCGCGCGCGGGTTTCGGCAAGGGCGAGCGTGGTCAACGGAGAGAACCGGATGGCGATGGACGTGCCGGACATCGCGATTTTACCGCAGTGCGAGGGTCTCCGAGACATCTCCGTGCTGTCTCGGAGACGTCTCGGACACGTGGACCCGGGGGGCTAGCCGATGCGCGAGGCGCGCAGCAGCCGCGTCAGGTCCTTGGCCATCGCCTTGATGTCCGGGTCGGCGGGCCACGCGAGCACGAGGTTGCCCAATGGATCGATCAGGTAGATGCGATTGGATCCTTCCGGCAGCGCGCCCGCGACGCCGCTGCCGACACGCGCGACGGCGAGATCCGGATGCGCGTCGAGCACGCCGGGCGGCGGCGCGCCGGCATCCGGAATCAGCCACAGGCGCTGCACGCGCTCGCGCTCCGCATTCTGGATCGTGCGCGCCTGGCGCGAAGCGTACAGCGCGCTCGTGCACGCGGCGTCGCAGGCGCTGCCGCCCGCGAACAGCACGATCCAGCGGCCGCGCAGGTCGTGCGTGGACAGCGGCTTGCCGTCGAGCGTCGTTCCCGCGACGTCCTTGAACGAACGGGCCAGCAGCGTCCCGTAGTTGACGCGGCTGTCGCGCGGCAGCGCGTAGTACGCCAGATACGACAGGAGTACAGGCGCGACGGCGATCGCCGCGATCAGCAGTACGAGCCGCTTCGCGCGCACCGGCGTCGGCTTCGTGCCGATTCGCTCCGCTTGCATCACGGCCGCCTCGCGCGCGCCACGAACGGCCGCAGCGTGAACCACAGCCAAAGCCCGGCGGCCATCGCGGCGAACGTGTACCACTGCATCATGTAGCTCAGGTGCTTCTCGATGCCGGTTTCCGGGAGCGGGAAATCTCGTGTAAGTCCGTCGTCCCACGACGCTTTGAGTACATCGACGACGAACGGAAGCACCGCGAGTCCCGTCGCTTCGGCATATCGCGCGGGATCGAGGTGCTGCCACAACGCGCCCTTGGCAACGGGCGGCGCGCCGCCGAGATCGAGATAGCCGCTCGGCGGAAAGTCGATCCGTCCGCTCAGCGTGACGGCACCCGACGGCGGTGGCACGCTCGGCAGCACGGCCCGCGAGGGACCGGCCGGAACGAAACCGCGGTCGACCAGCACCGCGCGGCCATCTGCGAGCAGCAGGGGCGTCACGACGGTGTAACCGACGCGGCCCGCGTGCACGGCGTTGTCGACGAGGATCTGGCGTCGCGCGTCGAACGTCCCCGCGAGCGTCACCGTGCGAAACCGCCACGCCCGCCAGTCGACAGCACCCGCCGGCAGCGGCACCGCGGGTGCGCTCGCGGTGGCGGCGATCTGCGCCTTCAGCGCTTCCTTTTGCTGCATGCGGCGGTGTTGCCAGTTCCCGGCCGTCACGCAAACCGCGACCGTGACGAGCGCGGCAACCGTCGGAATCCACGCCGGACGGTGACGGGGCGTTCGCTCCGCTTGCTGCGCCGGATCGGGCGCAAGGCCGCCCATGTGCGCGGTGCTACACTCGATTGGCAGTTGCACTACCCATGAGAGCCATCGTCATACTCGCGCTCGTTGCGGTCGTCACCGCACTGTTCACGGCGCTCGTATTCCTCTACCGCGATCGCGGCCGCGGCAACCGCGTGGTCGTGGCCCTCGCCGTGCGCGTGGTGCTGTCGATGGCGCTGATCGCGTTCCTGGTGTTTTCGTGGTGGATGGGCTGGATCGCGCCGGGCGGCCTATAGCCAGTACACGAGCACGAACAGCAGCAGCCACACGACGTCGACGAAGTGCCAGTACCACGCGGCCGC
>DATEIQ010000142.1:0-32850 GCA_035278845.1 Casimicrobiaceae bacterium | reverse complement strand
GACAGCAGGATATTGAAGTAAAACAGCGCATTGAACCCGAGCAGCGCCAGGATTCCGTCCGGCGCCACCGAGCCGCCGGCCGCGCGCGCCAGCAGCCGCAGCACGAGGTTCGTGAACAGGATAGCGAGCAGGACCAGGAAGAGCCCGACCGCCGTCGCCGTCAGCTCGCGTACCAGGCTACGCCGGAAAATCATGACGGCGGGAAAATTTTGACTTTTTTACGGCGATTTGCCGATAATGCGCGGGACCCCGGCCTTTGCGGTACGAAAACATCCGGAAAAAATCCCGAGGAGCCCGATGGAATTTACCATAAAAAGCGGCAGCCCCGAGAAACAGCGCAGCGCGTGCGTCGTCGTCGGCGTTTTCGACAACCGCAAGCTGTCGCTGTCGGCGGAGCTGATCGACCGCGCATCCAACGGCTATATCAGCGAGATCATCCGCCGCGGCGACATGGAAGGAAAGCTCGGGGCGACGCTGCTGCTGCACAGCGTCCGCGGCACGCTGGCCGACCGCGTGCTGCTGATCGGCCTCGGGAAAGAGCGTGATTTCCGCGACAAGGAATTCCGCCAGGCCATCGGCAGCGCGGTCAAGCTGCTGAACGAAACCGGATCGTACGAGGCGGTGATTTACCTGACCGAGGAGAAGGTCAAGCGGCGCGAGGTCGCGTGGCGCGTCGAGCACGCGGTGCTGGTGGCGATGGATGCCGTTTACCGCTTCGAACAGATGAAGAGCGAGCCGACCGAAGTTCGGCGGCCGTTGCGCAAGCTCACCTTGTCGGTGCCGCAGCGCTCGGACTTGACCGCCGGCGAGGCGGCCGCGGCGCGCGGGCTCGCCATCGCCCACGGTACCGATTTGACGAAGGACCTCGGCAACTTGCCGGGCAACGTCTGCACGCCGCGCTATCTCGCCGAACGTGCGCAGGAGCTTGGCAAGGAATTTCCCGACATCAAGGTGACGGTGCTCGAGCCCGCACAGATCGAGCAGCTCGGCATGGGGACGTTCCTGTCGGTGACCGCAGGCAGCGATGAGCCGCCGCGCTTCATCGTTCTCGAATACGAGCAGGCGCTGAAGAAGCAGAAGCCGATCGTTCTCGTCGGTAAGGGAATCACGTTCGACACCGGCGGCATCTCGATCAAGCCGTCGGCCGACATGGACCAGATGAAATTCGACATGTGCGGCGCGGCTTCGGTGCTCGGGGCGTTTCGCGCGGTCGCCGAGCTCAAGGCGAAGCTCAATGTCGTGGGACTGATTCCCGCGTGCGAGAACATGCCGTCGGGGCGCGCGACCAAACCGGGCGACATCGTGAAGTCGATGTCGGGGCAAACGGTCGAAGTGCTGAACACCGACGCCGAAGGACGCCTGATCCTGGCCGATGCGCTCACGTACGCCGAGCGCTACGAGCCGCAGGCCGTCGTCGACATCGCGACTCTCACGGGGGCGATCGTGATCGCGCTCGGGCACGTGGCGAGCGGCGTGTTCAGCAACAGCGATCCGCTGGCGCGGGCGCTGATTGCCGCGGGCGACGATGCCTACGACCGCGGCTGGCAGATGCCGCTTTGGGACGACTACCAGGAGGGGCTTGCGAGCAACTTCGCCGATTTCGCGAACGTTGCCGGCCGCGCCGGCAGCAGCATCACCGCCGCCTGCTTCCTATCCAGATTCGCGCGCAAGTACGATTGGGCGCACCTCGACATCGCGGGCATCGCGTGGAAGGAGGGCAAGCACAAGGGCGCCACCGGCCGTCCGGTGCCGATGCTCGCGACATGGCTGCTCGCCAATGAGACGCAGCCGTAATCGCACGCCTGCTTGGGTGCGCGGCGAACAGCGCACGCGTTCGCGATGACGCAGATCGACTTTTTCACGAACGTCGCGCAGCCTCTGCGGCTCGCCGCGAAGATCATCGTGAAGGCTTGGCGCTCGCATGGGCGCGTGCGCGTGCTCACGCCCGATGCGGAGACGACGGGCGCGCTCGACCGGCTGCTGTGGACGAACGATCCTGTGTCGTTCGTACCGCATTGCCGGGTGGACAGCAAGGTCGCGCTCGACACGCCGATCTGGATCGACGAACGCGTCGAGCACAACGGCCCCGCGGCGGTGCTCGTGAACCTGCATCCGGAGCCGCCGCCGTTTTTCAGCCGCTTCGAGCGGCTGGCCGAGCTCGTTGCCGCGGACGACGTGCAGATGGCTGCCGGACGCAACCGCTTTCGCTTCTACCGCGAGCGCGGGTACGAGTTGCGACAGCACGACTGGTCGCAGCGTGATTGACGCGCGATGCCCACGGCACGCGAGCTCCTCGATCAAGTCGACGCGTTGATGCGGCGCAATCGCAGTCGCGACAGGGACAAGCGTACCGGACCGGCCACGCTGACCGACGCGCTCGGCGAGCGCCGCGACAGCGTGCTCGCGCCGACGGTCATCCTGCCGGATGCGGCGCGAAGCAACGCCACGCCGATCGGTCCGGAGGTCATTGCCGACGCCGATCCGATTTCGCTCGATACGCTGTCCGACGTGCCGATCCTGACGGACGTTGTCGATGTCTGGCCGGGCGCGAGAACGAGCGAGGCGAGCGTCGAGGAGCCGCAATCGGGTGTCTCGCCGAGAATGAGTAACTCACGTGAACTGGGTGACTCACCGGAACCGGGGGACTCACCGGAACTGGGGGACTCACCGGAACTGGGGGACTCACCGGAACCGGGGGACTCACCGGAACTGGGGGACTCACCGGAACTGGGGGACTCACCGCAAACGCTGCCCGACAGCGCGCCGATCGATACGGCGGAAGCGACGCCCGTGCGCGCCGCGGCGCTGCACGATACGCCCGCTGCGAGCGTCGCACGCGCGGCGGTGATCGAGGAAGAATTCATACTCGAGATTCCGCCGGAGGCAGCGCCGGTCGCGGAGACCGTGCTTGTCGAGCAGCCGGTCGTCGAATGGCCGCCGCACGAACTTCCCGCGCCGTTGGCCGAGCCGCAGCCCGACGTCGATACACAGGCGGCAGCGGTTGCCTCGGGCGTCGACTGGGATGTGATGGCGGAAGAGATTCGCATGCAGGTGCTGCAGCGGCTCGATCTCTACGCGGACACCGGCCTGCGGGAGCAGCTCGGCATCCGACTGCAGCCGATCGTCGATCGGGCGAGCGCGGAGCTCGTCGCGACGATCAATCGCGAACTGGGCGAGCTCGTACGTGGCTACGTCGCCAACGCGATCGAGCGCGAGATCGAGAGCTGGCGCAAGCGCGGCACGTGAATATCATTCGCTCCGGCGCGCGATCATGTCGATTTCGACGAGCGCGTCGCGGGCCAGCCCCGTGACGCCGACGCACGTGCGCGCCGGACGCCGTTGCGGCGCAAAGTACGTCGCGTACACGGCGTTCATGCGTTCGTAATGGTCGTCGAAGTGGCGCAGGAACACGCGCACGGCGACAACGTGGTCGAGGCGAAGTCCGCAACCGGCGAGCACTGCCGTCAGGTTGTCCATCACCTGCCGCGTCTGCTCCTCGATCGTCGCGGGATACGGTGACTGATTCGACGTCGTCGTGAACGGCATCTGGCCGGTCAGGAACACCCATCCGTCGGCTTCGACGGCGTGGCTGAACGGCGCCACCGGATCGGGTGCGCCACCGATCATGTGAAACACGAGCGCGGACATTGCGAAGGCTCCTTGATGGAAGGCAGAAGAAAAAATTGGGCGCCAATCCGCGTGCCGGCGTCAACCGGTGCGTTGCGTTTTAGCCGCACGGCGGCCGGGCGCGCGCCACCGCCCGGCGAATTCCGCTTGCGATTCGGCGCCGCCCGCGTGCTAGACTGGATCGCATGAAGTTCCGAGGTCGCACGTTTGCGTCGTCGTCATCCGCCAGGGGCAGGGTGGGGCGGTTTTTTGCGTATTTTTATCGGATGAACGCCGAGGGCCGCGCGCAACCGTAGAAACAGCAGTCGAAGCAACCAGCGAATCGAACGGGCGGCCTCAAAAGGCCGCCCGTTTTGTTTTATGACGAAGCCCAGGAGAACGCCATGATCATCGTGATGCAACCGGAAGCAGGGGACGCTGAAATCAACGCCGTCGAAGCCAAGATCCGCTCGCACGGACTCGAGGTCCACGTTTCGCGCGGCACCGAACGTACGCTGATCGGTGCAATCGGCGACGAGCGCAAGCTCGATCCCGAGATGTTCGATCCGCTGCCCGGCGTCGAGCGCTCGCTGCACATCCTGAAGCCGTACAAGCTCGTCGCGCGCGAATGGCACAAGGCGAGCACCGTGGTCGACGTGCGCGGCGCGCGCATCGGTGGCAACGACGTGCAGGTGATCGCGGGACCGTGCTCGGTGGAGACGCTGCCGCAGATGCAGGCCGCCGCGGCGGGCGTCGCGGCCGCGGGCGCGCGCCTGATGCGCGGCGGCGCGTTCAAGCCGCGCACCAGCCCCTATGCGTTCCAGGGCAAAGGCGTCGAAGGACTGACGATGCTGAAGGAGGCGGCTGCGCGGCACGGGCTGCCGATCGTCACCGAGCTGATGGACGTGCGCATGCTCGACACGTTCCTCGAGCACGACGTCGACGTCATCCAGATCGGCACGCGCAACATGCAGAATTTCGACCTGCTGAAGGAGGTGGGGAAGGTCGACGTGCCGGTGATCCTGAAGCGCGGCATGAGCGCGACGATCAGCGAGTGGCTGATGGCCGCCGAATACATCGCTGCGGGCGGCAACCACCGGATCATGCTGTGCGAGCGCGGCATCCGCACGTTCGAGACGTCGTATCGCAACGTGCTCGACGTGACGGCCGTTGCGGTGCTCAAGAAGGAGACGCATCTGCCGGTGATCGTCGACCCCTCGCACGCGGGCGGCAAGGCGTGGATGGTGCCCGCGCTCTCCTGCGCGGCGATTGCAGCAGGCGCCGACGCGCTGCTGATCGAAGTGCACCCGTGTCCGGCCGAAGCGTGGTGCGACGCTGATCAGGCTTTGTCGATCGACGAGTTCGCCACGTTGATGCGACGGCTCGGCGCGCTCGCGCAGGCGATGGGACGGGCGCTGGCGCCGGCCGCGACGGTGGACGAGGAGGCGACGCTGACCGTTTGACATCGGCTCGCAGTCGGGCCGCGGCCGCCGAGTCTTATATCATTCAAGGTTTTAGCTCGGCATCAGCGCATGGAACTCGCCAAGAGCTTCGACCCGCACGCCATCGAAGCGAAGTGGTACCCGATTTGGGAGTCGCGCGGCTATTTCAAGCCGACGTACGCGCCCGGCGCGCAGCCGTATTGCATTCAGCTTCCGCCGCCGAACGTCACCGGCACGCTGCATATGGGCCACGCGTTCCAGCAGACGCTGATGGACGTGCTGATCCGCTATCACCGGATGCGCGGGTTCAATACGCTCTGGCAGGTCGGCACCGACCACGCCGGCATCGCGACGCAGATCGTCGTCGAGCAGCAGCTCAAGGCGCAGGGCAAGTCGCGTCACGACCTCGGCCGCGCCGCATTCGTCGATCGCGTGTGGACATGGAAGCAGGAATCGGGCGGTGCGATCACGAACCAGATGCGCCGCCTCGGCGCTGCCGCCGACTGGTCGCGCGAGCGCTTCACGATGGACGAGGGGCTTTCGGCCGCGGTGCTGGAAACCTTCGTGCGCCTGTACGAGGACGGCCTCATCTATCGCGGCAAGCGCCTCGTCAACTGGGATCCGAAGCTGATGACTGCCGTTTCGGATCTCGAAGTCGACAGCGAAGAGGAGCAGGGTAAGCTTTGGCAGCTCCGCTATCCGCTCGCGGATGGATCGGGATCGCTGGTCGTCGCGACGACGCGACCCGAGACGATGCTCGGCGACACGGCCGTCGCCGTGCATCCCGACGACGAGCGCTATCGATCGTTCATCGGAAAGCGCGTGCGGCTGCCGCTCGCCGAGCGCGACATTCCCGTGATCGGCGACGAGTACGTCGACCGCGAATTCGGCACCGGCGTGGTCAAGATAACGCCCGCGCACGACTTCAACGACTGGATCGTCGGGCAGCGCCATCGATTGCCCGCTTTGCCGATCTTCAATCTCGACGCCACCATCAACGACAACGCGCCTGCAAAGTATCGCGGCCTCGACCGCTACGCGGCGCGCAAGTCGGTGCTCGCGGACCTGCAGGCGGCGGGTCTCGTCGCTTCGGAAAAGACGCACAAGATGATCGTGCCGCGCTGCGGCCGCACCGGCGAGGTCGTCGAGCCGATGCTGACGGACCAGTGGTACGTCGCGATGCGCACGCCCGCGCCGTCGTCGCATCCGCTGTGGCCCGGCAAGACCATCCAGCAGCTTTGCCTCGACGCGGTGAGCGACGCCGGCATCGTGCACCCGCAGACCGGCGAAGCGGGTCGCGTGCGCTTCGTGCCGGGCGAATGGATCTCGACCTACCTGCACTGGATCAACAACATCCAGGACTGGTGCATTTCACGGCAGCTCTGGTGGGGACACCAGATCCCCGCGTGGTACGACGACGCCGGCAACGTCTACGTCGCACGCACGGAAGAAGACGCGCGCGCACAGGCAGCGAGAAGACTCGGACGCGCGCCAACGTCGTTCGTCCGCGACGACGACGTGCTCGACACGTGGTTCTCGTCCGCGCTGTGGTGCCATTCGACGCTCGGCTGGCCGGCACAGACGCGTGAGCTCGCGACGTTCCTGCCGTCGTCGGTGCTCGTCACCGGCTTCGACATCATCTTTTTCTGGGTCGCGCGAATGATCATGACGACCACCCTGTTCACCGGCAAGGTGCCGTTCCGCGACGTCTACATCAACGCGATCGTACGCGACGCCGAAGGGCAGAAAATGTCGAAGTCGAAGGGCAACGTCATCGATCCGCTCGACTTGATCGACGGTGTCGACGCGGAAACGCTGGTCGCGAAAAGCACGGCCAACATGATGGATCCGCGGCAGGCGGAAAAAGTCGCGAAGCGCACGCGCACCCACTATCCGAACGGCATTCCGGCGTTCGGCGCGGATGCGCTTCGGTTCACGTTCGCGTCGCTCGCGACCTTCAACCGCACGCTCAACTTCGATCTCGACCGCTGCGAGGGCTATCGCAATTTCTGCAACAAGCTGTGGAACGCCACGCGGTTCGCGTTGATGAACGTCGACGGCAAGGATGTCGGGCTGGACGGAAAGCTGCCCGCGTCGTTGTCGGTTGCCGACCGCTGGATCGTCGCGGAGCTGCAGAACGCGGAAGACGAGATTCGCACGCGCCTTGACGAGTATCGGTTCGACCTGGCCGCGAAGGCGCTGTACGAATTCGTCTGGAACGAGTTCTGCGACTGGTATCTCGAGCTCGCCAAGGTCGATCTCGGGCGCGGCGACGATGCCGCGCAGCGTGGCACGCGGCGCACGGTCGTGCGCGTGCTGGAGGCAATCCTGCGGCTCGCGCATCCGTTCATTCCGTTCATCACGGAAGAACTCTGGCAGACGGTTGCGCCGCTGGCGGGTAAAACCGGTGCGACGATTTCGCTACAGCCGTACCCGCAGCCTGATTTCGCGGCAAACCTTGCGCCCACAGAAGCGACGCAGATCGCGACGCTGAAGGACCTCGTCGATTCGGTTCGGTCGCTCCGCAGCGAGATGGGACTCGCGCCGGGACAGAAGGTCGACGCGTTCATCGCGACCGAAGGCCGAGCGGGCGGTGGTATCGGCGTCGGAGCGCTCGTCGATTACCTGAAGGCGCTTGCCCGGCTCTCCGACGTACGCCTGGTGGATGCGCTGCCTGCGCGTGAAGCCCCGGTGCAGGT
Source organism: Casimicrobiaceae bacterium (assembly GCA_035278845.1). GTDB lineage: Bacteria > Pseudomonadota > Gammaproteobacteria > Burkholderiales > Casimicrobiaceae > VBCG01. The sequence goes on along the minus strand of DATEIQ010000142.1, from coordinate 25,103 downwards.
CGTCGAGCCGATGCGCGTCATGCTCGACGTGCAGATCGACGTCGCGGCCGAGCGCGAGCGCATCGGGAAGGACATCGTCCGCCACGAGGGCGAGATCGCGAAGGCGAGCGCGAAGCTCGCCAACGAACGGTTCGTGGCGCGCGCCCCCGGAGACGTGGTCGAGCAGGAGCGCGCGCGGCTTGCGGGATTCACCGCGACGCTCGCGAAGCTGCGCGAGCAGTACGCGCGCCTCGAAAAATAGGCTATTTCGCGAGCGGCAGCGTGAACGTGAACGTCGAGCCGGCGCCGAGCGCGCTCTCGACCCATAGCCGGCCATCGTGCAGCTCGATCAGCTTGCGCGAGATCGCCAGGCCGAGCCCCGTTCCCTCGGTTTTCTTGGCCGAAGCCCCGACCTGCCGGAATTCCTCGAACACGGTTTGCTGATCTTCCGGTGAGATGCCGACGCCGGTGTCGGTCACCGAAACTTCGGCCATGCCGTCGATGACGCGGGCTCGCACGTCGATCTTGCCTCCTTCGGGTGTGAATTTGAGCGCATTGGAGAGCAGATTGAGGAGCACCTGCTTCACCTTGCGCTCGTCGGCGCGGATCGTTCCAAGACGTCCATCGATGTTGCGTGCAAGACGGATGTCGCGCCGCTGCGCCCGCTCGCGCACGAGTATCAGCGTGTTTTCGATCGCCGCGGGCAAGTTGAACGACGAAGGCTCGAGCTCCATCCGGCCGGCCTCGATCTTCGAAAGGTCGAGGATGTCGTTGATCAGCGAGAGCAGGTGACGTCCCGATTCGAGGATGTCTGCCAGGTATTCGGCCTGCTTGTCGTTGACTTCGCCGAACATGCCTTCCGAGAGCACTTCGGAAAAGCCGATGATCGCGTTGAGCGGCGTGCGCAGCTCGTGCGACATGTTGGCGAGGAATTCCGACTTGTGGCGGCTCGCCGCTTCGAGCGCGCGGCTCTTCTCCTCGATTTCCCGGAACAGGCGCGCGTTCTGGATGGCGAGCGCCGACTGGGTCGCGAAGGTTTTCAGAACGTCGATCACCTCGCTCGGAAACGTACCGGGAATCGATCGATTCACCACCAGTCCGCCGAGGAGCCGGTTTTCCCGCAACAGCGGCACGGCGAGAAGCGACCGGTACCCCAGGTGGACGAGAAGCTCGCGGACGCGGCTTTGATAGATCGCTTCGTCCGCGATGTCCCGGATCTCGACGGGCTCGCCGGTCAGCGCCATTCGGCCGATCGCACCCTCTCCCTTGCGCATGGGCGTCGCGCGCAGCGCTTCCACGAGCTCCTCGGGCATTCTGTGCGCGGAATGAAGATGGAACTCCTCGCGCCCTTCGTCGTATTCATAGATCGACCCGCCGTCCATCCCGGATAGTTCGGCGGCCCGGCTTACGATGGTGCCGAGCACCGTCTCGAGGTCGAGCGTGGAGCTGACGGCCTGGCCAACCTCGCCAAGCGCTTTCAGCTCGCCGACCGATCGCGTCAGCTGCTGGGTTCGGGTTTCGAGCTGGTTGAACAGCGTAACGTTCTGCACGGCAATGACCGCTTGTTCGGCAAACAGCTTGAGCAGCTCGACCTGGCGGTCGCTGAACAATCCCGGCCGTGCCCGCCCGACGAAGATGGCGCCGATTACTTGGCCATCGCGGATCATCGGTACGCCGAGGCTGCCGCGGAATCCGCCTGCGCGCGCCGCCTCCTTCGTCTCGTATCCGGGGTCAGCGAGAACGTCGGCAACGTGAACGATGGCGCGCTCGCGCACGGTCCGCGCGCTCACCGTATTGGTGTTCGCGGCGAGCCGCATCGGAAATGCCCGCCCGATGGCCGCAGTACCTTCTGGGGTGACGCCAAAAAGGGCGGCAAGCCGAAGCAGATCGCCGTCGACGCTTGACACGACGCTGACCTCGGCGTCGCACAGCTTCACCGACCGCTCGGCGATGATGTCGAACACCGGCTGTACGTCGCGGCGCGAGCCGCTGATGATGCGCAGGATTTCGCTGGTGGCCGTCTGCTGCGCGAGCGCTTCGGTCACGTCCCGGTTGCGCGCATCGAGCTCGTTGAACAGCCGCGCGTTTTCGATGGCGATCACGGCTTGGTCGGCGAAGGCCTGCAGCATCGCGACCTGCCGCTCCGGAAAGGGTCCCGGTTCGGTGCGACCAATCGTAATCGCGCCGATCGCACGGCTGTCCCGCAGCAGCGGAACGGCGAGCGTGCTGCGAAATCCGCCCGCGATCGCGGTCGGTTTAATCGCGTACTCGGCGTCCTGCAGGACGTCCGGGATCGCGACCACGGCGCCGGTCAGTACGGCGCGGCTCGCCGCGTTGTCGCGGCACGCGGGTCGCGGGTAGGCGCCGCGAATCAGCGGGACGGCTTCCGGGTTGACGAGCGCGGTCGCTGCGAGTCGTACCCATTCGCCGTCATATGTGAACACGTTCGCCGAGCTCGCGCCGCACAGCTCGAGCGCAGCCGCCGCCATCGTCTCGAAGACCGGCTGCGCATTGCCGGGCGAGCGACTGATGACGCGCAGGATCTCGCTCGTTGCGACCTGCTGCTCGAGCGTTTCGGTGACGGCCCGGTTGCGGGCTTCGAGCTCCTTCAAAAGCCGGGCGTTCTCGATCGCGATGACGGCTTGATCGGCAAATGTCTCGAGCATCGCGATGTGGTGATCCGAAAACGGTCCGAGTTCGGGGCGGCCGACGCCGATGGCGCCAATGGCCTGGCCGCGGTGCAGCAGCGGGACCGACACCGTGCTGCGAAAACCCGCTGCCACCGCCGGGTTCGTGATCGCGTACTCCCGATCGAGGAGCACGTCCGGTATCGCCGCCACCCGGCGCGTGAGCACCGCGCGCGTCGCGGCAGAATCGCGGCCGGGCGGCCGGGGGAACGCGTTGCGGATGGCGTCAGCGCCACTTGGATTCAGACTCGCAAGCGCAGAAACGTGAATGAGCGTGCCGTCGAAGGTGAAAACCGCCGCCGAGCTGGCGCCACACAGCGTAAGCGCCGCCTTCGCGATCGCATCGAACACAGGCTGCACGTCGCCGTGCGAGCGGCTGATCGCACGCAGAATCTCGCTCGTCGCCCGTTGCTGCTCGATCGCTTCGGCGAGTCGGTCGGCGATCGCGTCGGCGGACGCTCCTTCGGACGTTCCAGGGTCCGCCGCCGTGCGGCCGGGCTCGGCTTCTGCACGCTTGTAGACCCCGCCCATCGCCCCTCCCCTGGCGGCCGCGAATGCCGCGGCGCAGCGACCGTCTACAGGCTAGGCCAAGGGAGCGTTTCGGGCAAGTCGCAGCCGTCCCGGCCCCCCCGATCGGCTCGGCATGTCGAGAAAAGCACCTGTTTGACCGGCACTGACGAATCATGGACACTTTGGCGCATCGTCGGTCGCCGGATTCATCCCGGATACGACCCAAAACGAGGGAGGAGGCCGTTACGGCCTCGCGCGATGGGCAGCCCGTTGGCTCTGCATCCCGCTCTACCGACGCTCGACGACGACGCGTGGGAGGACCTGCTCAACTTCATCGAAGAGCGCCGCGTCGTTCCGATCATCGGACCGGAGCTCCTGCAGGTCGACACGGAAAGCGGCGAGCGCCTCCTTTACGAATGGGTTGCCGAGCGGCTGGCCGCCAAGCTCTCCGTCGACACGTCGCAGCTCCCGCAACCGTATGCGCTGAACGACGTCGTCTGCTGGTTTCTCGCGTCGCGCGGACGGCGCGAGGAGGCGTACACGCGCCTGCGCAGCATCTTCCGTGACGCCAGCTTCGCGCCGCCGCTCGCGCTGCGCCAGCTCGCGCAGATCACCGATTTCGATCTTTTCGTCACCACAACGTTCGATCCGCTGCTCGAGCAGGCGCTGAACCTCGAGCGCTTCGGCGGCGCGCAATCGACCGAGGTCATCGCCTATGCCCCGAACCGGGTCGCCGACCTGCCGGCGGAGCGCGAGAAGCTGACGCGGCCGGTCATCTATCACTTGTTCGGACGGCTGTCCGCATCGCCCACGTACGTGATCTCGGACGAGGATACGCTCGAGTTCATCTGCGCGCTGCAAAGCGAGCACCTCACACCCGAGAAGCTGTTCCACGAGCTCGAGCACAACCATCTGCTGTTCATCGGCAGCAGCTTCACGAACTGGCTCGCACAGTTGTTCCTGCGCATGGCAAAGCGGCATCGGCTCTCGGACCCGCGCGACGTCGGCGAGGTGCTCGCCGACGACCATTCGCTCGGCGACACGCGGCTCATGAACTTCCTGCAGCAGGTGAGCCTGCGCACGCGCGTCTACAGCGGCGGCGCGAAGTTCGTCGACGAGCTGCATCGGCGCTGGACGGCGCGCCGGCAGCCCGCCGAGGTCATCGCGCTCAGGACGCCGGCGCGCTTCCTGCCGCCCGAACGCGAGATGCCCGACCACGCCGTGTTCATCAGCTACGCGCGCGAGGACCTGCCGGCGGTGCAGCGTCTCAAGGCGGGTCTCGACGCATCGGGCATCACGACGTGGTTCGATCTCGACCGGCTCGAGGGCGGCGACGACTACGACCGCAAGATCCAGCGGAACATCGCGCGCTGCTCGTACTTCATCCCGGTCGTATCCGCGACGACCGAGCGCCGGCTGGAAGGCTATTTCCGGCGCGAGTGGAGCTACGCGATCGACCGCTCGCGCAACATCGCCGAAGGCGCGCTATTCGTCCTGCCGGTATGCATCGACGATACGCGGGCGATCGATGCGCACGTGCCCGACAAGTTCAAGGCGCTGCACATCACGCAGCTTCCCGGCGGCGAAGTGACGCCGGAGTTCGCGCGCCACCTGCTGGACTTCCTGTCGCCGCGCCGGTAGCCGCGGACCATGGCGCCGCTCGACAGCCCGCTGCCGCACGCGTCGGTCGACGCTGAGAATCCCTGGCTCGGCCTCGCGTCGTTCACCGAAGAGACGCAGGCCTGGTTCTACGGCCGCGAGGAGGAGGTGGCCGAGCTCGCGCGTCGCGTGCAGCGCAAGACGCTGACGCTGCTGTTCGGGCAATCGGGGCTCGGCAAGACCTCGATCCTCGGTGCAGGCATCGTGCCGAAGCTGCGCGCGCTCGGGTTCTGCCCGGTGTACCTGCGCGTCGACTATGCGCCCGGGGCGCCGTCGCCCTCGGAGCAGTTGAAGGGCGCGATCTTTCGCGCCACCGAGCAGTCGGGGCAGTGGACGCAGGCGGGCGTCGCCGTGGCCGGCGAATCGCTGTGGGAATTCCTCCACCACCGCGGCGATGTGCTGCGCGACGCCTCGGGCCGGACGCTCACGCCGCTTCTGATCTTCGACCAGTTCGAGGAGATCTTCACGCTCGCGCAAGGCGACGCGTTCGGGCGAGCGCGTGCCGCCGAGTTCATCGACGACCTCGCCGACCTCGTCGAGAACCGGCCGCCGAGAAAGCTCGAAGCGGCGATCGAGCGGGAGGAGGCCGCGGCCGAGCGCTTCGATTTCACGCGCAGCGATTACCGCGTGCTGCTCGCGCTGCGCGAGGACTACCTCGCGCACCTCGAGGCGTTCAAGGCGGTGATGCCGTCGATCACGCAGAACCGGATGCGGCTCGCGCGCATGACCGGCGACCAGGCGCTCGCCGCGGTGCTGAAGCCCGGCGGGAAGCTCGTGTCGCACGAGGTGGCCGAGGCGATCGTGCGCTTCATCGCCGGCGGCTCCGAGCTTCGGAACGCCGAAGTCGAGCCGTCGCTTCTCTCGCTGATCTGCCGCGAGCTTAACAATGCGCGCGTCGCCCAGGGCCGAAGCGAGATCTCGGCGGATCTTCTTGCCGGCTCGCACGATACGATCCTCGCCGAGTTCTACGAGCGCGCGCTCGCCGACCAGCCGCACGCCGTGCGGCATTTCATCGAGGACGAGCTCCTGACCGAGTCGGGATTCCGCGAGAGCATCGCCGAGGAGCGCGTGCGCAACGCGTTCGCGGCGGCCGGTGCGGCGCCCGAAGCCCTCGCCGCGCTCGTCAACCGGCGGCTTCTGCGCATCGAGGAGCGGCTCGACCTGCGCCGCGTCGAGCTCACGCACGACGTACTGTGCAGCGTCGTGCGGGCGAGCCGCAACCTGCGCCGCGAGCGCGAGGCGCGCGACGCAGCCGAGCGCAAGCTCGCCGAGCAGCGCGAACGCGAGCGCGCGACGCGCAAGGCACTTATCCGCGCGCGCCAGGTCGCCGCGATCTGCGGGATGCTGGCGATCGGGGCCGTGGCAAGCGCGATCTTCGGCTACGTCAGCATGCATCGCGCGCAGCGGGCCGAGGCGCTCGCCCAGCAGACACGCATGCTGGCCGAGAGCGCGCGCGGCGAGTCGGAGAAGCTGATCGTTTACCTGCTCGACGACTTCTATCTGGAACTCGAGCCGGTGGGGCGGCTCGACATCGTCGCGCAACTCTCGAAGCGTGCACTCGATTACTACGAGGCGCTGCCGGCGCAGCTTCGCACCGACGAGACGGATCGCAACCGTGCGCTGGCGCTCGTGCGCTACGGCGCGGTGCTGCGCACGCAGAACAAGCTCGACGAAAGCGGCAAGGCGCTCGCCGATGCCGTCGCAGTGCTCGGCCGGTTGCGCGCCGGGGGAGACCAATCGGAACCAACGGCGGTTGGGCTTGGCATGGGCCTCATGTCGCAGGCACGCGTACGCGACAGCCTCAACGACTTTCCCGATGCGCGGCGCCTTGGCGCGGAAGCGGTCGCCGTGCTGAAGCCGATGATGGCCGGACCGCGGCCGTCCGTCGGACTGCGTCGCGCCTACGGAGCCACGTTGAACTACCTCGGCTACTCGCAGCTCACGAGCGACCGCGAGGAAGCGGCGGTGAAGACTCTCGAAGAGGCGCGTGCTGCCTACCGCAGCATCGACGACCTGAAGCTCACCGATCTGCCCGCCGCTTCGGCGTACGCGGAAGCGACGGCGTGGGAGCTCGCTGCGTTGCAATCATTGGGCCTGGTCGAGCAGACGCGGCGCGTCGGCGAGGAAGCCCTCGAGGTTGCCAACCAAGTTGTCGCACAACGCCCGAACCATATGGGAGCGCTGCGTTCGCGCGCCTTGATCAACGAGGCGCTAGCCGATGCCGAGGCCGATGACCTTCGCCTCGCCAAGGCCGTGACCCACCGCGAGGATGGCGCCAGGGATTGGGAAGCGATCGTGCGGATCGACCCGAGCAACCAGATTGCGTGGAACAACCTGTCCAACTCGAAGACGCAGGAATCGTTTGCGTTGTTCCGCATGGGGCGCATCGGCGACGCCCGGGCGACGTGGCGAGCGGCGCTTGCCCTCGAGCGGAACGTCAAGTTGTCGGCGTTTCTTGCGCGGACCTTTTCGTTCCCGGCCGGCGCCCTCGCGTTCCTCGAGGCGGACGTCGGCAATCCGAAGGCAGCCGAGGCGGCGCTGGCCGAGAACGCGCGTCTGTCGGACATCGCCGCCAAGGGACTAGCGCAGGATGCGGTCGGGCGCTTCCTTCTGCGCGAATTCGCGCAGCAACTGTTCGGATATGCGGTGCCGACGGCGGCGGGCGACTATCAGACGGTGCGGGCGACGGCGGAGGCGGCGCTTGCGAGAATCAAAGTCAGACGGACCGAAGATTCATCGCAGGAGTTAAATCGCACGAAGCTTCTCGCCGGAACGGCCTACGTGCTCGCCGACGCGTGCTATCGCGCCCGGGACTATCCGGCGGCGCAGCGCGCGATCGGCGAAGCGACCGACAGTAGACAGCTCATTCCTCATCGAACCACGCAAGACGCCCGCGATGCGAACGACGAACAGATTCTCGCTGCAATGATCGCCGCCCGCCTCGGCCAGCGCGAGGAAGCGCAACGGATCATTTCGCCGGCGCTCGCGTATCATCGGATGCTCTACGCGCGGGGCAACGATGACCTGACTCAGCACCTGCAGCTGGCGCGGGCGCTCTACGCGTTTGCGCTTGCGAATCCGAAACACAGTTCACCCGAACTAGCGGAGGCCGCCGCGATCATCGATCGCTTACCGCACCCGATGCAGAGTCTCATCAGCACGCGGCGCCTTCGCGCGTGGATCGCCGAGGCGCAAGCGTCCTGAACACGAGCATCGAGTCGATCAGCGCGCATCTCGACCGCGGCGCGCCGTGGGACGCCTGCGACGCGTTTCGCGAGGCGATTTCCACCCGCCCGGATGATCCGGAGCTGCTCTACTGGGGTGCGCTCGCGCATGCGCGTGCTGGCGCGACGCTCACCGCGCACGCGCTGCTCGATCGCGCGCAGGCCGGCGTGGTCACCGGCAACCAGCAGCTCTCGGAAATCCTCAGCCTGCGCGGACGGTTGTGGAAGGATGTTGTGCACCGGGGCGCCGGCAGCGAGGTGATCGAAGCGGCAAGGCGCGCACGCGAGCACTATCTGCAGGCGCACGCGATCGCGCTGGATCCGTATCCCGGCGTCAATGCTGCGACGCTTTCCAGGCTGATGGGCGAGCGCGACGCCTCGGCTCGTCTCGCCGGCGAAGTCAAGGCACGCCTGGCCACGCAGGCGATGCCGCGCACCGCGTGGGACTTCGCGACCGAGGGCGAGGCGCTCGCGCTGCTCGACGATCTGGTGGGTGCCGCGCGCTGCTACGCGGCGGCGTTCGAAGCCGCAGCCGGCAACACCGGGACGGTCGCGACGATGCGGCGGCAGATCGAGCTGCTCGCGCGCGCCGTGCCGCAGGCGGCCGAGCTGCTCGATCGGGTGCCGGTCAATGCAGTCGTCGCGTTCGCCGGACACATGGTCGATACGCCGCAACGAACGACGCGGCGCTTCCCGGCCGCGCTGGTGCCCGCCGTGCGCGCAGCGCTATGCGAACGCCTGGCAACGATGCGTGCGCCGATCGTGTTCACCTCCGCCGCCTGCGGCGCCGACCTGTTGTTCATCGAGGCCGCGTTCGAGCAGGGTGCCGAAGTGAACATCGTGCTGCCGTTTGACCGGACTGAATTCGTTCGCACCAGTGTCGCGGTCGGCGGCAACGCGTGGGTGTCTCGCTTCGACGCCGCGCTCGCCCGGGCACACCGCGTCGTCATGGCCACCGAAGAGGCGTATCTAGACGACGACGTTCTGTTCGAGCATGCAGCCCTGCTCGTCGAGGGCTTTGCGATGCTGCGAGCGGGGCATCTGCAGACCCTGCCTTCGCTGCTCTGCGTCGTGGACACGGACGGCGGCGGGGCGGTCGGCGGCACGCACGCGACGCTCGCGCGCTGGCAGCGCAATGTCGGTGCGGCCGACGTGATCGATCTGCGAGCGCTGCGGCGCCATGCCGGGCTCGACGCGCACGCAGCGAACGTCAACGAAGTTGCCGTAGCGGCGGGACCGCGACCCGATGAAGCGCGCGCGGCGCCGCGGCCATCGCGACCGCGGCGTACACTTAAATCGATGCTGTTTGCCGATTTCGCCGGCTACAGCCGCCTGCACGATGCGCTCGCGCCGCTGTTCCAGCGAGAGTTCCTGCAGGTCGGCGCGGCGGCCATCAATGCCGCGTCGTCGAAGCCGCTCGAGGCGAAGACGTGGGGCGACGCACTCTATGCGGTTTTCGATGGGCCGCACGATGCAGCCGATTTCGCGCTAAGCTTTCTTGCGCGGATGCTGGCCGTCGACTGGACGCGCGCCGGGCTCGACTCCGCCAGCCAGGTCCGTGTCGCGCTGCATGCGGGTCCCGTGTTTCGGGCGTTCGACCCGGTGATGCAACGCGATGGCTTCTTCGGCAGCAGCGTTACACGCGCTGCGCGCATCGAGCCGGTGACGCCACCCGGCATGGTGTACGCGAGCGAGGCGTTCGCGGCAACGCTCGCTTCGACGGGGCAGCCCGACTATGCGCTCGAATACGTCGGCACGCTGCCACTCGCGAAAGGCTATGGCGAATCGCGCATCTACCGTCTCGATCGATGCCATTCACGGTAAGCCGGACGTTCCGCGCGCTTCGGCACCGCAACTACCGCCTCTTCTTCACCGGGCAGGGGCTGTCGCTGATCGGCACCTGGCTGCAACAGGTGGCGATGAGCTGGCTGGTCTACCGCTTGACCGGGTCGGCGTGGCTTCTCGGTGTCGTCGCATTCTGCGCGAACGTCGGCATCCTTCTGTTCAGCAATCTTGCGGGTGTGGTCGCCGACCGCATCGATCGCCGGCGCGGGCTGCTCCTGACGCAGTCGCTGATGCTCACGCAAGCGGTGGTTTTGGCCACGCTGGTCGCGTTCCACTGGATCGCGACCTGGCACCTGATCGTGCTCGCGCTGTGGCTCGGCACGTGCTCGGCGTTCGACATACCGCTGCGCCAGTCGATGTACATACATTTCATCGCCGACCGTGGCGACCTGGCGAACGCCATCGCGCTCAATTCGATGCTGGTCAACACCGCACGCGTCGTCGGCCCGGCAATCGCCGGATTGCTGCTCGCGCTGACGAGCGAGGCCGTGTGCTTCGCGCTCAACGCGCTGTCGTTTCTCGCCGTCATCGTCGCAATTCTGCGCATGCAATGGCCGGCCGACGTGCGTTTGACCACGACATCCGGCTGGTGGGCGAGCTGGGTCGAAGGCATCCACTATGCGCACCGCCTCAAGCCCGTACGCGCGCTGCTCGTGATCGTCGCGGCGCTCGCGTGGACGATCGCGCCTTACTCGTCCCTGATGCCGGTGTATGCGAAGGACATTTTCGGCGGGGGGCCGCATACGCTTGGATGGCTGTTGTCTGCTGCAGGTTTCGGCGCGCTGGTCGCGACGGCCTATCTCGCGAGCCGGGCCACCGTGCGCGGCTTGGGGCGCGTGATTCTGTATGCAGCGGCGACGAGCGGATTCGCGCTCGCCGCGTTCGCGTACATGCGTTTCTTTCCGCTTGCGCTGCTGTTGATCATGCTCGTCGGCGGTGCCACGATCCTCGCCGCGGCGTCCGCGAACACGATCCTGCAGACGATCGTCGACGACCGTTTGCGCGGCCGCATAGCGTCGTTCTATACGCTTGCCTTTCTCGGCGTGGCGCCGCTCGGCAACCTCGCAGCCGGTGCGATCGCGGGCTTGTTCGGCACCCCGTTCGCGTTTGCGCTGAACGGCGTCATCGCCATGCTCGCCGCGGCATGGTATCGAGGGCAGCTGCCGATGATCCGTGATGTGCTGCGGCCGATCTACGAGCAACTCGGAGTGCCGCGGCGCCCGCGCTGAAGGGCGGGCGGCTGCACCAGGTCACCTTCGCATAAGGTCAGCATTGTCACGGTCCGCGGAATTCATCACACTACGCGCCCATACCGCTGAGGGAGGCAGATATGCGCAGCGTTCGAAATCCGGCCTTACTCGTTTTCGCAGGTTTCGCAGGAATCGCTTTGGCGCAGACAAGCGCGCCATTGCCAGCGGCGATGAGCGGGCGCTGGACGGCCGTGGTACCCGGTCGCACGTTCACGGACAGCCTGTCGGTGGTTCTGGACGTTCCCGGCGGAACGGGACCGCTGACCGGCCGGCTTACGCTTCGCGGGGTTACCTGCGGCGCGTCGAACGAGCCGCTAACAGGGACATGGGACGGAAGCGAGCTTCGCATGGAGTCGCAAGTGCGTCCGAACGTCAACGCGCAACGAGCGAACGGCGAATGCGGCACCGGTCGCCTGACGTTCAAGCTGACTCGCAAGCCGGGTCAGACAACCTTCGAAGGCGAAGCCCTGCGTGATGCGTCCGCGGTGCCGAGCCAGGTGACGCTTGCGCCATAGCCAAAGCGGTGGCTTCTCGTCGGGGATGTTGCAATCTCGCGCGTCGCCGGTTGCGCGCTACTTCAAAAATCCGCTCATCCGCGTCGTCGCAGAGCTCAGCCGGTCGTTCTCGGGATCGTCGAGGGCGAGCACGCGACGTTGCAGCGGCGTCAGCGCGGCGATGGTTTCGGCGCGCAGCGACGCCTTCTGATACTGTTGTTGCGGCTTGTCGTCCCGTGTGTAGAACGCGTGCAGGGCGCGGCGACAGCGATCGGTGCGGTTCGCGGTTCCGCCGTGCCACATGTGCGCATTCATGATGACGACAGTTCCGGCTTTGCCGGTGACGAGCTCTCCATCGGGTAGCGGATCAGCAATGCCTGGCTCGGGCAATCGGCGCCACGTGTGCGAGCGAGGAATCATCCGCGTAGCGCCGTTTTCCTCGGTGAAATCGTCAAGCATCCACACGGAATTGCACACCCAGTAACCGCGCTCGTCGGCAATCGCGCCGGCGTCGGCATGCCAGGGCTGCGATTCACCGTTTTGCGGATTCGTCGAGCGGGCATTGAGACTGCTCAACTTGTACCCCGGCCCGATGACATGCTCGATGCACTCGAGGATTTCCGGCATGGCGACGAGCTCGGCAAAGATCGCACCCTTGTCGATCAGATTGGCCAGACGCCGGGTGCCGGGTTCGTAGCGGAACTCCGATCCAGCCTCGTCGCCCTCCTGTTCCCACAACGTCTCGACGCGATTCCGCAGCTCGTCGAGCAGCGGCGGCGGGACAAAGTTCGGAAGGACGAGATAGCCGAGATCGTCGAGTTGTTGCTTCTCGCGTTGCGTCATCATCGACTGAGCATTGTAGCGCCTACGACTTCGCTCCTGAATCACCAGGGCTTCACGAAACGCAACGCGAACTTGTCGGTATTGATTCGACCGTCGCCGGACGGGACGTCGCGCGTATCCGAAGGATTGCGCAGGAACTGACCCTCGGCATCGAGCACGAACCCCGCTTGCGTGACCTCGGCGACGACGACGTCCCGGTCGATGCGATGCAGCGTGCGGGCCACGCTGACGCCGGTGCCCGCTTGGGCCGAGTGATCGACGATCACGAACCGGCCGCCCGGCTTCAACGCCGCATAAATGCGCTGGTTCATCTTCGCGCGATCGATCGGCTGGTACACGATGTCGTGATAGTTGTTGACGAGCGTGACGAGATCGAACTGGGGTGCGTCGGGCGGGACCGGGTCTTCGAACGGCCGGTACACGGGAATCAAGTTGGCTTGCGGATGGTCGGCAAGTCGCTTGGTGAGCGCATCACCGGGTGCCGGGCGCTGTGCGAACAATTTTCCATTCGACCCGACAGACAGCGCGAGTAGCTGCGACGTGTAGCCCGCACCCGCGGACACGTCCAACACCACCATACCGGGTGCCACCTCGGTAAAGGGCAGGAACCGGGCCGGGTTGCGCGAAGCGTCCATGCGCCGATCCTGATCCGTGCGAATCGGATTGGCAATGACGGCTTGCGCGCGTTGCTCGGCCGTCGGTTGCGCGGGGTTCGTTGCGCAACCCGCAAGGACGAAGAACATCGCGAGCGCGAGTCCGCGGATGGCGTCACGCAAGAATGCGGCAATGTCACGGCGCGATACTTTCATCCTCAGTCTCCTAGCGTCTTCGGTTCGCGCGTCTCTATCGTGATGTCGCCGCATTTTATATCCAGCTCAACGCCGTAGCGATGATATTGCTCGCACCCAGAGCATGCACGCAGGATAACGCCTTTGTTTTCGAGCAGTGACGGACCGGTCCGCCGTGCGCGCCCTGCGCCAGGCGGCGGACCCGCCCGCATGACAACAACGTCCTTCACGTCAGGGGCGGCTAACGCGAAGAGACACGACGCAATCGCGCAAGGGGCCCTTCGCCGCGGCTTGCGGAAGCTTAGAATGGCCGGATGGATCCGCCATGCCCCCCACATTGGACCTTCGCCGCGCGCGCCGCGTATTTTGGCGACCGGATGTGCGCGTTTTGCGAGCACCGCAATCCAGCGGGCGCCCGGTTCTGCAATGAGTGTGCCTCACCGCTGCACCTGAAACCGTGCAGTCAATGTGACGCGGTCAATGACCTGGCCGCGACGAACTGCTACAACTGCGGCTCGGCATGTTCAGCGCTGCCGGGCACGGCGAACGCAGCGCAAGAATTGCCATCCGCGTACGTTGCGACTGGAGGGGCAACCCCAGGCGACGCGTCTGTCACACCCACGGTAACGCGGCCACGGTTCGCTTCCCCCGAGTTGCGGACTTGTTGGGGATTGCTCAGGCCCGGCGTATTCCTCGTTGCTGCCCTCGCGACGATCTTCATCGCAGGTGCCTATACCACTCGCTACATGAACGCGGTGACACCGGACGCGATGGATGTCGTCCCGGAGCCGGTCGGCACCAGCGAGGAGCATCAGGAAGAGGTGCCGCTCGTGGCCACGATTGCCGAATCGAAGACTGCCGGGCTGGAGCCTGTGGAAGCGAAGGCCGTGGAAGCGGAGCCCTTGGAAGCGCAGGCTGCCGAATCGGCGACTGCTTCCTCGGTTCAGACGCCTATTCCTGCGGCCGACTCCGACGCAGCGAAGCGCGCAAGCGTGCGACAAGTGCAGACGACCGCTCCCGCCACGAAGCGCGCAGGTGCGCATTCACGGCCGGCGCCTGATCGACGAGCGCCGGTGCGTGTCGTCAAAGGAGGGGCACACCGGCCTTCTGCCGCGTCTGTCCGTGTGCCGGTTGCAGACATCAGCAAAAACCCCCAGGCGGATCGGTGGCACGCGATGTATGCGAGCCTGGCGCGCTGCAGCGGCGACCTGAGCGCACGCATCGTGTGCGACGAGCGCGTGCGTCGACAGTTTTGCGAAGGCCACTGGAACAATGCGCCGGCATGCGCGAACGGCGTTTTCCATGACCACGGGCAGTGACGTCCAGGCGACCGATTAAAAGGCCGGCTCACCGCGATCAACTTCAGTTGGGCTCATCGATCGGGGTGCCAACTGCACGATATTGATCACGGACCTGGCTTGCGGCCCGGTACTTTGGAAGGATGTTCTCTTCCGGCGTCACGGGAACGAGAACCCACAGGTAATCGATCGAAGGCCGCCGTGCGCCACCTCGAGGGGGCGCCTCGGGCGCCAGCCGTGTCAGCCTGTTCGGGCGATCCCTGAAACGGTAGAGGTCATACGCTGAACAGCGTCCGATGCGGTAGCACGCAGGCGTATCCCAAGGCACCATGTGCGCCTCGTCCGCATACGGAACAACCCGCATCATCGTCGGCTCCGAAGTGCCGGTGACGGAATCCGGCTGATCGGGCTCGATGAGTCCCTGTCCTGCGGCCGACACCGATAACAGGGCCGCAACCGCACCGTGAACAACGGCACGATTTATCCACCGCATCGACCGCAAGCTATGCGAGAAGTGCCGCAAAGGATCAATCGATTTTCAACGGTCCGTTAGTGGCTGAAGTCGCGGAAGCCTGCGGCACGCGCGAGATCGGCCTTCACCTCGTCGCGACTGCGCTCATATACGATTTCGCGGCCCATCGCGTTGCCGACGTAGGCAGAGCCGTTCCGCGTCGGCGTAAGTTCGCATCGCACGCTATGCACGCCTTCGCCGAGCACGATCTGGATCCTGTCCAGGCGCTTGTTCAAGACGACGACGTCGAGCGTCTGGCCGCTGGCGGTGACGCGGATCTGGATTTTTTCGTCGTTCATGTTGACGATACGGTTCCCGTCACTCCGGCAGCGCACCGAACAGGAACGCCGCCTCCATCACCGGTCCGGGCCGCCCGATTGCGCCAAACCAGCGCCCGAAGATCTCCCTGATCGTGCCGCCGCGGTAAATCTGGGCAAGCGCGCTGTTCACCGCCAGGCGCATCTGCCAATCGCCGCGCGGCAGCCCGATCGCGTACGGCTCGAATGAAAGCGCATCCGTCAGCAAGGCGAGCCCCGACGGATCCTTCGACTTGCCGAGGAGGGCGATCAGCAGCACCCGATCGCTGGCGAAGGCGTCGATCGCCCCGCTCTCCACTTGCTCGAGTCCCTCCTCGCGCGTTTTCACCGGCACGACGGCCGCGTTGATGACGCGGTTCTTCAGCGCATCGTTCAGCGCCCGTTCGTTGCTCGTTCCGCTGATGACACCGATTTTCTTGCCGGCGAGGTCGCTGAGCGCATTTGCCGCCAGACTGGCCTTGACGATAAGCCCGGTACCGTCGATGAAGGTGAAGCTCGAAAAGTCGACCATCTTCATGCGCCCGAGGGTCACGGTGCTCGAGCCGCATTCCAAATCCGCCTGACCCTTTGCGATCGCCTGGAACCGGGTCTGTCCGTTGACAGGGACCCAACGTATCTTGAGCTCGCTGATGCCGAGTTGGCGCTCGATTGCGTTCACCACCCGGCGGCACAGGTCGATGCTGTACCCGGTGATCTGCTTGTTCTCTTCAAAGGAAAACGGAGCGGCGTCGGTCCGGTAGGCGATTCCTATGGACTGCGAATCCCTGATCTTCTTCAGGCGTCCGTCGAGAGCGTCGGCGTTCTGAGCAAGCGATGCAACGGGAAGCGACAGCAAGGCAACGAATCCGACGATCAGGCGTTTCATGGTCTCGCGAGTTCCTGGGGGGTGGTCGAACCGCGCATTCTGCCTGAGCTCGCGCGGACGTACATCAGCCGCGTCCGCTGCGCGTGCCCCCGCAGTGCAAGATTTGTGACTTTTCGCTTCCTTGCTAGACTTTCCGCTCCCGGGAAACCTTTCGTGCCCTTGCGCAGTCGGCAGACAGGCGCTTCGTCGAGGTGGCGGCGCCGTGGAGCGTACATGAAAACGACTCACGCCAGCGCGATCGTCGGCCTGCTTTCGCTGTTCTGCGCATCCGCTGCTCCGGCCACGACGGCAACCATCAACTACAACGATTTGTGGTGGGACCCGAACGAATCGGGGTGGGGCGTGAGCATTGCGCAACAAAGCTCGACACTGTTCCTGACATTCTTCATCTATGGGACCGATTCGAAGCCAACCTGGGTCACGGGGCAGCTGTCGAAGACCGGCATAAGTGCTATCGGCGAACCGATCTTCACCGGCGATGTGATCGCTACCACGGGTCCGTATTACGGCGGCCCGTTCAACGAATCGGGCGTCACGCGTCGAAGGGCCGGTACGGTGACGTTCAGCCCGGCCGATGCGGTGTCTGCCACGCTGACGTACACGATCGATGGCGTGAGCGTGTCGAAGGTCGTGGTTCGGCAAACGCTCGCCAACGACGACTTGTCGGGCAATTACTTCGGCGTTTCGTACGTCGGCTGGGTCTGTCCCCCGGATGAAAACGCTGTGACGACGCACGCCATCCGCGGGACGATCAGCCACTCCGGAACGCAGTTTCGGTACGAGGAACTAGACGGGACGAACGTCTGTACCTGGACCGGCATCTGGACGCAGCAGGGCGTGCTCGGGCGTGTGGATGGCACCGTCAGCTGCGCTGACGGGATGAACGGGACCTTCGCGATGAGTCAGATCGCAAGCAGTCCGCTGGCCGTGAGCGGACTTCTATCGGCGAACGTGACGATCGACGGGCCGCAGATAACTTCGTGCACGCTGGCAGGAAAGTTCAGCCTGCTGCGGTGAAACAGCGGCCGCTAGCGCAGCATCGCCGACATCGCCGACAGGCTGTTCAGCACGCGCACCGCGTGCCGCATCGTCGGCGACGTCCATTCGATCGTCACGGCGTCCACGCGCCGCACGAGCGGCAGCATTGCGAACAGGTCCGCGAGCGCGACAGTCGTCGCTTCGAGGCGCATTGCGGCGGGCGTTTGCGCGGGCGGTAACCGCAGACTCGCGCAGCGCTGTGCGGCGGCGCGCGCACCATCGCGTACGGCCGCGCAGGCCGCTTGCGGCGAAAGGCTGGTCGCGACGCGGTTGCCGTGTGCGCGCTTGACCGTCACGGTCATCGCACCTGGATACAGAGGCGATGTCTCCGCGATGAACGCGTCATCGCCGGTCAGCAGCGCGACCGGAACGCCATGTTCGGCGGCGACGGCGCCGTACAGCCCCGCTTCGCCGGTTTCGGCACCGTTCACCGTGACGCTCGCGAACGCGAAGCTGTTGATCGTGTGGGCCAGCACGCCGGCGGTGCGCGCCTTTGCGTGCCAGCCGACAAGAAACGTCGCCGTGCACTCCTGATCGACGCCCGCCATCATGCCGAGCTCGCGCGGCTTGCCGAGCAGCAACTCCGCGCGCGCGTCGATCACCTCGGGCACCAGGTTGCGAAAGTCGCCGTGCGAATCATTGACGATGACGGCCTTGGCACCGCCGTCGAATGCACCCTCGACAGCAGCGTTCGCCTCGGCCGTCATCTGCCGCCGTGCCCGTTCGTATTCGGGATTGCCCGGGCGCGTTTGTTCGGGATTGACGACGCCTGCAATTCCTTCGATGTCGACTGCAACCAGGATTTTCATCGCGGGCGATCGGTCCCGTCGGCGAAGAACGTTCGCCAGTGCGGGATCTGTTCGGTCAAGGCGCGCCGCACGCGGCCGGCGTAACCGGTGATGGTTTGCGCGGCGAACAACGCATGCACGATCGATTGCTCGGTTGCTTCTGACGCGGCGTCGAACAGCGGGTCCAGTGCGTCGTCGGTAACGTTCGAAGCCGCCGGCGTGCGGGGGTTCGCCGTCAGGGCGGAATCGCCGGACGACGCGAACGCGATCGCGATGTCGCCGCTGCCGTGGCCGAAGCTCGATCCGGTGCGCGCGATACCGGCCGCGGCGCGCATTGCAAGGCGACGCAGCTGGCGGTGGTCGAGCCGCGCGTCGCTCGCAAGCACGACGATGATCGAGCCCCGATCCGGTCCGCTGCCGTCCGGCGTCGCCTGGGTGAGCAGGCGGCCGAGGTGGACACCTCGAACCGTGAGCGCCGCGGGCCGACCGAAATTCGCGAGCACGAGCGCGCCGAGCGTCACGCGCTGCCCGCCGGCCTGCACCATTCGCGAAGCCGATCCGATGCCGCCCTTGACACCGAAGCACGACATCCCGCGGCCCGCGCCCACTGCGCCTTGCGCGAAATCGGCGCCCGCATCGTCGAATGCCTGTGCGTAGTGCGCTTCCTGCACCACGAATCGCTGAAGATCGTTGAGCCAGCCGTCGTTGCATTCGCCGACGACGGGATTCAGCGTGGGCGCCGTGCGACCGATCGCCGGATTGGCTGCGACCGCGTGCCGGACCATCGCCGTGTAGATCGTGCCGACGGCGAACGTGTTGGTCAGCGCGATCGGCGACTCGAGCAGTCCGAGCTCGTTGAGCTGGACGAGCCCGGCTGTCTTGCCGAAGCCGTTGATTACGACGGCGGCTGCGGGAACCGGAGCGCGATACGCATCGCCCGCGTGCGGACGCACGACCGTTACGCCGGTCTGCACGCCATCATCCGCGAGCGTTGCGTGGCCGACGGTGACGCCCGCGACATCGGCGATGGAGTCACGCGGACCCGAGCGGAGAAAGCCGATTTTCGGTGCGTCAATCATGGACTATGGCGAGTGGCCGTTGAACGCGAGCATGGAAGCCCGCTCAGCGCCGAGGGGTGTTCATCGTCGCTCGATCTTCGGGTCCAGCGCGTCGCGCAGCCCGTCGCCAAGCAGGTTGAACGCGAGCACCGTGAAGAAGATCGCGAGCGCCGGAAAGATCGCGCCGTGCGGTGCCGTCAGCATTTCCGCGCGCGCGGCGTCGAGCATCGCGCCCCATTCGGGCGTGGGCGGCTGCGCGCCCATGCCGAGGAACGACAGGCTCGCGGCCGTGATGATCGACGTGCCGATCCGCAGCGAGAAATAGACGACGACCGCGGAGATCGTCCCCGGGAAGATGTGCCGGAACACGATCGTGCGATCCGACGCGCCAAGGCTTCGCGCCGCCTCGATGAACGTCAGGTGCTTGAGCGCCAGCGTGTTGCCGCGAACGAGTCGCGCGAACGTCGGGATGCTGAACACGGCAACCGCCACGATCACGTTGGCCATGCCGCCGCCGAGGATCGCGACGATGCCGATCGCCAGCAGGATGCCGGGGAACGCGAACAGCACGTCGCAGATCCGCATGATGATCCGGTCCCACCACCCTTCCTTGTAGCCGGCGATGAGCCCGAGCAGCGTGCCGACGATCGCCCCGACCGCCACCGACAGGAAGCCGGCCGCAAGCGAAATGCGCGCGCCCATCAGGATGCGGCTGAAAATATCGCGGCCGAGGGCATCGACGCCGAACCAGTGTTTTGCATTCGGGCGTGCGTTGAGCTGGTCGTAGTCGAAAAAGTTCTCGGCGTCGAACGGCGCGATCCACGGCGCGGCGATCGCGACGACGACCAGCATTACGACGAAGGCGCCGGCAACCATCGCGATTTTCTGTCGCCTGAACTTGCGCCAGAACTCCGACCACGGCGTGCGCACGCGCTCGTCGGCGAGCAGGGGCGGCGAGGCGGGCACCGTTGCCATCAGCGATACCGGATCGTGGGATTGATGAGGCCGTAGAGCACATCGACGATCAGGTTGATCAGGATGAACTCGAGCGAGAACAGCAGCACCAGCGCCTGGATCACCGGATAGTCGCGCATGTCGACGGCGTCGACGAGCAGGCGTCCGAGCCCGGGCCAGTTGAACACCTTCTCGACAACGATCGAGCCGCCGAGCAGGAAGCCGAACTGCAGCCCCATCATCGTCACGACCGGAATGAGCGCGTTGCGCAGGCCGTGCTTGATGACCACGCGGCGCTCGTCGAGGCCTTTCGCGCGCGCCGTGCGGATGAAGTCCTCGCCGAGAATGTCGACGAACGACGAGCGCGTGAAGCGCGCCATGATCGCCGCCACTGCGGCACCGAGCGTCAGCGAAGGCAGGATGTAATGGCGCCAGGTGTCGTCGCCGACGGTCGGCAGCCACCCGAACTGCACGGAGAAGACCTGCATCAGCACCATGCCGAGCGCGAACGCGGGAAACGAGATGCCCGATACCGCGAGCGTCATCCCGAGCCGGTCGGGCCAGCGGTTGCGCCACACCGCCGACACGATGCCGATCGCCATTCCGATCAGCACCGACCACATCATGCTCCAAACGGTCAGCCAGAACGTCGGCATGAACCGGTCGCCGATTTCCTGCGAGACCGGCCGCTTGGTGCGAATGGACCTGCCGAAGTCCCAGTGCAGGACGCCGTTGACGAAGCGCAGGAACTGCTGCGGCAACGGCCGATCGAGCCCGAGATCCTTGCGTACGAGCTCGACCGTTTCGAGGTTGGCATCCGGACCGGCGGCAAGCCGGGCCGGATCGCCAGGGAGCAGATGAACGAACAGAAAGACGAGAAAGCCGACCAGCAGCAACGTCGGCAGCAGGCCCAGCAGGCGCTTGATGACGTATTGAACCATTCCGCGCAGCGTTCGCGCTTCACCGCCCTGCAGAGCGCCGCGCCCGTGCGCTCGGGCTTGCGTGGCGTTTCCGCGCGGAAAGCGAAGGGCCGCCCCAAGCTTTCCGCGCTGGCATCACCGGCGCAAAGTATCGTGCGAGCGCAGCGAGCGAAACTTTGCGCCGATCATTTGAGATCGATCTCCGTGAAGTTGAAGGATGCGTCGGGAATCACGTAGACGCCCGACAGCTTCTTGCTGTGCGCCGACAGCAGCTTCTCGACGACGAGCGGCGCCCACGGTGCATCCTTCCAGATCGTCTCCTGCGCGTCCTTGTACAGCTTCGCCTTCTCCGCCGAGCTCGTCGTCAGTTGCGCGTTCTTGATGTCGGCGTCGACCTTGTCGTTCTTGTAGTAGGCCGTGTTGAAAAGCTTCGGCGGCCACGATTCTCCGTAGAGCAGCGGTCGTAGCGCCCAGTCGGCCTCGCCGGTCGACGTCGACCAGCCGACGTAGTACAGGCGCACCGGCGCCGTCTTCGGGTCCTGCCAACTCTCGACCTTTTCGACGCGCTGACCGGCCTCGAGCAGCGTGATCTTCGTCTTGATGCCGATCTGTTGCAGTTGCTGCTGAAGGAATTGCGTGACCTTTTGCGCGGTCGTGTGGTTGTACGCCGACCACAACTCGGTTTCGAAGCCGTCCGGATAACCGGCCTCCTTCAAAAGCTGCTTGGCCTTCGCGACGTCATACGGCCACGGGCCGATCTTCACCGCGTACTCGACGCCCTGCGGCGCGACGCCAAGCGCGGGCGTGGCGTAGCCGTTGAACGCGACCTTCGCGAGCGCGTCCTTGTTGATCGCGTAAGCAATCGCCTGGCGCACCTTCGGATTGTCGAACGGCTTCTGCTGCGTGTTCATCGACAGGTAGCGCAGCACGATCGACGGCGCTGCCACGACTTCGAGATCGGCCTTTTTCTTCAGCACCTCCGCAACTTCGTACGGCACGGGAAACGTGAAGTGCGCTTCGCCCGTCTGCATCAGTGCCGCGCGCGAATTGTTGTCGACGACGGGCTTCCACGTGATCGTGTCGACTTTCGGGTAGCCCTTACGCCAGTAACCGTCGAATTTCGCCACCTTCAGGTAGTCGGTCGACTTCCATTCGACGAACTTGAACGGTCCGGTGCCCACCGGATGGAACGCGATGTCCTTGTTGCCCCACTGCTTGAGCGCCGTGGGGCTGATCATCACCGTCGACGGATGCGCGAGCTGCGCGATGAACGGCGAAAACGCCGTCTTCAGCGTGATCCGCGCCGTGTAGTCGTCGACGACCTCGGTCTTGGCGATGTTGTTGTTGTAGAGACCGTAACGCTTGAGCTTGTTCTCGGGATTGGTGACGCGGTCGAGGTTGACTTTGACCGCGTCCGCCTTGAAGTCGGTGCCGTCGTGGAACTTGACGCCCTTGCGCAGCTTGATCGTGTAGACGAGCCCGTCCTTGCTGACTTCGTAGCTTTCGGCAAGGACCGGGATCATTTTCATGTCCTTGTCGAAACCGTACAGCCCTTCATAGAACGACTTGGCCATCGCCTGCGACAGCGTGTCGTTGGCGTCGTACGGGTCCGTCGTCGTGAACGTGGACGCGACCGCGAATACGACGTCTTTCGCCGCGAAAGCGGGCGCGGCGAGCGCCGTGGCCGCGACCGCTGCGGCGAGCATGCGAAACAGCGATTTCATGGAAGGCTCCTTGGCGGATCGATGCGGCGCTTTGGCCGCGGAAGATCAGTACGCGCCGCCGACGCGATGCGTCGCGACGAAATGCCCGGGCGCGACTTCCGCGAGCGGCGCGACGTCGGGTTCGTTGCCCAGCGCGCGAATCGGGCTCGGTATTTCTTCCGATGATAGCGCTCTTTCCCGGCGCCGGCGGGTGGGATCGGCGACCGGCACCGCGGCCATCAACTTGCGCGTGTAGGGGTGGCGCGGGTCCTCGAAGATCGCGCGTCGCGGCCCGATCTCGACGATCTGGCCAAGGTACATGACGGCCACGCGGTGGCTGACGCGCTCGACGACCGCCATGTCGTGCGAAATGAAGATGTAGGAGACGCCGAGTTCCGCCTGGAGGTCGAGCAGCAGGTTCACGATCTGCGCCTGGATCGACACGTCGAGCGCGGACACGGCTTCGTCGGCGACGATGATGCGCGGGTTCAGCGCCAGCGCGCGCGCGATCGCGATGCGCTGGCGCTGGCCGCCCGAAAACTCGTGCGGATAGCGGCGCGCGTGGTCTCCCGCGAGCCCGACGTGCTCGAGCAGCCACGCGACGCGCTGCTCGGCGTCGCGACCGCTTGCAACCCCGTGGACATACAGCGGCTCGGCGATCGAAAACCCGACGGTGAGGCGCGGATCGAGCGACGCGAACGGATCCTGGAAGATCATCTGAATGTCGCGGCGCACCGGGCGCAACTCGTCGCTCCCGAGCTTGGCGATGTCGCGGCCTTCGAACTCGATGCTCCCGCCGGCGATGTCGACGAGGCGCAGCAGCGATCGGCCGGTCGTCGACTTGCCGCATCCCGACTCGCCGACGAGCGCCAGCGTCTCGCCCGCGGCAAGGTCGAAGCTCACCTGCTCGACGGCGTGTACGCGCCGGCGGACGCGGCCGAAGAATCCGGACTTGACGTCAAAGCGCGTCGTCAGCCGGCGCACGCGCAGCAGCGGCGCGTCTGTATTGCGACGAACGGCCGAAGTGGGTGTGTGCGCATTCGCGCTGGTCGCGCCATATTTGCGCGGCGCATCTTCCCCGCGCAACGCGCCGAGTTTCGGCACGGCGGCCAGCAACGCGCGCGTGTACGGATGTTTCGGCGCCTTGAAGATAGGCTCCGCCGCGCCTTCTTCGACCTTTTCGCCGCGGTACATGACAACGACGCGATCGGCCACCTCGGCGACGACGCCCATGTCGTGCGTGATGTACATCACCGCCATGTGCATTTCGTCCTGCAGCAGGCGGATCAGCGTCAGGATCTGCGCCTGGATCGTCACGTCGAGCGCGGTCGTCGGCTCGTCGGCGATCAGCAGCGCAGGGCGGCACGACAGCGCCATCGCGATCATCACGCGCTGGCGCATGCCGCCGGAAAGCTGATGCGGATAGCGATCGAGAACCGAACGTGCTTCAGGGATACGTACCTGCTCCAGCATCCGCAGCGCCTCCGCGCGCGCCGCGGTGGTGTCCCTGCCCTGGTGGAGCCGGATCGATTCGGCGATCTGCTCGCCGACCGAAAACACCGGGTTGAGCGACGTCATCGGTTCCTGGAAGATCATCGCGATCTCGGCGCCGCGGATGTCGCGCATCGTCGCCGCGTCGAGCTTTGCGAGATCGACCGCCGTTCCGCCCGGGCGGGCGAACCGTAGACTGCCCTGGACGATGCGCCCGCCGCCGTGCTCGACGAGGCGCATCACCGAAAGCGCGGTCACCGACTTGCCGGAACCCGATTCGCCGACGACCGCGATGGTTTCGCCGCGGCCGATCGCGAACGACAGGTCGCGCACCGCGTGCACGACGCGATCGGTCGTGACGAAATCGACGGTCAGACCGTCGACAGCAAGGACGGAAGGCATTCGATCGCGATAAGGCGGCGCATCACCGGCAACCGGCGATTATGCGAATTCAGGCAGAGTTGGGCAAACGCAGCGCACGATGCGGATATTCGCTAGCTCCCGCGGCCGCGCGGCCACGGCGGACCTTAGGCGTTTTCGGTTTCGGGTACCTTGCGCTTCTGCAGCAGCATCGGCACCGGCTTGTGCCGGCGGTGTGTCGCGTGCATGTGCGCGCGTGGATGCGGATGCGCGGGATCGTGCGCACTCGTCGCGCGCTTGACGATCGGCTGATCCGGATTCTTCGCGTACGCCGCTTCGCGCTCGGCGCGCCGAGTGTCCCAATGGGTGGCCGGCTCGGTGGAGCTTTTTCCGCTGGCGGGACGGCGGGCACGCGTCTCGCCTTCCGCGCGCGGTGCCCGTCGCGTGTCGCCGTCCGCGCGCGGCGCTCGACGCGCGTCGCCGTTCGCCGCACGCGCGTGCGACGCTGCACCCGTGGCTCG
>DATEIQ010000141.1:0-4810 GCA_035278845.1 Casimicrobiaceae bacterium | reverse complement strand
TCGTGCTCGCTCTCGTCGCGCTCGTCAGAGTGCGCGTGGTGACCATGCGCGTGGCGCCAGAGCACGAGCTTTTCGAGCAGGAAGAATCCGAGCAACCCGATCAGCGAGGTCAGCATCACCGTATGCGCGTCGCCATCCGCGAGCGCATGCGGCAAGAGCTCGAGGAACACCGCGCCGAGCAGCGCGCCGACGGCGAACGAAACGAAGCGCGGAATCCATGACGCGTCGATGCGCAACGTAGCTGCTGCGGCAATCGTCGACAGCACGCCGCCGGCCAGCGCGGCGGCGATGATCATCAGGAGCGTCATGCGGCCGTGCGCCAGACGAACGCGCCCATCCGGCCGGTCGCGCCGTCGCGGCGATAGGAAAAGAAGCGCTGTGCTTCCGAAAACGTGCATGCGCGCATCGCGGAGATTTGCTCGACACCCGCGCGTGCAAGCCGCTGGCACGCGAGTGCATGAAGGTCGGCGAGCCATTTCCCTGTGCGTACGGGCACGAATGCGCGCGCCGCAGCGTCGTCGGTGGCGACGAACGCATCGCGCACGTCGGGCCCGACCTCGAACGCAGAGGGACCAATGGCGGGACCGAGCCACGCCGTGATGCCGGCGGGCTCGCACGCCATGGCCGCGACGGTGTTCTCGATCACGCCGGCCGCGAGGCCGCGCCAGCCCGCGTGCGCGACGCCGATCGCGGTGCCCGCGCGATCGCAGAGAAAAACGGGAAGGCAATCGGCGACGCGCACGGCGAGCACGACACCGGGTGCACGCGTCACGGCCGCATCGGCGCGCGGCAGTGCGCGACCGTGCGTCGCGTCCGCATCGACGTCGACGACTTCCGTGCCATGCACCTGATCGAGCCACACCGGCGGCGACGGCAGAAACGCCTGCACGCGTCCGCCATTGCGCGTCGTGAAGAGCGCATGCACGCCCGCCGGTGCCGCCCAGTCGGGAACGATCCAGTCGAGACCCGCAGCGCGAAGCTGCGCGGAAAGATCGCTCATCGCAGTTGGTCCCCGCGACGAGCGCGCAACACACGGATCAATTCCGCGAGATCAGCCGGCGGCGGCGATTCCCACGCCATCGCTTCGCGGGTTGCCGGATGCACGAGGCCGAGCCGCGCTGCGTGCAATGCCTGGCGCGCGAACGTCAGCGTCGAGGACTGCCTGTGCCCGCCGTACGCCGGATCGCCGAGCAGCGGATGGCCGATGGCGGCGAGATGCACGCGAATCTGGTGCGTGCGTCCGGTCTCGAGCCGGCAACGCAGCAGCGTGGCGGCGCCGAAGCGCTCCACGACGTCGACATGCGTACGCGCGGGCTTTCCTTTCGCGACGACGGCCATCGCGGTGCGTTGTACCGGATGGCGCCCGATCGGCGCGTCGACGATCGTCGCCCGCGTCAAGTCGCCGCGTGCGACGGCGACGTATTCGCGGTGCACGGTGCGCGCAGCGAGCTGGCGCACGAGATCGGTGTGTGCCTGCGGCGTCTTGGCGACGACCATGAGGCCGCTCGTGTCCTTGTCCAGCCGATGCACGATGCCTGCGCGCGGCAATGCCGCAAGCGCGGGATGATGGTGCAGCAGCGCATTGAGCAGCGTGCCGCGCGGATTGCCGCTGCCGGGATGCACGACGAGACCGGCGGGCTTGTCGACGGCGATGATCGCATCGTCTTCGTGCACGACGCGAAGTTCGATGTTCTCGGGTTCGTCGGCGAGCGGTGCGGTGGTCGCCGACGGCGCAATGTCGACGCGCTCGCCGCCATGGACACGCCGCTTCGCATCGAACGTACGGCCGTCGACGGTCACGTCGCCCGCGTCGATCCAGGCGCGCAGGCGGCTGCGCGAATGCTCGGGCAGCATCTTCGCGAGCGCCTGGTCGAGGCGCAGCCCCGCGCATTCGGCAGGCACGACGTGCGATGCGGACGCGTGGACTCCCGCAGGCGCGGCGACCGCGTGCCCTCGGCTATAATTCGCGCGACTCACGAAGGATGCCGGGAACGATGTCGCAAAGGCCGAAATGGCGTTTTTTTCTGCTGGGCGCGCTGCTGGCGCTCGGGGTTGCGGGCTGCGGTCTGCTGCCCGACGTCAAGGACGAGACGGCGGGCTGGTCGGCGGAGCAACTCTACAAGAACGCGCACGAGTCGATGCTCGATGGCAATTATACGCGGGCCGTCAAGGTGTTCGAGACGCTCGAGGCGCGCTATCCGTACGGCCGCTACGCGCAGCAGGCGATTCTCGAGGGCGCGTTCGCGAACTGGCGCAGCGGCGAGCAGGCCGCCGCGACGGCCGCCTGCGACCGCTTCATCCGCACGTATCCGAATCACCCGAGCGTCGACTATGCGTATTACCTGAAGGGCCTCGTGTACTTCCGCGAGGACCAGGGAGTGTTCGGGTACGTCTACGAGCTCGACCTTTCCGAGCGCGACCCGAAGTCGATGCGCGAATCGTTCGCGGCCTTCAAGGAACTCGTGCGCAAGTTTCCCGAGAGCCGCTACGCGGACGACGCGCAGACGCGGATGCGCTATCTCACCAACGCGCTCGGGATGTACGAAGTGCACGTCGCGCGGTACTACTACGCGCGCGGCGCGTACGTCGCGTCGGCGAACCGCGCGCAGGCCTCGCTCATCAA
Organism: Casimicrobiaceae bacterium; assembly: GCA_035278845.1. Classification (GTDB taxonomy): domain Bacteria; phylum Pseudomonadota; class Gammaproteobacteria; order Burkholderiales; family Casimicrobiaceae; genus VBCG01. The sequence continues at coordinate 2,187 of DATEIQ010000141.1, read as the reverse complement.
CTATCCGCAGACGCCGTCGAACGAGCACGCGCTCGACGTCATGGAGAAGAGCTACCGCAAGCTCGGCCTGACGCAGCTCGCCGACGACGCGCACCAGATCCTGACGAAGACGTTCCCCGAGAGCGTCTACGTCGCAGGTGCGCCTGCCAAGCCGTGGTGGAAATTCTGGTAGGCGGCGCGAAGTTTCGGTCGCTTCGCTCCCACGATACTTCGCGCCGGTGATGACTCCGCCGCCGGCTCGGGGCGGCCCTTCGCCGGCTGCGCGACAAGAGCAACAAGGACGGGCGCCGTGCGCGCGCTTTCCTGCTAGGCAGCCGTTGTCTTTTGTCCGGGTGCGTCACCGCCGAAGAACGCGATGACGTCGGCGAGATCGCGCGTGCGCTTCATCGGCGGCAGGCTCTGCCAAATGCGTCGCCCGTAAGGCTTGTCGACGATCCGCGGATCGCACAGCATCAGCACGCCGCGATCCGTTTCCGTGCGGATCAGCCGGCCCGCGCCCTGCTTGAGACTGATCGCCGCCTGCGGCAGCTGCCAGTCCATGAACGCGTTGCCGCCGTCGGCGGCGAGCTTGGCAAGCCGCGCCGCCAGCAGCGGATCGTCCGGCGGCGCGAACGGCAGCTTGTCGATCACCACGACCGAAAGCGCGTCGCCCGGAACGTCGACGCCTTCCCAGAAGCTCGCGCTGCCGAGTAGCACCGCGTTGCCGAGCGCGCGAAAGCGCAGCAGCAGCTCGGTCTTCGACCCGTCGCCCTGGACGAGCACGGGAAACGAGAGGCCGTTGCGCGCCAATCCTTCCGCGAGGCGTTCGCGCGCGAGATTCAGCGCGCGAAGCGTCGTGAACAGCAGGAACGCGCGGCCGCCGCTCGCCTGCAGCACCGGCAGCGCCCCGTCGACGACTGCATTCGTGTGCTCGGCGGTGTTCGGCGCGGGCAGGCTGCGCGGTACGTACAGCAGGCCCTGCTGCGAATAGTCGAACGGGCTGTCCCAGCAACCCGTTGCGGTGTCCGTCAATCCGAGCTGGCCCGTGTAGTGCGAGAAGTCGCGGCCGACGGCGAGCGTCGCCGACGTGAGGATCCATGCACGCCCGGTGTCGTCGACCTGGCGGCGAAACACGTCGGCCACCGACAGCGGCGACGCGTGGAGCTGGAAGCCCTGCGCGCTCACGTCGATCCAGCGAATCCACGCATTGCCCGAATCGTCACCGCGAAGACCCGCCTGCCAGCGCGCGACCGCATCGGCCGCCGCTTCGGCGCGGCGCGCGACGACGGCCACGTCCTCGCTGCGCTCGGCCACCATGCGCATCTCCGTTGCCAGTCGGTCGAGTCCCGCGGCGAGCGCCTCGAGAGCCTCGATGAACGCCGTGCGCGTCGCGAGCGCCTGCTGCGCGAGCTTGCCGGGCGCATCGCCGGCCGCGAGCCGCAGCTTGCGGATCAGCGGCGCGAGATCGGCACCCGCATCCGGCAGATCGGGCACGTCGCGCAACTGCGACCGCGCGATCGCCTCGGCGTCGCGCGCGAGCTCGGTCAGTTGCGATGCGCTCGTCTGCTCGCCGAAGAACAGCGTCGCCGTATCGGGCAGTTGATGCGCCTCGTCCAGGATCACGGTGTTGCACGCGGGCAGCAGCTCGGCCAGTCCTTCGTCGCGCAGCGTCACGTCGGCGAAGAACAGGTGATGGTTGACGACGACGACGTCGGCGTCCTGCGCCTCCTTGCGCGCCTTCATGACGAAGCATTCGCGGTAGAACGCGCAGTTGCTGCCGAGACAGTTGTCGCGCGTCGACGTGACGAGCGGCCAGATCGACGCGTTGTCGGGCACGTCGGCGAGCTCCGCACGATCGCCACGGCTCGCGGCACGCGCGAAAGCGACGATCTTCGGCAGGTAGCGAACGTCCGCGCGCGACGGCAGGCGGCCTTCGCGCGCGGTGCGCTCGAGGTGATGGTGGCAGACGTAATTGGCGCGGCCTTTGAGCAGCGCCACCGTCACCGGCGCGGCAAGCGCATCGCGGATCAGCGGCAGGTCGCGCTCGAACAGCTGGTCCTGCAGCGTCTTCGTGCCGGTGGAGATGATCACCTTGCCGCCGGCGAGCAGCGCCGGCACGAGATAGGCAAAGGTCTTGCCGGTGCCGGTGCCGGCTTCGGCGACGAGCGGCTCGTGCAGCGCGATCGCGCGCGCGACCGCCTGCGCCAT
>DATEIQ010000140.1:0-8078 GCA_035278845.1 Casimicrobiaceae bacterium | reverse complement strand
GTCGTACGCGTTGGTGTGCAGCGAGTTGGTGTTGTCGTACGTCGAGATCAACGCCTGCAGCGTCGTGCGGATGTCGTTGAACGCGATCTCCTGCGCGTGCAGGCTGCGGCCGCTCGTCTGCGAGTGGAACTTGAGCTTCTGACTGCGCTCGTTGGCGCCGTAGCGCTCGCGCATCGCCACCGCCCAGATCCTTCGCGCGACGCGGCCGATGACCGCGTACTCCGGATCCATGCCGTAGCTGAAAAAGAACGACAGGTTCGGCGCGAAATCGTCGATGTGCATGCCGCGCGCCAGATACGCCTCGACGAACGTGAAGCCGTTGGCGAGCGTGAAGGCAAGCTGCGAGATCGGATTCGCCCCGGCCTCGGCGATGTGGTAGCCGGAAATCGACACCGAGTAGAAATTCTTGACGTCGTGGCGGACGAAGTATTCCTGGATGTCGCCCATCACCTTGAGGCTGAACTCGGTCGAGAAGATGCACGTGTTCTGGCCCTGGTCCTCCTTCAGGATGTCCGCCTGCACGGTGCCGCGTACCGTCGCCAGCGTCCATGCGCGGATCTTGGCGGCCTCGTCGTCAGTCGGCTCGCGGCCGTTGTCCGTGGCGAACTTCTCGAGTTGCTGGTCGATCGCCGTGTTCATGAACATGGCGAGGACCGTCGGCGCGGGACCGTTGATCGTCATCGACACCGACGTGTTCGGCGCGCAGAGATCAAAGCCCGAATACAGCACCTTCATGTCGTCGAGCGTCGCGATCGACACGCCGGAATTGCCGACCTTTCCGTAGATGTCGGGCCGGCGGTCGGGGTCGTTGCCGTACAGCGTGACGGAATCGAACGCGGTCGACAGCCGCGCAGCCGGCATGCCGTCGGCGAGCAGATGGAAGCGCCGGTTCGTCCTGAACGCGTCGCCTTCGCCGGCGAACATCCGCGTCGGGTCCTCGTTTTCGCGCTTGAAGGCGAACACGCCGGCGGTGAACGGAAAGCTCCCCGGTACGTTCTCGGCGAGCTGCCAGCGCAGAATCTCGCCGTCGTCCTCGTAACGCGGCAGCACGACCTTGCGCACCTTGGTGCCCGATAGCGACGTCGTCGTGAGCGCCGTGCGGATCTCCTTGTCGCGGATCTTTACGACGTATTCGTCGGCGCCGTACGCCGATTTCGTGCGCGGCCACATGTCGAGCAGCTTGCGCGAGCGCGCGTCGAGCTTCGCGTCGCGTTCGGCGATGAGCTTGTCGATCGCCGGAGAAGCAGGGTCCGGGACGATTTTCGTCGGCGCATCCGACTCTGGGGTCAGAGCCGTAAGTCGCGAACGATCGTCGCGAGCACCCGCCGCCTGCTCGCGACTTACGGCTCTGACCCCCAAGTCGGCGAGCATCGCCTTCGCCGCGCGCAGCTGCTGCCGCTCGCGCGCGATCTTCGCCTGCGTTTCCGACCACCGGTGATAGCCGCGCACGCAGTCGGCGATCTCGGCGAGATACCGGGCGCGCGCAGGCGGGACGACGGCCTGCTGCGCAGTCGAATGGCGCGCGGCGGGATGCGGCAGCGATCCTTCGCCGAGCGCCAGGCCCTCCGCACGCAATGCCGCCGCGAGCGCCTGGTACAGCGCCGTCACGCCGTCGTCGTTGAAGCGCGATGCCACCGTGCCGTAAACGGGCATCTCGTCGGGCGGCGTGCGGAACTGCTCGCGGTTGCGCTGGTACTGCTTGCGCACGTCGCGCAGCGCATCCTGCGCGCCCTTGCGGTCGAACTTGTTGATGGCAACGAAGTCCGCGAAGTCGAGCATGTCGATCTTCTCGAGCTGCGAGGCCGCGCCGAACTCCGGCGTCATCACGTAGAGCGAGACGTCGACGTGCGGAACGATCGCCGCGTCGCCCTGGCCGATGCCCGACGTCTCGACGATCACCAGATCGAATCCCGCCGCCTTGCACGCCGCGATCGCGTCCGGCAACGCTTTCGAAATCTCGCTGCCGGCGTCGCGCGTGGCGAGCGAGCGCATGTAGATGTTCGGCGCATGGATCGCGTTCATCCGGATCCGGTCGCCCAGCAGCGCACCGCCCGATTTACGCCGCGACGGATCGATCGACAGGATCGCGATCTTCAGCCGATCGGCCTGGTCGAGCCGGAACCGCCGCACGATCTCGTCGGTGAGCGAGCTTTTTCCTGCGCCGCCGGTGCCGGTGACGCCGAGCACGGGCGCCCTGGTTCGCGCGGCGGCCTCGGCGAGTGCCGCGCGGAAGGCATCGCTCGCGACGCCCGCCTCCAACGCGCTGATCGTCCGCGCCAGCGCGCGCGTGCGGGCGAAGCGATCGCCGTCGGCGAGCGCGGCGACCGAATCCGGAACGGTTTGCGTGAGATCCACGTCGGCCGCGGCGACGATCTCGTTGATCATCCCCTGCAAGCCGAGCTTCTGGCCGTCCTCGGGCGAGAAGATGCGCGTGACGCCATACGCGTGCAACGCGTCGATCTCGGCGTTCACGATCACCCCGCCGCCGCCGCCGAAGACCTTGACGTGCCCGGCGCCGCGCTCGCGCAGCAGGTCGAGCATGTACGTGAAGAACTCGACGTGCCCGCCCTGATACGACGAGATCGCGATGCCGTGCGCGTCTTCCTGGATCGCGCAGTCGACGATCTCCTCGACCGAGCGATTGTGACCGAGATGGATCACCTCGCAGCCGGTGGACTGCAGGATGCGCCGCATGATGTTGATCGACGCGTCGTGGCCGTCGAACAGGCTCGCCGCCGTCACGAAGCGAACCTTCGCGACGGGCTTGTAGACGAGCGGCGCTCGCGTGGAGAGATCGGTCATCGCACGGGTGGCCCGAAGGGGGACGAGGGGCCGGGACGCCAAGCTTACCCGAGGCGCCGCGGCCCGACGTGCCCTTGCCACGCTACATTACGTTTACGTTAACGTCAATGTTCGGCACTATTCCGACGCTCGTGCTGTCTCAACGTCGCCCCGCAACCCCGACCCCTACGCCCATGCCCGCTCGCTGCGGCAGCCTGTGCCGGCTGCTCCTGGTCTTCGCGTTCCTTCCTTTCGCCTTCCTGGCTACTGCGGCACACGCGGATTTGCCACAGGGGGTGACGAAGGTCACGAGCGTCGAAGGCGTCGACGAATACCGGCTCGCGAACGGCCTTACGGTGCTGCTGTTCGCCGACGCCACGAAGCCGACGACCACGGTGAACGTCACCTACAAGGTCGGCTCGCGCCAGGAGAACTACGGCGAGACCGGCATGGCGCACCTGCTCGAGCACATGCTCTTCAAGGGCACGCCGTCGGTGCCGAGCGTGTTCGCCGAGCTTGGCCGCCGCGGGATGCAGTTCAACGGCACCACCTCGTACGATCGCACGACGTACTTCGAGACGTTCACCGCGTCGCAGGAAGCGCTCGACTGGGTGCTGATGATGGAAGCGGAACGGATGACGCGCTCGACGTTCAGCAAGGCCGAGCTCGACTCGGAAATGACCGTCGTGCGCAACGAGTTCGAACGGGGGGAGAACCAGCCGCAGAGCGTGCTGTGGAAGCGCATGGCGGCGGTGGCGTTCGACTGGCACAACTACGGCAAGCCGACGATCGGTGCGCGCTCGGACATCGAGCACGTTCCGTTCGAGCGCCTGCGTGCCTTCTACAAGATGTACTACCAGCCGGACAACGCGGTGCTCACCGTCGGCGGCAAGTTCGACACCGACCGCACGCTCGCCACGATCGCGCGCCGCTTCGGCGCCATCCCGAAACCGACGCGCACGCTGCCGAAGCTCTACACGGTCGAGCCGGTGCAGGACGGCGAGCGTACCGTGACCGTCAAACGCGTCGCGGGCACGCAGTGGCTCGGCGCAATGTTCCACTATCCGCAGGGCGCCAACGTCGACGCCACCGCGTTGGAAGCGCTCGCCGAAATCATGACGGTCGAGCCGGCGGGACGTCTGTACAAGGCGCTCGTCGAGGGCAAGAAAGCGTCGTCGGTCGAGAACTGGACGTTTCTGCAGCACGATGCCGGATTCGTCATTTTCTGGGCGCAGGTCCCCGTCGGCGAGTCGGTCGACGCGGCCCGCGACACGCTGCTCGCGACGCTGTACGACGTGCCCGCGCATCCGATCACGGCGGCCGAGCTCGACCGCGTGCGCACGAAAATGCAGAAGGACTTCGACGACACGGTGAACGATCCCGAGCGCATGACGGTCGCGCTCGCGGAGGCCATCGCGGAAGGCGACTGGCGGCTGTTCTTCATCCGCCGCGATCGCTGGCGCAAGCTCACGCCTGCCGACGTCACGCGCGTCGCCGGCGAATGGCTCAAGACGTCGAATCTGACGATCGGCATGTTCCTGCCCGAGGCGAAGCCCGACCGCGCGCCCGTCGCGGCCGCCGTCGACATTCCCGCGCTCGTCCGCAACTACAAGGGCGATCCGCCGGTGGCGGCGGGCGAAGCGTTCGACCCGACGCCTGCGAACCTCGAGGCACGCACCGAGCGCTTTCAGCTGCCGAACGGCATGCGCGTCGCGCTGTTGCCGAAAAAGACGCGCGGCGAGACGGCTGACCTCGAGTTGCGCCTCGACATCGGCGACACGGAGAGCCTTCGCAACAGCAATCCGGTGTCGACGTTCACCGCCGCCATGCTGGAGCGCGGCACGACGAAGCACGATCGGCAGGCGTTCGACGACGCACTCGACCGCCTGCGCGCCAAGGTGGACATCGGCGGCGGCGGCGCCACCGTGGTGGCCTCGGCAAAAACTGTTCGCGGAAGCGTGCCCGACGTGCTGCGCCTCATCGCCGAGGCGCTGCGCGAGCCCGCGTTCGTGCCGTCGGAGTTCGAGCAGCTGAAGCGCGAGCGTTTGACCGCGCTCGAACAAAGCCGCACGGATCCGACGGCCATCGCGCGGCGCGCCGCCGCGCGAGCCGGCAATCCGTATCCGCCCGACGACGTTCGCTACACGCCGACGATCGACGAGGAAGTCACGCGCGTGAAGGCGCTCGACGTCGACGCGGTCAAGGCTTTCCACGCGAAGTTCTACGGTGCGTCGCATGCCGAGCTCGCGATTGTCGGCGACTTCGACGTGGCAGCCATTCGCACGCTCGCCCGCGAGCTGTTCGGTGACTTCGCGGGCAAGACCGCCTATGCGCGCGTGCCGCAGCCCTTTTACGCGACGGCGAGCGCGCCGCAAACGTTCGAGACGCCGGACAAGGCGAACGCAGCGATGTTCGGCCGACTCGCGATGCCGCTCAACGACCAGGCGCCCGATTACGCGTCGCTCGTCGTGGCGAACCGGATGCTCGGCGGCGATTCCGATTCGCGCATCTTCAAGCGCGTGCGCGTACAGGATGGATTGTCATACGGGGTCGGGTCGGTGCTGCAACCGGCGTCCATCGACGCCAACAGCACGTTCGTGATCTACGCGATCTTCGCGCCGCAGAACCTCGCGAAGGTGAAGGCCGCGACCGGCGAGGAATTCGCGCGTGCGCGCGACGCCGGCTTCGGCGACGCCGAAGTCGCCGCCGCAAAGAAGGCGCTGCTCGAGGAGCGACGCATCGCCCGCGCCCAGGACGACGTGCTGGCCGGGTCGCTCGTGTTGCAAGAGTATCTCGGCCGCACGTGGGCCGAGTCGGCGCGCATCGATGCCGCCATCGCGGCCGTCACGGTGGAATCGGCGAACGCGGCGATGCGCAAGTACATCGATCCGGCGGGGATCGGGTATGCGTATGCGGGGGATTTTGCGAAGAAGTAGTGCGGGGGAAACAGGGTCGCGGAGACGATTTATCGCACAGTTCGCGATATATCGTCTTTGATCCTATCTTCCTGAAACCAATTCCGACACCCCGTCGAACACGCCCGGCGCCGCCGCCACGCACACCGCCTTCGCCGTCACGGGCTGCGGCATGAACGGTAACGTGCGCCCGCCGGCTTGCTCGACAATCACAAGCGCGCCGATCGCATCCCAGATCGACAGCTCGAGCTCGATGAATCCGTCGAGGCGGCCCGCGGCGACGTGCGCGAGCTGCAGCGCGCCCGAACCGAAATTGCGCATCGCCACGCCCTCGGCCATCATGCGGCGACGAATCTCGAGATAGCGCTCGCTCGGCGCGCGATCGTGATGTCCCAGCGCGACGAACGCGCCCGGCAGCGCCGACGTCTCGGCGACGTGCAGCCGCCGGCTCTCGCCGCCGTGCTCGCACCAGGCGCCGTCGCCCTCTTGCGCGCGATAGAGCTCGTCGTGCGCCGGGTCGTACACGATGCCGATCGTCGCGCGTCCTGCCTCGACGCACGCGATCGCGACGTTCCAGTACGGCACGCCGCGCAAGAAGTTATGCGTGCCATCGATCGGGTCGACGACCCAGCAGCGATCGAGCGCTCCAGTGAACGATGCGGCGGTCTCCTCGCCGAGAAATGCATCGCCGGGATACGCGGCCGCAATCTCCCGCCGCAACAGCGCCTCGACGTCGCGGTCGGCGTGGCTCACGAAATCCTGCGGTCCCTTCATCTCGACCGTCAGGCGCTCGCGATCGCGAAAGTAGTCGTTCGCAAGCGCCCCGGCGCGCCGCGCAAGCGACTGCGCGAAGGCGTAGCGTTCCGCGCGCTGCGTGGCGGCCGTCATCGCGGCGTCGCGTGCACTTCGCGGTCCCAGCGTTCGAGCAGGCGCCGCTGCTCCGGCGCGCTCTGAAAGCGCGCGAAATCGATCGGCACGAGCTTGATCTCCGACCAGTTCGGCGCCACCGCGGGAACCGGGACCGACTTGTTCGACGGTACGTGGAAGTACTTCATCTGGCCTCCGATTCGCTGCGCGGACACGCCGAGCGCCCAATCATAGAACCGCTTGGCGCCTTCCATCCGCGGCGTTCCGTGGACGATGCTCATCGCGTAGACCTCGTAGCTCGCACCTTCGCACGGCACGACCAGCCGGATCGGAAAGCCGTTGGCGATTTCGGTCACGGCGTCGTGCAGCCACGCGACGGCGATCGTCGTCTCGCCCCGTGCCGCGGCGCGGATGGGCCCGACGCCGGTGCGCTGATACGTCTTGACGTTGCGATGGATCCCACGCAGCAGCTCGAAGGCCCGCTCCTCGCCGAAGAACTGCACGAGCGTCGCGAGCGCCGCGTAGGCCGTTCGCGACGATATGGGGTTCGGCACTTCGACCTCGTCGCGGTATTCGGCGCGCGCGAGATCGGTCCAGCAGCGGGGCTCGGGCAACTGCTTTTGCGCGAGCACGCGCGTGTTGTAGGCGATGCCGAGCGCTGCCGCGTGCACGCCGACTGCGCGGAAACCCGATCGCTCCGCCTCGCGCACCGCCCAGTCGGCAAGCTCCGGCAATCGCCGCGACCGGTATTCCTCGGTAAGGCCGGCACCGGACGCCTGCCCGTGCATTCCCGCCGTGCCCGCGTACCACACGTCGTGCCGCGGATCGTCGCGCTCGGCCGCAAGCTGCGCCAGCGCGTCTGCCGGCGTTTTCACCGTCAGATTGACGGTCGTCCCCGTTTCGCGCAGGTAAGCCGCGGCAAGGGCCTCGCACCACGGCAGCGGCACGCTGCACACGACGTTGACCTCACCCTGGGCGAACGCGGCGGACGCCGCAGCCAGAAGCAGGAACGTCCATGCGAAGCGCGATGACAACGAACCCAGACGCTTTCCCCCGATCGGCCGTATGTCCCCGCGCAGATGCCCTGCGCGGGCCGCGGCCACGCTGCCTAGAATGTGACGACGCGCCGCTCGCGCAGCGATTGTTGCATCGCGATGGCAATGCGCGTCGCCTCGGTCGCGTCGCGCAGCGTGAGCGGTGGCGCGCGATCGTCGAGAACCGTCTGCACGAACTCGGTGTCCTCGCGCAGGAACGCGTCCTCGAAGCGCTCGTAGAACGACGGCGTGCACTCGTGGCGTACGCCATGCGCGTCGGCGATCGTGACGTGGTCGAAGCGGCCTTCGCCCCCGACGGTGATCCGCCCGTGCGTGCCGATGACCTCGGTCAGGCACTCGAAGCCGTGCGCCATCGTGCGGGACGCATAGATGGTTGCGACCTCGCCGGTCGCGAATTCGCACGTAGCGACGCCGTTGTCGACGTCCTCGAACTCGCGCAGCCCCTCGTTCAGCGCGATCA
>DATEIQ010000139.1:0-4641 GCA_035278845.1 Casimicrobiaceae bacterium | reverse complement strand
ATTGGCGAAGACGTTCATGGCATTCGCGTCAGTGGGAAAAGGCGGCAGCGGACGCCGGCGGAAGGAAGCAGAGCCATTGTACCTCCCGCATTCCGACGGTCGCGCCCGCCCGACGGACGCCGATTTTCGCGGCAGCACGCTCGCTATACTCGCGTCATGGCCGCGCGCGATCGAATGCGACTGTTGGGAGGACGCGCGCCGGCCGTGTTCCTTGCGCGCCACTGGCACAAGGAACCGCTGCTCGTCCGCGCGGCCGTCGCCGATCTTGCGACAACGCTGTCGCGCGACGCGCTGTTCGACCTGGCCGCCCGCGACGACGTGGCATCGCGCCTCGTCTGCCGCGAAAGCAACCGTTATTCGCTGACGCACGGTCCGTTCGCGCGCAGCCATCTGCGCAAGCTGCCCGCGTCCAACTGGACGCTTCTCGTGCAGGGCGTGAACCTGCACGACGACGGCGCCGATGCGGTGTTGCGGCGCTTCGCGTTCATTCCGTATGCGCGGCTCGACGACATCATGGTCAGCTATGCAGCGCCGGGCGGGGGCGTGGGGCCGCATTTCGACTCGTACGACGTGTTCCTGCTGCAGACGCACGGGAGGCGCCGCTGGCGCTACGGCCGCCAGGACGACCTTTCGCTGCGGCCGGGCCTGCCGCTGCGCATCCTGCGGCGCTTCACGCCCGAGCAGGACGCGACGCTCGTACCCGGCGACATGCTGTACCTGCCGCCGCAGTTTGCGCACGACGGTACCGCGGTCGACGCCTGCATCACGTATTCGATCGGGTTTCGCGCGCCGCGCAACCAGGAGCTTGCCGAGGCGTTCGTCGACCATCTGCGCGACGCCCTCGACGTGCCGGGTCGCTATGCCGATCCCGACTTGCGCCCGTCGGCTGCGCCGGCGCGGATCGATCCGCGGCTTGCGCGCCGCATGGGCGAGGCGATCGACCACGTGCGCTGGAACGAACGCGATGTCCGGCGCTTCATCGGCCGCTTCCTCACCGAGCCCAAGCCCGACGTCGTGTTCACGCCGTCCCGCGCGTCGCGCACGGCCGTCCGGCAGCGGATTCGTCGCGCGGGCGTCAGGCTCGACCGCCGCACGCAACTGCTCTACGATGACGCGCGGTATTACCTGAACGGCGACGACGCGCCGCTTCCGCGCACCGACCGGCAGATTCTGCGGAGGCTCGCCGATCGCCGGTCGCTTTCGACGGCCGAATGCGCCGCGCTCGCGCCGGAAACGCTCGACCTGCTTTGCGAATGGCATCGACATGGTTTCCTCACGACCCCCTGACACCTCTATTCCGCCGCCGCCCGGACTTCCACGCGAAGAGCGCCTCGGCACGCTCGCCGCGCTCGTGCGCGCGCAGGACGACGTCATCGCGCTCGCGCGGCTGACGATCAAGGTGTTCGACATCGACCTGTCGTGGGGTGGGTGGAATTCCGCTGAGCGCACGGATGCTGTCGCAGCGTTCCTCCGTCGGAGCCCGGGCGCGCGATTCGACATCATCGTGCACGACACGCGCTGGATCGAATCGTTCGGCGCCCGCGTCACCGCGCTGCTTGCGCGTCATTCGCACGCGATGAAGATCTATCGCACGAGCGGCGGCGCGCGTGCGGCGATGGACCCGCTGCTGATCGTCGACGACGTGCATTTCGTCCACCGCTTCCACGTCGACCATCCTGCGGGCAAGCTGTCGATCGGCAGCCCCGAGCGCGCGAAGGCGCTGGTCGAGCGCTTCAACGAGATCTGGGAATCGGGCGAGCCCGGCGTAACCGGGACGGTGCTGGGGCTTTGATCCGGCGCCGCGGCGCGCTATTGCAGGATCGACGCGCTACTGCAGCATCAACGCTACCGGAGAATCGACGCGAGCGGCGCCATCAGCACTTCGGCGCGGTACAGCATCTCCTCGTGTCCCACGAGTCCGAAGCAGCGAAAGCGGAGCTTGCGCACGCCCGACGTCTTCAGACCCTTCTCGCCTTCGACGATTTCGGGACCCTCGACCAGCATGTGCAGCACGTCGTTGCTGCGCAGTCGCCGTGCGATTCTGCGGTCGACGGCGATCGTGTGCGCCATGTACACCATCGGGTCGGCAAGGAAGTCGTGTCCCTCCTGCTGTGCCTTTTCGAGCAGTGCGCACGAGAGCAGCGACGCGGGAAACAAATCCGGAAAGTTGACCCGCTCGGCGATTTCGTCGAAGTAGTAACCCTGGTCGCACAGGCTGCCCGCGAGAAAGTTCTTCGCATTGCCCGTGTTCAGGAACTTGCGCTTCAGGAAGCACGCGGTGCCCGGCACGAATGAGCGATCGGGCAGTGGCCGCAGCGCAGGCAGCGGCGACGGGTCGCAATCGGGCGCCACGAGCGGCTCGCGCGTCTCGCGTTTGTAGCCGAGAAGCACCATGCTTGCCGGTGTCGGAGGTGCAACCCCCGGTGTCGGAGGTGTATCCCCCGCTGTCGGAGGTGCAACCCCCGGTGTCAGCGGTGCCCCCGTCGCTTCCGCGCGGATCACGACGCGATTCGCGAGCGACGAGCGATCGGCCGCCACGATCGTCGGCTTGATCTCGATCCCGAAACGTTGGCCGGGCGCCAGCACGTTCGCGAACGTGAGCTGGTAGTTGCTGAAATGCAGGGCCTCCTGCTCGACGAGCGCGTGCTCGGCATGCGCGTCGCGATGCAGGTCGATCGCGTGCTCGATCAGGCCTTCGAGCTGGAAACCCATCACGATCGTCCCGGCGAACGGATTGCCGCGGACGAGCTGCGCCTTGCGCGGATCGTGGAACGGGTTGAAATCGTCGGTGGCGTTGCGCGCAGCGTCGATGTGGATCTGCTGGTACGCGAGCGTCATCGAGCCGCCATTCATCGCGTCGCCGCGCATCGCTGGGCGCGCTCCATGTTTCGTTACCGCAAATGCGGGTCAGAGATGCAGTTCCCGACGCAAATGCCTCGAATGACGCCCACGGGCCGGGAAATACATCTCTGACCCGCATTTCCCCGCGTTGCCGCGGGGCCGCTACAAGGGTACGCCGATCCGCTTCGCGACGTCGCGATAGTGTTCGATCACATCGCCCAGATCGCGCCGGAAGCGATCCTTGTCGAGCTTCTCGCCGGTCTTCGCGTCCCACAGCCGGCAGCCGTCCGGTGTGAATTCATCGCCGAGCACGAGCGGGCCGTCGGGGTCGTCGCGCGGATGGCCGAACTCCAGCTTGTAATCGACGAGATCGATTCCGGCGTCGGCGAACATCGGCTTCAGCACCTCGTTCACCCGATGCGTCAGCGCCTTCATCTGCGCGATCTCGTCGGCGGTCGCCCACTTCAGCACGCGGATGTGGTCGTCGTTGACGAGCGGATCGTGCAGCACGTCGCTTTTCAGGAAAAACTCGAAGATCGGCTCGGACAGCTTGCGGCCTTCCTCGATGCCGTAGCGCTTGGCCATCGAGCCCGCGCAGACGTTGCGCACGACGCACTCGACCGGAATCATCCGCATCGCCCTCACCAGCGACTCGCGCTCGTTCAGCAGCGACACGAAATGCGACCGGATGCCTGCTTGCCCGAGACGCTCCATGACGAACGCGTTGATGCGGTTGTTTGTTTCGCCCTTTTTCGCGAGCTTGGCAACCTTCGCTCCGTCGAACGCCGATACGTCGTCGCGATAGTGCATCACCAGTCGCAGCGGGTCGTCGGTGGCGTACATGGTCTTCGCCTTGCCGCGATAGAGCTCTTTGCGCTTTTCCATGAATGGATCCCTCGGAGTAGCAGGTGTTGACGTCAGAGCTCGCGCCAGTCGAAGCCGTCCGCCTGGTCGGCAATGCCGATCCAGTCGGGCACGCAATCGAGCGCGCCCGCAAGCGCCGCGCGGGCCTTCTCCGGCGTATTGTTCTGATGCGATAGATGCGCCGCGATTACATGACGCAGCCGCGAAGTGTCGATGGCGGCCAGCAGCTTCGCCGATGCCTCGTTGTGCAGGTGCCCGAGGCGGCTCGCGATGCGCTGCTTGAGCGGCCACGGATAGTCGCCGCCCGCGAGCATGTCGAGGTCGTGGTTGCACTCGAGCACCAGCGCGTCGCAGCCGGAAAGGCTCGCCTCGACGTACGGTGTCACGACGCCGATGTCGGTCAGCACGCCGAGCCTGCGCGCCCCGTCGCCGACGACGAATTGCACGGGCTCGCGCGCGTCGTGCGGCACGGGAAACGGCCGCACCTCGATGGCGCCGATGCCGAACACGTCGTGGCTGTCGAAGCCGCGGACGTGGTCGACGCGCTCGAATGCGTAGCCGATCGTCTCCATCGTGCCGAACGTCAGCCACACCGGGATCCGGTAGCGCGCCGCGAACGCCGCTACGCCGCCGGCATGGTCGGCATGTTCGTGCGTGACGAGAATCCCCGTGATCGCCTCCGGCGCAAGACCTAGACGCGCAAGTCGCCCGACCGTGTCGCGCACCCGGAAGCCGCAGTCGATCAGGACGCACGTGCCGTCCGCTTCGACGACGAGACCATTGCCTTCGCTGCCACTGCCGAGTGACGCGAAGCGCATCGCTGGAATCGCGTCTTCGGAAGCGCTACTTGAGCTGGTCGCGCAGCAGCGCGAGGATGCGGTCGCTCGCCTGCGTACGATCCGGATTGCCGGACGGATCCTGCACGCTCACGGTGCT
>DATEIQ010000138.1:0-5636 GCA_035278845.1 Casimicrobiaceae bacterium | reverse complement strand
ACAGGAGGGTTTGATGCGTGTCGCCCGCAAGGCGCTGACGTTCGACGACGTCCTACTCGTTCCCGCCCACTCCCTCGTCGTTCCCCGCGACGTCTCCCTCGCAACCCGCCTCACCCGCACCATCACGCTCAACATCCCGCTCTTGTCGGCGGCGATGGACACGGTCACCGAAGCACGTCTCGCCATCGCCATTGCGCAGGAGGGCGGCCTCGGCATCGTGCACAAGAACATGCCGCCGGCGCGGCAGGCAGCCGAAGTGGCGAAGGTCAAGCGCTTCGAGAGCGGTGTCGTCAAGGAGCCGATCACGATCCCGCCGTCGATGTCGGTGCGGCAGGTGCTGGCGCTGACGCAGCAATACCGGATCTCCGGCCTGCCCGTCGTCGAAGGCCGCACCGTCGTCGGCATCGTCACCAACCGCGACCTTCGCTTCGAGACGAATCTCGACCAGCCGGTGTCCGAGATCATGACGCCGGGCGAAAAGCTCGTGACGGTGCCGGAAGGAACCGATCTCGACACCGCGAAAGCGCTGATGCACCGTCATCGTCTCGAGCGCGTGCTCGTCATCAACGGTCGGCACGAGCTGCGCGGGCTGATCACGGTCAAGGACATCTTGAAAGCAGTCGAGCATCCGAGCGCGTGCAAGGACGAGCTCGGCCGGCTGCGGGTCGGTGCTGCCGTCGGCACCGGCGACGATACTGACGCGCGCGTCGAAGCGCTCGTCGCGGCGGGCGTCGACGTCATCGTCGTCGACACGTCGCACGGCCATTCGCAGGGCGTGCTCGATCGCGTGGCATGGGTGAAAAAGCGCTACCCCGGCGTGCAGGTGATCGGCGGCAACGTCGCCACCGCGGCGGGTGCTGCGGCGCTCGCCGACAATGGCGCAGACGGCGTCAAGGTCGGCATCGGTCCCGGCTCGATCTGTACGACACGCATCGTCGCCGGCGTCGGCGTGCCGCAGATCACGGCAATCCAGGACGCGCTCGCGGGCGTCGCGGGACGCGACATACCGGTCGTCGCCGACGGCGGCATTCGTTACTCCGGTGACGTCGCGAAAGCGATCGCGGCCGGCGCCGCCGCCGTAATGCTCGGCAGCGTGTTTGCAGGCACCGAAGAATCGCCGGGCGACATCGAGCTCTATCAGGGCCGCTCGTACAAGAGCTACCGCGGCATGGGATCGATCGGTGCGATGCAGCTCGGCAGCTCCGATCGCTACTTTCAGGATGCGGAAGGCGAGGGTGCGGCCGAGAAGCTCGTGCCCGAGGGCATCGAGGGGCGCGTGCCGTACAAGGGCTCGCTCGCCAACGTCATTCTGCAGCTCACCGGGGGCCTGCGCGCGGCGATGGGCTATTGCGGCTGTCCGACGATCGGCGACCTTTCCACGCGCGCCGAGTTCGTCGAGATCACCGCCGCCGGCATGCGCGAATCGCACGTGCACGACGTGCAGATCGTCAAGGAAGCGCCGAACTATCGGGTGGAATAGGTTGGCCCCGCACTGCCGCATCCTGATCCTCGACTTCGGCGCGCAGTACACGCAGCTGATCGCGCGCAGGCTGCGCGAGACGAATGTCTACTGCGAGATCCACCCGTACGACGTCAGCGATGAATTCGTCCGCGGTTTCGGCGCACGTGGCATCGTGCTTTCCGGCGGGCCCGAAAGCGTCACCGCGCAAAATGCGCCCCGCGCCCCGGCCGCGGTGTTCCAGCTTGGCGTGCCGGTGCTCGGCATCTGCTATGGCATGCAGACGATGGCCGCGCAGCTCGGTGGCTCCGTCGAGGCGTCGCGCGCGCGTGAGTTCGGGTATGCCGAAGTGCGTGCACGCGGCCACACGACGTTGTTTCGCGACATCGAGGACCGCCGCAACGCGGAAGGCCACGGCCTGCTCGACGTGTGGATGAGCCACGGCGACAAGGTGATCGAGCTGCCGCCCGATTTCGTGCTCGCGGGCTCGTCTTCGGCCTGCGCCATCGCCGCAATGGCCGACGAGTCGCGCCGCTTCTACGGCGTGCAGTTCCATCCCGAAGTCACGCACACGCGCAGGGGTGCAGCGATCCTCGCCCGGTTCGCGCACGACATCTGCGGGTGCGCCCACGACTGGAACATGCGCGACTACGCCGGCGAGGCCGTCGAGGCGATTCGCGCGAAAGTAGGCGACGATCAGGTGCTGCTCGGACTGTCCGGCGGCGTCGATTCGTCGGTCGCGGCCGCGCTATTGCATCGTGCGATCGGCAAAAGGCTCGTCTGCGTCTTCGTCGACCACGGCCTGTTGCGTCAGAACGAGGCCGAGCAGGTGATGGACACGTTCGCCACGCATCTCGGCGTACGCGTCGTGCACGTCGACGCGGGCGACGAATTCCTGGCCGCGCTCGCGGGCGTTGTCGATCCGGAACAGAAGCGCAAGATCATCGGTCGCCTGTTCGTCGAGGTTTTCCAGCGCGAGGCTGCGAAGCTGACGGGCGTCAAATGGCTCGCGCAGGGAACGATCTACCCCGACGTCATCGAGTCGGCGTCCGCGAAAGGCAACAAGGCGCATACGATCAAGTCGCACCACAACGTCGGCGGGCTGCCGGAGACGCTGCATCTCGCGCTGCTCGAGCCGCTGCGCGAGCTGTTCAAGGACGAGGTGCGCAAGCTCGGGATCGAGCTCGGCCTGCCGCGCGAGATGGTGTATCGCCATCCGTTCCCCGGTCCCGGGCTCGGCGTGCGCATCCTCGGCGAAGTGCGGCGCGACTACGCGGATCTGCTACGGCGCGCCGACGCGATCTTCATCGAAGAGTTGCGCGCCGCGCGCGACGCGGACGGGCAGACGTGGTACGACAACGTCGCGCAGGCATTCGCCGTGTTCCTGCCGATCCGCTCGGTCGGCGTCATGGGCGACGGGCGCACGTACGAGCACGCCGTGGCATTGCGTGCCGTGCAGACGACCGATTTCATGACCGCGCACTGGGCGCCGCTGCCGCACGACCTGATCGCGTCGATCAGCAACCGGATCACCAACGAGGTGCGCGGGATCAACCGCGTCGTCTATGACGTGTCGAGCAAGCCGCCGGCGACGATCGAATGGGAGTGACGTCGCCGGCGTCACGGCGCGTTCATCCGCTGGCGCCGCGCACGATCTTCTATACGCGCGTTCGCCGCGCTGCATCGTACGCGTTCGCGCTGATCGGGCTGACCCTCGGGGTCGGCATGGTCGGCTACCACGCTTTCGAGCGCATGTCGTGGCTTGACGCATTTCACCAGGCTGCGCTGCTGCTGTCGGGCGTGGGCTCGGCCACGGAGATCACGAGCCCGGGCGGCAAGGTCTTCGACGGCATCTATGCGCTGTTCTGCGGCGTGATCCTGCTCGCCGCTACCGGCCTGCTGTTTGCGCCGGTACTGCATCGGCTGCTGCATCGCTTTCACATCGAGGACGCAGGATGAGCGCGAAGGGCCGCCCCAAGCGCGAATGGCCCCGGACGCCGGTGGCAATGGCTGTCTTCGTCGGATTGCGGGGAGTTCCGTGAGCGATGACGACTGGATGGCTGAGGCGCTCGTGCTCGCCCGTGCGGCGGGCGCGCGCGGGGAGGTTCCGGTCGGCGCTGTCGTCGTCGTCGACGGCGCGATCGTCGGCCGCGGCGGCAACGCGCCGATCGCCGGCAGCGATCCAACCGCGCACGCCGAGATCGCGGCGTTGCGCGAGGCGGGTGCTGCGCTCGGCAACTATCGGCTGCCGGGCTCGACGCTGTATGCGACGCTGGAGCCCTGCGCGATGTGCGCGGGTGCGATTCTGCATGCGCGCGTCGCGCGGCTCGTGTTCGGCGCGCGGGATCCGAAATCGGGCGCCTGCGGCTCGGTGATCGATTTGTTCGCCGAGCCGCGGCTCAATCACCACACGAGGGTTGATGGCGGGGTGGGCGCGGAAGCGTGTCGCGCGCTGTTGTCGCAATTTTTTGCCGTGCGCCGGCGAAGTGCCGTGTCGTGAAGCCGCTTTCGTTCACGATCCTCGCGCCGGCCGGCTTCGCGGCGGATCCGCCCGCCATCGACCGCGCGGTCGCATGCCTCGAAGGTTCCGGTCACCGCGTGCGCTGCGACGCCGGTGCGCGCGGGCGGTTCCAGCGCTTTTCGGCGCCCGACGACGAGCGGCTCGCCGCGATCGCGCGCGTTGCCGCCGATCCGCAAGCCGATGTCGCGCTGATGCTGCGCGGCGGCTACGGCTTCACGCGGCTGCTCGACCGGCTCGATTTCACGGCGCTCGCTCGCGCAGGCAAGCGCTTTCTCGGCCATTCGGACTTCACCGCGTTCTCGCTCGCAGCGCTCGCACGTTCGGGCATGGTGACGTTCGCGGGACCGATGGCGTCGTACGACTTCGGGGCGCAACAGCCGTCGGCGTTCACGCTCGAGCAGTGCTTCGGCGTGCTGTCCAACGACACGTGGGAAGTGGCGTGCGCGCTCGACGGACCCGATGCGCCCGCACTTTCCGGCACGCTGTGGGGCGGCAATCTCGCAATGGTCGCGCACCTCGCTGGAACACCGTACATGCCGGACGTCACCGGCGGCATCCTGTTCCTCGAGGACGTCGCCGAGCATCCGTACCGCGTCGAGCGCATGCTCTATCAGTTGCTCCACGCCGGCATCCTCGCGCGCCAGCGCGCGTTGCTGCTCGGCGCGTTCACCGAATACGAGCTGAACGCCAACGACGCCGGCTACGATCTCGCGGCTGCGATCGCGCACGTGCGCGACCGACTCGCGATACCGGTTTACACCGGGCTGCCATTCGGCCATGTTCGCGACAAGCTCACGTTGCCTGTCGGCGGCGCATGCACGCTGCGTGTGGTCGCCGGGCAGGCGGCGCTGCGCTTCGAGCGATACGCGGCCCCATCGCGAAACGGCCGAACGCGCGCAAAGGCGCGCGCGAAGCCCCCTGCAAAGGCGCGTGCGTGAACGAAGCGAAACGGTTCGACGTGCGGCTGTGTGCGTGGGCCGACGCCGCCGACGCATTGCGCGAAGTGCGCCGCGTGGTGTTCGTCGTCGAGCAGGGGGTGCCGGAGGCGCTCGAGTTCGACGCCGCGGACCTTGCATCGATTCACGCGCTCGCGGAGGCCGAGGGGGGCGCGCCGATCGGCTGCGCGCGCCTGCTCGCCGACGGCCACATCGGCCGCGTGGCGGTGCTCGCGCAATGGCGCGGCTTTGGCATCGGCCGCGCGCTGATGCACACGCTGATCGCGCGCGCCGCGGCACGCGGTGATGCCTCGGTGATCGTCAATGCGCAGGTGCAGGCGATGCCGTTCTACGCGCGCGACGGATTCGTCGCGACCGGCGATGCATTTCTCGAAGCGGGCATCGCGCATCGGGTAATGACGCGCGCGCTGCGGTAGACCTGTCTTCACGAACCAGGAGCCGCTCGCGCGGTTTCGAGCGACGTTCAGTCCTGCGCGGCGGAGACGAGCGGATGCTCCGTCGTGAACCGGAATTCGACGTCGCCTTCGGATTCGCCCGCGGCGTCGAACGCGCGCTCGATGAACTGCACCGCGCCGTCGCGCCCGATCGCGAGCACGGTGGACGAGCGCGTGCCGTAGTCGGCGCTGCGAATGAACGGCGCCGACAGCAGACGCTCGCGCTCGAGCGAGAGCCCGGTTTGCAGCAGGTCGGCGTCGCGCGC
>DATEIQ010000137.1:0-27892 GCA_035278845.1 Casimicrobiaceae bacterium | reverse complement strand
CAACGCGTACTACGCGGCGCTGGCGCTCGCGCCGGGCAAGCAGGGCTTCGCCACCGACGCGTGCGTGCCGATCTCGCGGCTGACCGATTGCGTGCTCGAGACGCAGGCGGACATCGTGCAGACCGGATTGATCGCGCCGATCGTCGGCCACGTCGGCGACGGCAACTTTCACCTCGTCGTGCTGTTCGATCCGGCCCGTCCGGAAGAGCGCGCGAAAGCGGAGGCGCTGGCCGCGCGTGTGGCCCTGCGGGCGATCGCGATGGGTGGCACCTGCACCGGCGAGCACGGCGTCGGCATGCACAAGCTCGACGCGCTCGTCGCCGAGCACGGCGACGCCATCGAACTGATGCAGGCCGTGAAGCGCGCGCTCGATCCGCACGACATCCTGAATCCCGGAAAGACGGTGCCGCCGTGATGAAGCTCTACCTCGGCAACAAGAACTATTCGTCGTGGTCGCTGCGCGGCTTCCTCGTGACGAAGCTTTCGGGCGAGCCGTTCGAGGAAGTGCCGGTGCAGTTGACCGGCCATACGCCGAATCCGGCGAACCTCGGCTTTTCGCCGTCCGGTCTCGTTCCCTGCCTGCACGACGGCGACATCATCGTTTGGGACACGATGGCCATTGCGGGCTACCTCGCCGAGCGGCATCCCGAGATGTGGCCGGCCGATGCCGCGGCACGGGCCTGGGCGCGCGCGATCAGCGCCGAAATGCATTCGGGATTCTCCGCGCTGCGCAACCAGATGACGATGTGCATCCGCGAGCGCGTCGACGTGCGCCCGTGGTCGGATGCGCTTGCCGCCGACATCGCGCGCGTCGTCGCGATCTTCGACGAATCGAGGCGGCGCTTCGGCGCCGGTGGCGCCTTTCTGTGCGGGCGCTTTTCGATCGCCGATTGCTTTTATGCGCCGGTCGCGTTTCGGTTCCGGACGTACGGCGTCAGGCCGGAAGGTGCGGCGCGCGCGTATTGCGACGCGCTGCTCGCGCATCCGTTCGTGCGCGAATGGGAGCAGGGCGCGCTCGCCGATCCGACGATCGTCGACGCCGACGAGCCGCGCATGATCTACCGCGATAAGCTCGCGTCGCGGTGAACAGCAGTTACACCTCCGACACCGGGGGGTTGCACCTCCGACACCAGCAAACCCGGGAGTCGCTTGAAATCGAGCGCATCCGCGATCGCATTCGCGCTGCGGCGGCCGACGGCCGGCCGCTGCGCATCCACGGCGGCGGCACGAAGGATTTCTATGGTGAGTCACTGGCGGGCGATCCGCTGGACGTGCGCGCGCTTCGCGGCATCGTCGCCTACGCACCGGCCGAACTCGTCGTGACGGCAGGGGCGGCGACGCCGCTCGCCGAAATCGAGGACGCACTCGCCGAGCATGGACAAATGCTCGC
Source organism: Casimicrobiaceae bacterium (assembly GCA_035278845.1). GTDB lineage: Bacteria > Pseudomonadota > Gammaproteobacteria > Burkholderiales > Casimicrobiaceae > VBCG01. The sequence goes on along the minus strand of DATEIQ010000137.1, from coordinate 26,502 downwards.
CTTCGAGCCGCCGCACCATGGTCCCGGGGCCACGCTTGGCGGTGTCGTCGCGGCGGGCTTCTCGGGACCCCGGCGACCGCACGCCGGCGCCGTGCGCGATTTCGTGCTCGGCGTGCGGATCGTCGACGGCACCGGCGAGGCGCTTGCGTTCGGCGGCCAGGTGATCAAGAACGTTGCCGGCTTCGACGTCTCGCGTCTCATGACGGGTGCGCTCGGCACGCTTGGCGTGCTGACAGAAATCTCGCTCAAGTGTCTGCCGCGGCCGAAGGTCGAGTCGACGCGCGTCGTCGACTGCAGCGGTGCCGACGCCATCCGGCTCGTGAACGAGTGGGGCGGCAAGCCGCTGCCGATATCGGCGACATGCTTTCGCGGCGGGCGGCTCTGGGTGCGGCTTTCGGGCGCCGCGGCGGCGGTCGAAGCCGCGCGTTCCACGATCGGCGGCGCGGAAGTCGACGGCGCGGCGTTCTGGTGCGACGTGCGCGATCAGACACTCGACTATTTCGCGCCGGCCGCGCAGGGAGACGCGACGTTGTGGCGCCTGTCCGTTGCATCGACGGCGCCGTGGACGAACCTTCCGGGCGAGCAGTTGATCGAGTGGGGCGGCGCGTTGCGCTGGGTGCTCGGCCGCGAAGCGTCGGCCGGTACCGCGCTGCGCGCATGGGCGGCACAGCACGGTGGGCATGCGACGCTCTATCGCGGCCGCGACAAGGCCGTCGGTGCGTTCGCGCCGCTTTCCGAAACGATGCGCGGACTGCATCGCCGGTTGAAAGACGTGTTCGATCCCAAGCGCGTCCTCAATCCAGGCCGCATGTATGCGGCGCTGTGACGGCTCCTGGCGTACGGCGGCGGAAACGCCGGAATGCATTTGTGAACGTCGCATGAGCAGGCGCTGATGGAAACGAAGCTGATGCCCGCGTTTCTCGCGACGCCCGACGGCCGCGAGGCGGACGCGATTCTGCGCGCGTGCGTGCACTGCGGATTCTGCACGGCGACGTGCCCGACGTACCAGATCCTCGGCGACGAGCTCGACGGGCCGCGCGGCCGCATCTACCTGATCAAGCAGGCGCTCGAGGGCGGTGAAGTCACGGCGAGCACGCAACTCCATCTCGATCGCTGCCTCACCTGCCGCAGCTGCGAGACGACGTGCCCGTCGGGCGTGCGCTACGGTCGACTCGTCGACATCGGCCGCAAGTTCGTCGACGATCGCGTCGGTCGCACGCCACTCGAGGCAGCGACGCGCGCGGGACTGCGCCGGGGACTTTTGTCGAAATCGCTGTTTGGCGCCGCGCTCGGACTCGGGCGGCTCGCCCGGCCGTTCCTGCCGCGCGCGCTCGCGTCGTCGATTCCGCAGGCGCGCGAAGCCGGCGCGTGGCCCGCGCCGAAGCATTCGCGCAAAGTCGTCGTTGCGCAAGGCTGCGTGCAGCCATCGCTTGCGCCGAACATCGACGCCGCCGCGGCGCGCGTGCTCGATCGCGCCGGCATTTCGGCAATTGCCGTCGACGGCGGTGGCTGCTGCGGCGCGCTGTCGTATCACCTGTCCGAGCACGACGAAGCACGGGCGCTCGCGCGGCGCAACATCGACGCGTGGTGGCCGCACGTCGAGAACGGCGCCGAGGCGATCGTCATGACCGCGAGCGGCTGCGGCGTCATGCTGCGCGACTACGGTCACGTTCTTGCGCAGGATCCGGCGTACGCGGTGAAGGCTGCGAAGATCACCACGCTGGTGAAGGATCCGGTGGAGATCGTCGCGGCCGAGTGGGGCACGCTGGCGCCGCAGCTCGCGACTCGTGCTGCGCGTCCGCGGCTCGCGGCTCGGCCTGCGCGTCCGCGGCTCGCCTTCCACCCGCCGTGTACGCTGCAGCACGGATTCGCGATTCGCGGCGAGGTCGAGCGGCTGCTCGCCGACGCCGGATACGAGCTGGTGCCAGTGACCGACGCGCACCTGTGCTGTGGGTCGGCGGGAACGTATTCGATCCTGCAGCCCGCGCTGGCCGGCGAGCTCAAGGCGAACAAGCTGCGCGCGCTCGCTGCTCACCGGCCCGACCTGATCGCGACGGCGAACATCGGCTGCATGACGCATCTGCAATCGGGCACCGACACGCCGATGCGGCACTGGATCGAGCTCGTCGATCTCGCGATCTCGAGCCAACCGTGACAGTGCCGTTCGCACCGGTGTCGCGCGACGCCTATCCGTGGTTGCGCGCGATTCCGACGCGCTGGATGGACAACGACACGTACGGCCACGTCAACAACGTGACGTACTACTCGTACTTCGACACCGTCGTGAACGAGCACCTGATCCGCGCCGGCGGTCTCGACATTCGAGAGGGCGCGGCGATCGGCATCGTCGTCGAGACCGCGTGCCGCTTCCACGCGCCGCTGTCGTTTCCGGAAGTCATCGACGCCGGACTTCGTGTCGCGCATCTCGGCCGTTCGTCGGTCGCCTACGAGATCGGGCTGTTCCGCCGTGACGAAGGAATCGCCGCTGCGACGGGCCGCTTTGTTCATGTCTGGGTCGACCGGACGACGCGGCGGCCGGTCGAGGTCCCCCCGGCGATCCGCACGGCGCTTCTACCGCTGCGCGCGGCAAGTCCGGAATCGACGTAATGCTGGCGCGTCGCTCGTGACGAAGGCAGGTCGCACGTAATGCCGGTACGTCACACGAGGATTCGGGTGGATCGCATCGCCTGTGCACCGATGACCCAGGCCACGCGGCCGGGCGCCGAACGGCTGCTCGCACGATTCCTCGGCGCCGACGAGCACTATCGCGCGTCGGCAAGCGCCTACGGCGACGGCGGTCCGGAAGCACTCGAGCGCGCGCTCGATCTCTTTCTCGCCCGGCCGGAGCTTGGCTTCGTGTGGATCGCAGAAGTGGACGGTGAAGTCGCCGGGGCCTGTGTCGTCTGCCGTGCGATCTCGACGTCGCGCGGCGGCCTCGTTGCCAAGCTCGACGACGTGACGATCGATGACCGATATCAAGGACAGGGAATCGGCACCGCAATGGTCGAAGCGCTCGCGAATCATCTGCGGAAAAACGGCATCGGCCGCATCGACACCGCGTGTCATCGCGGCAACGCGGGCGCGTGGCGGTTCTATGCGCGGCTCGGCTACCGGCCGCTCGACGAGGAGCGAATCGCGCTGCTGTTGTGACGACGCGCGCGGCAGCGACGCGACAGTCGATCAGCGAATGATCACGTCCGCACGCACGAGCACCGACTGCGGGATCGTGAGGCCGAGCGCCTTCGCCGCCTTCATGTTGACGATCAGCTCGAACTTCGTCGGCAGCTCGATCGGCAGGTCGCCGGGTTTCGCACCGCGCAGGATGCGGTCGACGTATGCCGCGGCCCGGCGGTGCATCTCCGCATAGTTCGGCCCGAACGCCATCAAGCCGCCCGCTTCCACGAGCTCGCGATACGCGTATACGGCGGGCAGCCGGTTCTGCGCGGCGAAATCGGCGATCTGCCTGCGATCGTGCAGGAACACGCGATCCGCCAGCATGATGAACGCGTCCGGCCGGTTGCGGGTGATCGTGTCGAACGCGCGTCCGAGCTCGGCGGTCTCGCGCACGGCCACGTCGTCCAGCCGAACGCCGAGCGCCTTCGCGGCCTCGCGCGCTTGCCGCTCCGCCGTCACGTGGAACGGATTGCCGGGGTTCATCAGCAGCGCGACGTGTGCGAGCTTGGGCACGACTTCGGCGAGGAGTTGCAGGCGCTTGCCTTCGAGATCGGGGGCAATCGACGTGAGCCCGGTGCTGTTGCCGCCGGGCGCGGCGAGGCTCTTCACGAGCCCGGTACCCACCGGATCGCCCACCGCCACCATCACGAGCGGAATCGAGGGCGCGCCGCGCTGCACGGCGAGCGACGCGGGCGTGCCGGCCGTGACGATGATCTCGACGCGGGCACGCGCAAGTTCCGCGACGAGCGCAGGAAAGCGCTTGTAGTCGCCTTCTGCCCACCGGTACTCGATCGTCAGATTGCGGCCTTCGACATAGCCGAGCGCGCGCAGGCCGTCGCGAAAGGGTCCGACCAGATTCGCTTCGAGCTCGGCGGTCGAATTGCCGAGGAACCCGATGCGATGGACGGCTTTCGTTTGCGCATGCAGGGCGCGCGGCGCCGCGAGCGCGGCGAGCATCAGCGTCACGGCGGCACGTCGCTGCACGGTTTTCTCGCTCCCCCCGCACGGCTGCGCTCGACTTGGCGCATGGCCATGCATTCGAAGGCGCACGGCATGCGCCTGTTACCGGGGATTATCGACCGCCGGCGCCGCTTTTGTCCAAAGCAGCCCGATCCCGAGCGACGTTCTCTATGCCGCCTGTGCTGCCGAAGGCAGAATTACGCGCGCGATCGTGCCGCCGCCGGCGCGCGGCAGAAGATCGAAGCGTCCCCCGTGCAGCCGCGCAATGCGATCGACGATCGCGAGGCCGAGCCCTGCGCCCGCGGCGCCGTCGTCACGCGTGCGCGCCTCGCCGGCGCGCGTGAACGGCTGCTTCAGTCGCTCGACATCCTCGCGCGCGATGCCACCGCCGCGGTCGGCGACGTCGACGACGATGTCGCGGTCGCGCACGTGCGTCGAGATTTCGAGCGGCGGCCGGCCATACGCCAGGCCGTTGTCGATCAGGTTGTTCGCCACGCGCGACAGCGCGGCGGGCTTGATGCGCACGAGTGCAGGCGGCCCGGGCTCGAGCCGTACGTCGCGCCCGGCGCGCGCGTAGCGGTCGACGCACGAGGCGAGCTCGCGGTTGATGTCGATCGGCTCGGTCGCCATCGCTGCGTCGTCACGCGCGAAGTCGAGGAACTGGTCGATGATGCGGTCCATTTCCTCGATGTCGCCGACCATGCCTTCGCGCGTGGCGGCATCGGCCGGCGAGAGCTCGATGCCGATGCGCAACCGCGCAAGCGGCGTCCGCAGATCGTGCGACACGCCGGCCAGCAGAATCGCGCGGTCGCGCTCGATCTGCCGCAGGTTCGCGATCATCGCGTTGAAGCCGCGGTTGACCGCGGCGATTTCGGACGTGCCCGATTCCGGCAGTGGCCCCGGCGTTTCGCCGCGGCTCACGCGGTCGACCGCGACACGCAACTGTCGGAGCGGACGAGCCAGGTAGCGCGCGAACGCGAACGCGGCGAGCAGGATCAGGCCGATGATCGCCGCGGCGAGCACGATGATGCGCGTCGGAATGTCCTCCTGCTGGCGCGGCGGCAGCGGAAAGCCGACCCAGTAGCCGTCGCTGCCCGCCTGCATGTGCACGTACAGCTGCCGCGCGCGGGGTGCGATCCGCACCTCCGTACCTTCGCCGAGGCCTTCGCGCAAGCGCTCCTGCAAATCCTGCATCGTGGGGCCCATCGGCGCGACGCCGATCGTCGGCCGCTCGCTTTCCGGCACGATGCGAACCCCGTACTCACGCTCCAGGCGCGTGAACGTCTCGCGCCGTGCGTCCGCGCTCTCGAGCGCCGCCCGCAGCGCCTTCATCTGCACGAGCTTGGTGTCGTTGAACTGGCTCGCGAGCAGGGCGGCGCGATCGCGGTTGAAAAGCAGGAACGTCGTGAGCGCTACGAGGCCGACGACGGCCAAGAGCAGCAGGATCAGGCGCCCGAACAGCGAGCTCGGCCACAGCGTCATTCGCTGTCGCTCGCTCGGTCGCGGTCGACTGCCGGCTGGCTACCACCCGTCTGCTCGTCGCTGCTCGCCTGTTTGCTGGCATCCGCCTGCTCGCCGGCTTGCGCCCCGGGCTCGCCCGCGGCGCCTTCGGGAACGTACACGTACCCGAATCCCCAGACCGTCTGGATGTAGCGCGGCGACGCGGGGTCAGGCTCGACAAGCTTGCGCAATCGCGACACCTGGACGTCGATGGCGCGGTCGAACACTTCGTGGTCGCGGCCGCGCGCGAGCAGCATCAGTTTTTCGCGCGCGAGCGGTTGCCGCGGATGTGCCGCGAACACCTTGATGAGCGAGAATTCGCCGGTCGTCAGCGTCTGCACTTCGCCGTTACGCTCGAGGGTGCGCGCGGCGAGGTCGAGCAGGTGTCCGCCGAACGGCACGCGGCCTTCGCTGGTGGGCGCGCCGGGGGTCGGCCGCTCCGCATGTCGGCGCAGCACCGCATGGATGCGTGCGACCAGCTCGCGTGGATTGAACGGCTTCGGCAGATAGTCGTCCGCGCCCATCTCGAGACCGACGATCCGGTCGACGTCCTCGCCCTTGGCCGTAAGCATGATGATCGGCACCGTTTCGCCGGCGCCGCGGAGCCGACGGCAGACGGCGAGGCCGTCTTCGCCGGGCAGCATCAGGTCGAGCACGAGCAGATGCGGCGGGTCGCGTTGCAGGCGGCGGTCGAGCTGCGACGAATCGGGCAGCGCCGCGACCTGGAAGCCCTGCTCGGTGAGGTAGCGCGACAGCAGGTCGCGCAGGCGCACGTCGTCGTCGACGACGAGAATCTTGGGTGCAGGGGTCTTGGCCATAGCGGACGATTAGAGCGGCGTTCACCGCAAACGTCGGCCGCGTTCTGTAACCAATTGTATCGCCCGTGCGGCGCCCGCAATGACCGGTTGCAATTGCCTGCGCGCTGCCGTCGAACGCACGAACGACAATCGGGACCAAGCGATCGAGTCCCGCGCATCCGAGGTCCTTTTCGATGCGGCGAGGGCCGCCCCTTCATCGACGAGGACCAAGCATCATGAAGCATCGACCGGGTTCGACCGTTGCCGCCATCGCGGCCGCTGCACTCATCGGCATCAGCGGCATCGCCGCCGCACAAACGCCGCCGCGCCATCACGGCCCGCAGGGCCACCACGGCAAGGGCGACTTCATCTCAGCCATCGCCGGACTCGAGTCCGAGCTCAACCTCAACACGTCGCAGCAGGCGATGTGGGACAACGCCGTCGCCGCAGGAAAGGCGGCGCGCGACAACGCACGGTCGGACCGGCAGAAGATCCGCGCGACGCTCGATGCCGAGCTCGCGAAGGCGGAGCCCGATCTCGCGGCCGTCGCGGCGGCTTCGGACGGCGCGCGCAACGCAGGCGCGACGGCGCACCGGCAGGTTCGCGACGCGTGGCTCGCGCTCTACGGCACGTTCACGCCGGAACAGAAGACCGTCGTCAAGAACGCGCTGAAGGACAAGCTCGCGCGCGCGGACGCGTTCCGGCAAAAGATGCGCGAACATCACGGCGGATAGGCACGCGGTTTTGCGGCTCGCTCGCCGGCCCGGCAGCCTGCATCAGGCGGCCTGGCCGGCGGCGGTGCGCATCGACGCGATAGCGGCCGCGTGCAGTGCCGTGCCGACCACCGGCTTCGGCAGCAGCGTCAGTCCAGCCGCGCGCGCTTCACGATCGGCGCGCGTGCCCGTGTCGCCCGACACGATGATCGCCGGTATGGCGTAGCCGAGCTCGTCGCGCAGCCTGCGAACTGCATCGATGCCCGAATGGTTTTGCGCGAGCCGCAGGTCTGCGACGATCAGGTCCGGGTAACGCGCGAACGTGCCGAGATGCTCCATCAGCGCGCCGCACGTGTCGCCACCGGCGACGTCCGCGCCCCACGTCTCGAACAGCGTGCGCATCGCATCCACCGTGGTCGCGTCGTCGTCGATGACGGCAACCAGACGTCCCGCGAATTCCGCCCGGATGGCGGAATCCGTGCACTCGTCATGCGTGCGAATCGGCCGCTGCGCGCCGAGCGGCCGCGTCCGCGAGTGCCGCACCGGCGCGCTCGTTTCACTGCGCGGCGCCAGCACGCGGAACCGCGAACCGATACCTTCTTCCGACGTGAGCACGACGTCGTGGCCGAGCAGCGCCGCGAATCGACGGACGATCGCGAGGCCGAGCCCCATGCCGCGCATCACGCGCGACGAGGATCCGACGGCTTGCACCTGATAGAACTCCTCGAACACGCGCTGCCGCTCTGCGGGCGCGATGCCGATGCCGCTATCGACGACGTCGATGGCCACGCGGCCGCCGCAGCGTCGCGCCCCGACGACCACCCCGCCCGTGCGCGTGTAGCGGATCGCGTTCGACACGAGATTGCCGACGATTCGCGCAAGGAGCGACGGATCACTGTCGACCGCGAGGCGTGTCGGCACGATGCGCAGCGACAGGCCGCGCGCCGCCGCCTGCGCCGCGAACTCCTCGTGCAGGCGGCCGAAGAGCGCGCCGAGCGGCACCATCGTGCGCTCGGGCAGGAGCGCGCCTGCGTCGAGCCGCGACAAGTCGATCAGCTGGCCGAACTGCAGCTCGAGCGCATTGGCCGCGCTCTCGACATGCGCGACCAGCGGACGGAGTTCCCCGTCGCACGCGCGTGCGGACAATGCGGCGACGTATAGGCCGAGCGCGTGCAGCGGCTGCCGCAAATCGTGGCTCGCCGCGGCGAGGAGCTGGCTCTTGGCGCGATTGGCGGTTTCGGCCGCGGCCCTCGCGTCGACAGCAGCCCGGGTGCGCGCCTTCAATTCGTCGATCAGGTCGACGTTCTCGTAGCGCATCGCGAGCGATCGCGTCAAAACGTCGTTCAGCCGATGGCCGAAGCCGACGACGAATGCCAGCACGACGCTCATCACGCCGGCGATGAACACGTGCACCGGGTCGCCGACAAGCGCCACCCGCACGATCAACGGCACGAGCGCGGGCAGCACGAAGCCGTAAAAGGACGGCTTGAACACCGCCGTCAGATTCAGCCCGCCGAGGACGACGCCGAACAGGCACACGATCAGCAGCGCCTGATAAGCGGGCGGCTCCGGAAACATCACGACCGCTGCGGCGCCCCACAGCGCGCCCGCGATCGTCGAGCCGACGGCCCAATAGCCGCCCCAGCGCGTGGCTGCTGCCGCGCCCGGCCGGACACGCGCGAAGGCGCGCATCAGCGCCGTGCGCCATCCCTGATTCAGCGCGATCAGCGCACCCCATGCCGCCATCCATGCCGGCGGCACCTGCGTCCACATCGCGGCGCACAGGATCACACCGCCGAGCGCCATCGACACCGTCGTCAGATGGCCGTGCGCGTAGAGCGTCGCCACCTGATCCGCGCGCGCACGCGCGACGAGCGGCGGGGCGATTGCTTGCGTGGCCATCGCCGCTCGTGGGAAACGCTAGTGAGCGTCGTTGAGCGTCGAGCCGTCGATGACCACGCCGCGGCGCGTGAGTTCGGCGATCGCCTGCGCGCGCGAGCGCACGTTCAACGCCCTGAGAATCGCGCTGACGTGCACCTTGACCGTGCCTTCCGAGAGCCGCAGGTCGCGACAGATCAGCTTGTTCGGCTTGCCCTGGATCAGAAGCCGCAGTACGTCTGCTTGGCGATGCGTGAGGCCGAGCGACGTGCCGGGCACGCCGCCGAAACTCGCCATCGCGGGCGCGATATCGGTGGTGACGCTGCGCCCTCCGGCAAGCACCGTGCGCACGGCATCGAGCAGCTCGACCGGCGTCGATGTCTTCGCGATGTACCCGCGTGCACCGGCCGCCATCGCCGAGCCGACGGTCGCGCGATCGTGCGTCGCCGACAGCACGACGACGGGCAACCCCGGAAAATCGCGGCGCAGCTGCACGAGCAGGTCGAGGCCGTGCGCGCCGGGCAGCGTCAGGTCGAGCAGCACGAGCGCGCAGTCCGGATGCCGCGCGAGCGCCGCCAAAGTTTCCTCGCGGTCGACGGCCGCGATCACTTCGAGCATGCCGTGCAGATGCGGCAGCGATTGCGCGAGCGCCTGCTGAATGAGCGGATGGTCGTCGACGACCAGTATCTTCATGGCGGCCTCTCCCCGAAGGTCGCGCGCGAAGGCAGCGCAACGTCCGCTGAATCTACGGGATGGGGCGGCGCCCGCTAGCTGTCAAAACTGGCAGACTGCTAGCCGCCGAGCGTCGATGCCTGTTTGTCCTGCTCGGCGTATTCGCGCTTCAGCGCGCGCAGGCGCGTGTCGATGACCGACGCCTGGTAGAAGTCGCCGTCCTTCGCCTTGGACGCGATCTCGAGCTGGTCGATCGCGCCTTTCAGATTGCCCTGCCACGCGTAGTACTCGCCCTGATGCATATGGGAGAGCATCTGCCTGTTCTGCGCGGCATAGGCGCGTGCGGCGAGCAGTTGCAGCGGACCGTCGCCGGGAAAGCGCGCGAGCTGCCGCTCGACGAACTGCGCCGCTTCAGCATTGCGCCCCGCCTGCAGGAGCGCCTCCGGATAGTCGTAGACGAGCTGCTTCTTCCCAGGGTACTTGTTGACACCAGCCTCGAAGCGACGGATCGCGCCGTCGACGTCGCCGGAATCGAGCAGCACGTGGCCGGCGATCGCGTCGATCATCGGGTGCGGCGGCGCCATTTTCTCGAGCGTCGCCAGCTCCTTTTTCGCGCGCGCAAAATCCCGTTGGCGCAACAGTGACGCGACGAGGCCATAGTGCACGGCGATCTCGTTGTTGTACTTGCGCTCCGCGAGGGCCTCGTCGAAGGCCGCCACTGCCTGGCGCGCCTCGCCCTCGTAGCTTTTCAAGAGCGCGCGCACGAGATGAAAGTCGAGCGACGACGCCACCTGGCGATACGCGTGACCCTGCGCGCGCCCCTGCGCTTCGGCGATGCGCTCGTACGTGATCGGGTGCGTCCGCAGGTACGAGGGCGCCGTGCCTTCGACGAAGCGGAACGCGCGCTGCATCCGCTCCATGAACGTTGCCATCGCCGTGACGTCGAATCCGGCCGCATCGAGCCGCTGGAAGCCGATGCGGTCCGCTTCCTGCTCGTTCTCGCGCGTGAAGTTGAGCTGGCTTTGCAGCGACAGCGCCTGCGTCGCGGCCATGGCCGCCGACGCGGCCTCGCCGCTCGATGCGCCACTGCCGCGCGCGGCGAGGATCGCGAGCGCGAGTCCGGCGAGCGACATCAGCATCGAGTCCTTGCGCGCATTGAGCGAACGGGCGAGGTGATGCTGCGTGACGTGCGTGATTTCGTGCGCGAGCACGGCCGCGAGCTCGGATTCCGACTGCGTGAGCAGGATCAGGCCGGTGTGCACGCCGATATAGCCGCCGGGCAGCGCGAAAGCGTTGACCTGAGGATCGGGCACGCCGAAGAATTCAAAATCCTGCTTGATGTCAGGCGACGCGGCGACGATCCGGTGCCCGAGTGTCTGCAGGTAATCGTTGACCTCGGGATCGTTCATGTAGCCGCCGCTCGCTCGCAGCTGGCGGATGATCGCTTCGCCGAGCTTGCGTTCCTGGAACGGCGAGAAGCTGGCTTGCGACGCGTCGCCGAGATCCGGCAACGACTGCGCAACCGCGACGCCGCGGGGCGCGGGAGCCGGAGGCAGCGCCAACGCAACGGCGAGGACGACAGCGGCCGTGCGGCTGCGGCGGGTCGATGAAGGCGCGATGCGGGGCAAGGCGAGCGAGGTGTCGATGCGTTGGTGCTAAGATGCCGCGCTCACGGCGCAAGTTCACCGCAACGCCGACATCCACGAATGCCGCGTTCACGCGACCGATCCGCTGCCCGCGATCATGCGGCCGATGCGCCTGCGATGCGCGGCGGCGATCGCGAATCCGGAGGGCATTTTACCCACTTCGACGCGGCCGGGCAGGCCCACATGGTCGACGTCGGCGACAAGGACGTCACGCGCCGCATCGCCCGCGCGGGCGGCCGGATCACGATGACCGCGGCCACCGCCGCCATGATCCGCCAGGGAACCGCGGCGAAGGGGGACGTTCTGGGCGTCGCGCGCATCGCGGCCATTCAGGCTGCGAAGCGCACGTCCGACCTGATACCGCTCGCGCATCCGCTGATGCTGACGCGCGTGCATGTCGAGCTTGCGTGCGAAGACGCCGCCGTGGCGATCGAGGTTACCGTCGAAACGCGCGATCGCACCGGCGTGGAGATGGAGGCACTTACCGCGGTCGCCGCCGGACTCCTCACGATCTACGACATGTGCAAGGCCGTCGATCGGGGCATGCGCATCGATGACGTCCATCTGATCGAAAAGCAGGGCGGGCGCTCGGGTCACTACCGCGCCGATGACGCCCATGAACGGGGAGAGCACGAATGAACGACATCCTGTTGTGGGCAGGCCGGCTGGCAGGCGTGATCGGCATCGTCACGTGCGCGCTCGCGCTGTTCGTGCGAGTCAGTGGCAGCTACACGATGGCGGGCTTCGAGGTCGGCACGCTGTTCCTCGGTGGGACCGCGGCGATGGTGACGGGATGCTTTTGCTTGCTGTTGCGGATGGATGACCGAGGCTAAAGGTGGCGAAGCCTCACCAGTTCCAGAGCGTGCCGTCCTCGAGCCGGTTGACGGGCAGCGCGCTCGGCTTGTACGGATAACGCGCGGCGAGCGCCTCGTCGATCGTAACGCCGTGTCCGGGTGCGGTTCCGGGATGCAGGTAACCGTCGGCGAACCAATACGCATGCGGAAACACGGCGTCGGTCTCCGGCGTATGCCGCATGTATTCCTGCACGCCGAAGTTATGAACCCACGTGTCGAAGTGCAGCGCCGCGCCCATGCAGACCGGCGACAGATCGGTTGCGCCATGTGAGCCCGTGCGCACCTGATAGAGCTCCGCGAGATGCGCGATGCGCCGCAGGTGCGTGATGCCGCCGGCGTGCACGACGGTGGTGCGGATGTAGTCGATCAACTGCTCGGCGATCAGCGCCTGGCAATCGTAGACGGTATTGAAGATTTCGCCGACGGCGATCGGCGTTACCGTGTGCTGCCGGATCAGCCTGAACGCCTGCTGGTTTTCCGCCGGTGTCGGGTCTTCCATCCAGAACAGCCGGTACGGCTCGAGCGACTTGCCGAGGCGCCCTGCTTCGATCGGCGTCAGCCGGTGATGAACGTCGTGCAGCAGATGATGCGTGAATCCGAAGCGGGCGCGCAGCGCCTCGAATAGCTTCGGCACGTGATCGAGATACTTCTCGGTTGACCACACGTTCTCCGTCGGAATCACGGCATCGGCGGGCTCGTAGAACAGCCTGTCCTTGGCGACGCCATACGTCGACGGCAGTCCCGGAATTCCGCACTGCGCGCGAATCGCCTTGTAGCCCAGGTCGGCATAGCGGGCGACTTCGTCGATGGTCTGCGCGATGTCCTCGCCGTTCGCGTGCCCGTACACCATCACGCCTTCGCGACTTGCGCCGCCCAGAAGCTCGTAGATCGGCAGCTCGGCGACCTTGCCTTTTATGTCCCAAAGCGCCGTGTCGACCGCCGCGATCGCGCTCATCGTCACCGGGCCGCGCCGCCAGTACGCGCCGCGATAGAGGTATTGCCACGTGTCCTCGATGCGTGCAGGGTCGCGGCCGATCAGTACCGGCGCGACGTGCTCGGTCAGGTAGGCCGCGACTGCAAGCTCACGGCCGTTGAGCGTTGCATCGCCGATGCCGGTGACGCCTTCGTCGGTCTCGATCTTCAGCGTGACGAAATTTCGGCCGGGGCAGGTGACGATGACGCGGGCAGCGGTGATCTTCATGGCGTTCGCTGGCGTACGGTGATAGGTGCGTGCGCGCGCGACGACGCGAGCACGGCGTCGATCAGGTCATGCACGAGGAGGGCCGAGCGGCCGTCATTGAGCGGCGGCCGGTTCTGCTCGATGGCATCGAGAAATTCGGCGAGCGCTGCGCGGTGCGCATCGTTGGCGAACGCCATCGGATCGGCGCCACCTCCGAGCGTCGCTTCCTCGCCCACCGATTCGCGCCGGCCGTCGTGCCAGTGCACGTCGACCTTGCCCGCCGTGAGCTGCGCGGTGCCGCGCGTGCCGACGATCGCGATGCGCTCGGGAAATCCCGGATAACTTGCGGTCGTCGCGTCGAGGGTGCCGAGCGCGCCGTTACGGAAGCGCAGCGCCGCGCACGCGATGTCTTCGGTTTCCATCCGGTGCAGCGGCGTGGTCGCCACAAACGCCGCGACATCGGAGAGCGGCGGCGTCAGTGAGAGGAACAGATCGAGCGTATGGATCGCCTGCGTGATGAGGACGCCGCCGCCGTCGCGCGCGAACGTTCCGCGACCCGGCTCGTCGTAATAGGTTTGAGGGCGCCACCAGGGCACGTGAACCGACGCTGCCGCGATGTCGCCGAGCGCGCCTTCGCGCAGCCAGCTTGCGAGCGCACGCGCGGCCGGCCGGAAGCGGTGCTGCAGCACGACGCCGAGCCGGACGCCGGCGCGCTCGCAGGCTTCGACCACCGCTTCGGCGCGCGCGGTGTCGGCTTCCAGCGGCTTCTCGAGCAGGATGTGCTTGCCGGCGGCGGCGAAGCGCTCGACGAGCGGCAGGTGCGTGCGCGGCGGCGTGAGGATCAGCACGGCCGCGATCGAACGATCGGCCGCGAGCGCGTCGAGATCGTCCGTGACCGGAAAATCGAAGCGCTTTGCAAAATCGTCGCGCCGGCTCGGCGTTCGGCTGAATGCGCCGGCGACTTCGACGCGACCAGCGAGGTCGCGCAGGCTTTGCGCGTGCGGCGTGACCGCCATGCCAAGGCCGACGATTGCGACGCGGGTGCGGGATGCGGTGACCATGGCGCTTCGGTGTTGATGTGTTGCAGGTTGGGTGGCCGGGCCACTTGACCACAGTATACGGCCGCGGCTACCATGCGTCGAGTGGTGCAAACCGGGGCCCTCCCTTGCCGCTTCAGGCCGTCGAACCCAAGCGACTCTACCGCCAGATCGCCGACCAGCTTGCGCAGCTGATCGCGAGCGGCGAGTTTCCCGTGGGATCGCGCTTGCCCGCCGAGCGCGAGCTCGCCGCCTCGCTCGGCGTCAGCCGCACGTCGGTGCGCGAAGCGATCATTTCACTCGAGATGAGCGGACTGGTCGAGGTACGCGTCGGCACCGGGATCTTCGTGACGCCCAGGCCTGAAATCGCGCCGCGCCCGAACCGCGACGCCGGCCCGGGTCCGTTCGAGCTTCTCGCTGCGCGCAAGCTCGTTGAAGGCGAGATTGCCGCGCTTGCAGCATCGGTGGCCACCGAAGACGACGCCGCCGCGCTGCGGGAGAGCGTGGAACGGCTGGCCGCGCAGGTCGACGATTTCGGGGCGCGCGAAGCCGAGGACCGCGACTTTCACCTGCGTCTCGCCAAGGCGACGGGGAACAGCTCGCTCGAGCTCGTCGTCGAAGGCCTGTGGGACCAGCGTGCGGAGCTGTGGGGGCGCATGCAACAACATTTTCATACCAACGAGCTTGCCGAGCGGACGATTCGCGATCATGCGGCGATCGCGGCAGCCGTTGCGGCAGGCAACGCCGATGCAGCACGCGCGGCCATGCACCGGCACATCGGGCGCGTCGCGCGCGAGTTCCAGCGCGGCGTCGACGGTACGCAACAAGCGGCAACGGAGCGCAATCTGCATACGCAAGAAGCGGCAACCGCGCGCGATCTGCAGCCGGTCGCCGCACCGAAGCACCGGAAGGCGGCGCGCGGATGACGCGGGCGCCGTCCTGCACGAGCGCGAACATGTCGTTCGCGCGCGGAATGCATTGACATCGAAGCGAACGGGCATCTTCGCCCCATCACAGGAGGACGTTTCATGAAGCAGGCAAGCGTGCAATCGAGGCAACGGCGCCGGGCAGCGCACAAGGTCGCGGCGGTGGCGGTCGCCATCGGCGCAATGTTCGCGCTGGGGCCGGGAAGTGCGCTCGCGCAGGCCCCGAAGAGCCCGGTGACGATCAACGTCGTCGACGTCGCCGGCAACCTCGCGCTGACGCAGGACGCGATGCAGAACTTCGCATCGAAGAATCCCAACCTGGTCGCAAAAATCAACTTCACGAAAGCGCCCTCGCCCGAGCTGCCGGGCAAGCTGAAGGCGATGCAGGCCGCAAATCGCAGCGATATCGACCTCGTGCTGACCGGCACCGATTTTCTCGCTGCCGGCATCGAGCAGGGGCTGCTCGAGAAGATTCTGCCTGCGCACGCGGCCAAATTTCCGAACCTGATGGGAAATTACCAGCCGGCCGCCGCGAAGATGCAGGAGCTCGCGGGCGACTACGGGATCGAGGTCGCGTTCATGCCGGCGGGTCCGCTGCTCGAATACAACCCCGACAAGGTGAAGCAGGTGCCGACCACGCCGCAGGAGCTGCTCGCGTGGTGCAAGGCCAACCCGAACCGGTTGATCTATGCGCGTCCCGCAAACTCGGGGCCGGGTCGCACGTTCGTCATGGGCCTGCCCTATCTTCTCGGCGACAAGGATCCGAAGAATCCGGCAAGCTGGGACAAGACGTGGGCGTACCTGAAGGAGCTCAACAGCTGCATCGAGTACTACCCGACGGGTACGGGCGCGGTCATGAAGGAACTCGGCGAAGGCTCGCGCGACATGACCGTCACGATGACCGGCTGGGACCTGAACCCGCGCATCCTCGGCATCGTTCCCAAGGCGTACAAGGTCGCGCCGTTCAAGGGGATGACGTGGGTGAACGATGCGCACTACATGGTGATCCCGAAGGGCGTTTCCGCCGAGAAGCTGAACGTCGTGCTCGACCTGATGGCGTACATGCTGAAGCCGGAGGCGCAGGCGCTTACGTACGACAAGGGCTATTTCTATCCGGGCCCGGCGGTGAAGAACGTGCCGCTGTCGATGGCGCCTAAGGAAAGCCAGGACGCGATCAAGGAGTTCGGGCGTCCCGAGTACGACAAGTGGCTCTCGGAGTTTCCGCATACGCAATCGCTCGAAGCGAAGGCGCAGGTGGAAATGTTCCGGCTTTGGGACCAGCAGGTCGGAGCGGCCAAGACGAAGTAGCGTTATTGCGTCGCGCGTGAATCGTCGGCTCCGGCACGTGTTCATCGCGACGCAATAACCCGCCGCGTTCGAGCGTCGGCTTTCGCGACGTTCAACGCGGCGTTCACGCTGAATCACGACCGAAGCAGCGTTTACGCCGATATTCGATACGACGCGACGTTTGCGGATTCCTCGATGAAGCACGATTTCAAGGAGCTGAAGCTCGATCGCGTCACGCGGCGCTTCGCCGGCAGCGGCGGGAACGTGTTCAACGCGCTGTCCGAGCTGACGCTCACGATCCGCCGCGGCGAATTCATCGCGCTGCTCGGGCCGTCGGGATGCGGCAAATCGACGGCGCTCAACTGCATCGCGGGCCTCTTGCCGTTGTCCGGCGGCACGATCCGCCTCGACGACGAGCGGATCGACCCGTTGCCGCCGGAGCGGCGCGGCTTTGGCATGGTGTTCCAGAACTACGCGCTGTTTCCGCACATGAGCGTCGTCAAGAACATCGGCTTCGGACTGCGGATGCAGGGCGTGCCGGCGGCGGAAATCGCGCCCCGCGTCGCGAAAGCGATGCGCCTCGTGCAGCTTTCCGGACAGGAGCAGAAGCTGCCCGGACAACTCTCGGGAGGACAGCAGCAGCGCGTCGCGATCGCGCGCGCGATCGTCATCGAGCCGCCGCTGATCCTGATGGACGAGCCGCTGTCGAATCTCGACGCGAAGCTGCGACTGGAAACACGCGCCGAAATCCGCCGCATCCATCGCGAGCTCGATCGCGCGACCGTGTACGTCACGCACGACCAGGACGAGGCGCTGTCGCTCGCCGACCGCATCGTCGTGATGAAAGACGGCGTCGTCCAGCAGATTGCCACGCCGAACGAAGTGTATGCGCAGCCTTCGAACCTGCACGTCGCGCGTTTCATGGGCTATCGCAACGTCTTGCATCTGTCGGTGCGGGAAGAGCGCGGCGATCGCGTGCTGCTCGAAGGGCCCGACGTGAAGCTCACCGGCGTACGCAAGCAGCCGCTTGCCGGGTCGCGCGCATCGGTCGCCATCCGCCCCGAGGAAGTGTCGATCGCCACCGGCCCGGCTGCCGAGAACATCATTTCCGGCCGCGTCGACAACGTCGAGTACGGCGGGCGCGATTCGCTGATCGATATCGTCACCCCCGGCGGTGCGCGGCTGCATTTGCGGGGGCCGACCGACGTCGCGCTCGGCAGCGAAGTGCACGTGCACGTTCCGCCCGAGCGCGTGCTCGTGTACCCGTACGACGGCAGCGAGGGCTGATCGCATGGATGCGAGAGGCCGTTGCGAATCGCGGAGCGCAGTCCGGTGAGTGCGCCGCCGGCGGCTACTGCCGAGTTGCCCGCGCCGCGCGCGCCGTTCGACCGTGCGCTGCTGCTCGTCATCCCGGCGACGGCGTTCATGCTCGCGTTGTTCATCTACCCGTTCGTCTATGGGCTGATCCTGTCGTTCGAGCCGCCGCAGGGAGGCTGGCTCGCGAACTACCAGAAGTTCTTCACCACCGACAACCTGTGGACGACGATCGGCAAGACGCTGGCTCTGGCGCTGCCGGCGACGATCATCAACGTCGGTGTCGCGCTGCCGATCGCCTACAAGATGCGCGTTCGCTCGCGCTGGCAGCGCATCGTCACCACGCTGCTGGTCGTGCCGATCACGCTCGGCACCGTGCTGATCGCCGAGGGGATGCTGACGTACTTCGGGCCGAAGGGCTGGCTCGCGCAGTTCCTGCAGCTCTCGCACATCTACGAGGGGTCGATTCGCCTGACGCACAACTACTGGGGCGTGCTGATCTCGCTCGTGATCTCCGGCTTTCCTTTCGCGTTTTTGCTGATTCTGTCCTACGTCACCGGCATCGACCCCGTGCTCGCGCGCGCGGCTTCGACGCTCGGCGCGGATTCGAAGGCGCAGTTCCGGCACATCTACCTGCCGCTGCTCGCGCCCGGCCTCGCGATGTGTTTCTGCCTCGCGTTCGTGCAGGCGTTCTCGGTGTTCCCATCCGCCGTGCTGCTGGGGGCGCCCGCCGGGCCGACACGCGTGATCTCGATCGCCGCGTACGAGGCTGCGTTCGAGCAATACGACTATTCGCTCGCATCGGCGATCGCGATGATCATGGGCTTCGTGCAACTGGTGATCGTCGCGTTCGTGCTCTCGCTGCGCAACTGGTTCTACAAGGGCCCGGTGACGGGCGGCAAGGGCTGACGATGCAATTTGATGTTCCCGGACGGCGGCATGGCTGACGCAGGCGTCGCGGCGGATCGCCGATCGATTGCTACGGCTGCGCCCGTCGACACGCGCACGCCGTGGAGCGAGCGGGCGTGGAGCGCGCTGCTGTGGGGCGTGATGACGCTGTTCCTCGTCAACGTCGCGCTGATGATCGCGGCCGTGGCGACCAATTCGTTCGCCAGCCGCTGGCTCGGGACGTGGCTCCCGCAGGGGTGGACCGCAAAGTGGTACCTCGACGCGTGGAAGGAGTTCCAGCTCGCGCATATCCTCTGGGTGACCGTCGAGGTCGTGTTCGCGGTCGTGTTCCTGTCGCTGCTGATCGGCGTTCCGGCGGCGTACACGCTCGCGCGGCGCAATTTCGTCGGCAAGCGCGCGCTGATGCTGCTGTTCCTGCTGCCGCTGATGGTGCCGCCGATCACCTACGGCATTCCGCTCGCCACGGTGCTCTACCAGGCACACCTCGGCGGCACGCTCGCCGGCGTGATTCTCGCCAACCTGATTCCTGCGGCGCCGTTCGTGATTCTCGTGATGACGCCCTTCATCGAGCAGATCGATCCGAACCTCGAGTCGGCGGCGCGCGTATTCGGCGCGAGTACGCCGCGGATGTTCCTGCACGTGCTCGTGCCGCTGCTTGCGCCCGGCATTCTCGCCGCGTCACTGCTCGTGCTTGTCCGCACGATCGCGCTTTTCGAGCTGACGTTTCTCACGGCCGGTCCCGACTCGCAGACGCTCGTCGTCGCCCTTTATTACGCAGTGTTCGCCGCGGGCGTGCGCGCGCCGCAATCGGTCGATGCGATGGCGATGATCTACATGCTGGTGACGCTCGTGTGGCTGCTGATCGCGCTGCGCTTCGTCAATCCGACGCAGCTCGTGTCGCGCGTCAAGGAGAACCCGAGCGGGGCGCTTTAGCGTGGAACGCCTCGCTGCCCGCACGCTTGCGCGCTTGCCGTCCGCCGTGGCACGGCCACGGTATTCGATCGACGCGCTCGCCACCGGCATCGTCCATCTCGGCATCGGCGCGTTCCACCGTGCGCATCAGGCGATCTACACGGACGACGCCATCGGCCACGCCGGCGGCAACTGGGGAATTTGCGGCGTCAGCCTGCGCTCGCCCGACGTGCGCGATCGGCTGGCGCCGCAGAATTGTCTCTACACCGCCATCGAGAAGAGCCCGGCGGGTGTACGGCGGCGTGTCGTCGGCAGCGTGCGCGAAGTGCTGTTCCAGGAAACGCAATACGCCGAAATCCGGCGGCGACTCGCCGCGCGCGAGACGCACATCGTATCGCTCACGGTTACCGAGAAAGGGTATTGCCACGAGCCTGCAACCGGCCGGCTGGAACTCATCCATCCGCAGATCGCTCGCGATCTGGCGCAGCCCGAAGACGCCCGCAGCGTGCCCGGCCTGCTTGCCGCCGCGCTCGCCGAGCGCAGGCGCACGCACGGCGCGCCGCTGACGATCGTGTGCTGCGACAACCTGCCGCAGAACGGCGCGCTCGTGTGCGGGCTCGTCGTCGCGTTCGCCAATGCGCACGACCCAGCGCTTGCCGACTGGATCGGCCGCGAGATCGCGTTTCCGTCGACGATGATCGATCGCATCGTGCCGGCGACCACGGCCACGGACATTGCCGAGAACGACGCGGCGCTTGGTTTTGAAGACGCGGCGCCCGTCGTGCACGAGCCGTTCGCGCAATGGGTGATCGAGGACCGGTTCGCCGCGGCGCGCCCGGCATGGGACGCCGTTGGCGCTCTGCTGGTGGACGACGTCGATCCGTACGAATCGATGAAGCTGCGGCTTCTGAACGCCAGTCACTCGGCGTTCGCCTATCTCGGCTTCCTCGCCGGATTCGAATTCATCTACGAGGTCGCGACGCAGCCGGCGTTCGTCGCCTGGATGCGATGCTTCATGGCCGACGAGGTTTCGCCGGCGCTCGTGCCGCCGCACGGCATCGATCTCGCGGCGTACCGCGACGAGCTCGTGCGCCGGTTCGCGAACCCTGCGCTGCCGCATCGCACGCGACAGGTGGCAATGGATGGCTCGCAGAAATTGCCGCAGCGGATCCTCGCCACCGTGCGCGACAACCTCGCGGACAACCGCTCGGTGGACCTCGCGTCGCTCGCGGTGGCCGGATGGATGCGCTACGTGTATGGCGAAGACGAGCAGGGACAACCGATCGCCGTGTCGGATCCGCTGGGGCCGCAATTTGCGAGTCTTGCCGCGCGCCACCGTGGCGATCCTGCCGGTTTCGCAAAGGCGTTGCTCGCGCTGCGCGCCATCTTCGACGAGGACCTCGGCAACGAGCCGCGCTTCGCGACGCCGGTCACGCGCTGGCTCACGGATCTGTTCACACACGGCGCGGCCGCAACCGTGGCGCGCGCGACCGCACGAACCTGACCGCTTGCCGCGGTACCTGCGACACTACTTGCCACCAAAAATGATCCCGCTCGATTTGCACCCCGACCGGCTGTTTCCCGCCGATCCAACGACGCGCAAGCTGGCGCGCGAGCTGTACGTAACGGTGCGCGAGCTGCCGATCGTCAGCCCGCATGGCCACACCGATCCGCAGTGGTACGCGGACGACGCGCCGTTTCCCGATCCGTCGGCGCTGTTTATCGTGCCCGATCACTACGTGTTCCGGATGCTCTACAGCCAGGGCGTGCCGCTCGAAGCGCTCGGCGTGCCGCAGCGATCCGGCGCAACGACGCGCGAGCAACATGGCTACGATGCGCGTGCAATCTGGCGGCTGTTCGCGCAGCACTATCCGCTTTTTCGCGGCACACCGACGCGGCTGTGGCTCGACCATGCGTTCCACACGGTGTTCGGCATCGACGAGCGGCTGACACCGGAGAGTGCCGACCGCTACTTCGACCGCATTGCCGCGTGCCTCGCCGATCCCGCATACCGCCCGCGTGCGCTCTTCGAGCGCTTCAACATCGAAGTCATCGCGACCACCGAGTCGCCGCTCGATCCGCTTGCGCATCACCAGGCGATTCGTGCGAGCGGCTGGCGCGGCCGCGTCGTGACGGCGTACCGGCCCGATCCGGTCGTCGATCCGCAGTTCGAGAGATTCGCAGCGAACGTCGCGGAATTCGGCGCTCTGACCGGCGAGGACACGGCGACGTGGGCCGGTTACCTCGCCGCGCACCGGGAGCGCCGCGCCTATTTCAAGTCGATGGGTGCGACGTCGACCGACCATGGCCATCCGACTGCGCGCACGCTCGATCTCGACGCCGCGACCTGCCAGCGGCTGCTCGATCGCGCGCTCACCGGCACGATCACCAGCGACGAGGCGGAATCGTTCCGCGCGCAGATGCTGACCGAGATGGCGCGGATGAGCGTCGATGACGGGCTCGTCATGCAGATCCATCCCGGCAGCTTCCGCAACCACAATCCGACCGTGTTCGAGCGCTTCGGCCGCGACAAAGGCGCCGACATCCCGATGCGCACGGAGTACGTGCACGCGTTAAAGCCGCTGCTCGACAGCGTCGGCAATGCGCGCGACTTCACGCTCATCCTGTTCACGCTCGACGAGACGACGTACTCGCGCGAGCTCGCGCCGCTCGCCGGCCACTATCCGGCGCTGAAGCTCGGGCCGCCGTGGTGGTTCCACGACAGCTTCCAGGGCATGCTGCGTTTTCTCGAGCAGACGATCGAGACGGCCGGGTTCGCGAACACGGCCGGCTTCAACGACGACACGCGGGCGTTCATGTCGATTCCAGCCCGACACGACGTGTGGCGGCGCGTTTCATGCCGCTTTCTGGCGACGTCGGTCGTCGAGCATCGCATCGGCATGGACGAGGCGCACGAGCTCGCGCCGCAGCTTGCCTACGGCCTCGCGAAGAAGGCGTATCAGCTCGACTGACGCGGCTCGCTTCCCACGCTCACTCCCGATTGCGCGAGTCGAGCCCGATCGTCACCGGCCCGTCGTTGACGAGCGCGACCTGCATGTTCGCGCCGAATCGCCCTGTCGCAACAGGTCGGCCGAGGCGCTCAGTCAACGCGGCGACGAACGCATCGAATTGCGGCGCTGCCATTTCAGGCGGCGCTGCGCTCGACCACGACGGACGATTGCCCTTGCGCGTGGACGCGTAGAGCGTGAACTGGGAAACGGCCAGCACGTCGCCGGCCACGTCGAGCACCGAGCGGTTCATGACGCCCCGATCGTCGGCGAAGATGCGCAGCTCGACGAGCTTGCGCGCGAGCCAGTCGCGGTCTTCCGGCGCGTCATCCGCAGCAATCCCGACGAGCACCAACAAGCCCAACCCGATGCGCGCGATCGTTGCACCGTCGACTTCGACGCTCGCCTCGCGCACGCGCTGCACGAGCAGTCTCACCGACCTACGCGCCGCACGAGCAGTCTCACCGGTCTACGCGCTGCACGAGCAGTCTCACCGGTCTACGCTTTGCGTCGAGCGTTTCCCGGGAACCATCCGACGTAGCGTCCTGCGCGCACATCACTTCGGGACCACCTTGCGCTCGACCTGTACCAGGCGCCCGAGCTCGAAGGTGAGCGTGGTGACGGTTTGCGGATCGTCGGGAACGGGCAGGTAGGTCCAGCGCATCGTCTTGCGGCCGGCGCCGCTCGACACGTCGGGGCGGCCGATGCGCGCGATGACCTCGCCTTCGCCGATGCCGGGCACCAGAAACTTGCGGTCGGCCGCGTTGCCCTGCCGTTCCTCCGACTTGCGCGACGGGCGCTCCGATTTACCGGCGGAGGAGCCCGAGCTGCGTGACGATGACGTGCGCTCGGCCGGTTCGTTGGGGATGCGGAACGGAATCACCGAAAGGCTTGCCGGATCGCGCTCGAAATCGCGGAGCTCCTTGCCGGCCGGGCAGGGCTCCTCCTGGTACATGACCGTGCCGTCGTCGCGCGCGCATTTGTAGACGCCTGCCGATGCCACCGATGCGAAAGCGGCGAGCAGGATTGCCGACCCGAGGCGCATCGCGGCGGCTTGCGAGTGGAGGAACCGGAGCGGGTGCACGGTGGCGTTACGATAGCGCTTTCCTTGCATTTCGCGCACTACGACGTTCGATGGATTCCCGGACCCGGATCGCGGCCCGCGTGGCCGAGATCGAGCCCTTCCACGTGATGGAGGTGCAGACGGCGGCGCGTGCGCTCGAGGCCGCCGGTCGATCGGTCATCCACATGGAGATCGGTGAGCCCGATTTCCCGACGCCGCAGCCGGTGCTCGACGCCGCGCAGCGCGCGATCGCCGGCGGCGCCCTTTACTACACGTCCGCGCTCGGGCTTCCCGAGTTGCGCGAGGCGATTGCCGCGCACTATGGCAACCACTACGGCGTGCACGTCAGCCCGGAACGCGTCATCGTGACCGCCGGGTCGTCGGCGGCGCTGCTGCTCGTCATGGCCCTGCTCGTCAATCGCGACGAGCAGATCCTGCTGGCCGACCCCGGTTATCCGTGCAACCGGACGTTCGTGCGCCTGCTCGAGGGTGAGGCGGCCGGCATCCCGGTGGGTCCGGACACGCGCTACCAGCTTACGGCCGATCTCGTCGAGCGGCACTGGACGCGGCGGACGCGCGGCGTCCTGGTCGCGACGCCGTCGAATCCCACCGGCACGACGATCCCGCACGATGAAATGCGAAAGATCGCCACCGCGGTGGCGCAGCGTGGCGGGCACCTGATCGTCGACGAGATCTACCTCGGCCTCACGTACGGCGAGCGCCCGCGCAGCGTGCTCGACTACGCGGACGACGCGTTCGTCGTCTCGAGCTTCTCCAAGTACTTCAACATGACGGGCTGGCGGCTCGGGTGGATCGTCGCGCCCGAGCGCCATGTGCGCGACATCGAGAAGCTCGCGCAAAACCTTTACATCTCGCCTGCGGCGCCATCGCAGCGGGCCGCGCTGGCGTGCTTTACGCCGGAAACCACGGCCATCGTCGAGGCGCGGCGACAGGCCTTCGAGGCGCGGCGCGACCTGCTGCTCCCGGCGCTGCGGGACATGGGGTTCGCGGTTCCCGTGACGCCCACCGGCGGCTTTTTCGTCTATGCCGACTGCTCGCGGTTTGGCGACGACAGCGAACGATTCTGCCGCGACGTGCTCGAAGGCGCGGGGGTTGCTTGCACGCCCGGGATCGACTTCGGCATCCACCGTGCGCGGCACCACGTCCGCTTCGCGTACACGATCGACGAGCGCAAGCTCGCCGAGAGCATAGAACGCTTGCGCAGATTTTTGTCCCCATGATCGGAAGATTTGTTTTGAATCCGCTGCGGCGCCACGTGTGGCCGCCGCGCCGCAATCCGTCGGCAACTGCCGCGCCGCGGCGCACGCGGCGGCGGCGATGGCCGCTCGTTCTCGCCGGCGTGGCGGGCGCGGTCACCCTCGCGGCCTGCGCGACGTTCGAGACCGTCGATTACTACTGGCAGGGCGCGGCGGGCCAATGGGATTTGATCTCGCGATCGGAGCCGATTCCCGACGTGATCGGCAAAAGCGATGCAGCCTTGGCCGCGCGCCTCGCGCGCATCCGCGAGATCCGCGCGTTCGCGAGCCAGGAGCTGGGACTGCCGGACAACGGCAGCTATACGCGCTACACCGATCTCGGGCGGCCGTTCGTGACCTGGAACGTCTTCGCGACGCCGGAGCTGTCGATGACACCGCGGCAATGGTGCTTCCCGATCGCGGGGTGCGTGAATTACCGTGGCTATTTCCGCGAGAACGAGGCCGTGGTCGAGGAGACGCGGCTGCGCGCCGAGGGCGACGACGTCTACATCGGCGGCGTTCCCGCGTATTCGACGCTCGGCTGGTTCGACGACCCGGTGCTCTCGTCGTTCGTGCGCTGGCCGGAGACCGAGGTCGCGCGGCTCATCTTCCACGAGCTCGCGCATCAGATGCTGTACGTGAAGAGCGATTCCGTTTTCAACGAATCGTTTGCGACAGCCGTCGAGGAAGCGGGACTCGCGCGCTGGCTCGCGGCGCGCAGGGATCCGCTGCTCGCGAAGCAGGCGGCCCGCGCCGACCGGCTGCGGGCGATGTTCCGCGACCTCGTGCGCACGACGCGCGACAAGCTCTACGAGATCTACGCGAGCTCGCTTTCCGACGACGACAAGCGACGCGGCAAGGCCGAGACGATCGCCGCGATGGAGGCCGCCTACGAGACGGCGAAGGCCGGCGAGCCGGGACTGGGCGGCTACGACCGCTGGTTCGCCCAGAAACCCAACAACGCGGCGCTCGCCGCGATCGGCATCTATACCGACCGGGTACCGGCGTTTCGCGAGCTGCTGCACGAGACGGACGACGACCTGCCGGCCTTCTACGAACGCGTGCGCGTGCTGGCGGCCAAGCCGAAGGCGCTGCGCGAGGCTGAACTCGACTCGCTGTCCCTGCGGGCGGCGACGGCGGCGATGTCGGCGCAACAGGCGCCGCATCCCGCAGCCGATTGATCGGCCCCACCTTTCCCTGCTAAACTAGCGGGCTTCCTTGCCTCACCCCGTTGGCAGACGGGGGAGGCCGTTTGGGCGCATCGTTTTTTCTAACCCGCGCCCGCCAATCGACCGAAAGGAGAATTCTGCTCATGCGTCATTACGAGATCGTCTTCATCGTGCACCCCGATCAGAGCGAGCAGGTGCCCGCGATGATCGAGCGGTATCGCACGATGGTGACCGGCCCGGGCGGCCG
>DATEIQ010000136.1:0-10870 GCA_035278845.1 Casimicrobiaceae bacterium | reverse complement strand
CGGCAAGAAGCGATGCCGTCGCGCGGCTCGTCGACTCGCTCGAGGTGGACGTGTCGTCGTTCGTCGCAGCGACGCGCTGGCGTCCGCGCGCGTTTGCCGTCGACTTATAATCGACGTTCACATGAACGAAACCTCGTCCAGCGAGCGGATGTCGGCCACGACTCGTGCAAACGGACGCGCGGCCGGCGAGTTGCGCACGCTCGCAATCACGCGCGGCTACACGAAGCATGCCGAAGGATCGGTGCTGGTCGAGGCGGGCGAAACGCGCGTGCTCTGCACGGCAAGCGTGGAGGAAGGCGTTCCGCCATTCCTCAAGGGCCGCGGGCAAGGCTGGGTGACGGCCGAGTACGGCATGCTGCCGCGCGCGACCAACACGCGCACGCGCCGTGAAGCGGCCGAAGGCAGGCAATCCGGACGCACGCAGGAAATTCAACGGCTGATCGGGCGATCGCTGCGTGCGGTCGTCGATCTCCCCGCGCTTGGCGAGCGCACGATCCGCGTCGACTGCGACGTGCTGCAGGCGGACGGCGGCACGCGCTGCGCGTCGATCACCGGCGGCTACGTGGCGCTCGCCGATGCGATTGCCTGGTGTCGCGCTCGACGTGAGTTCGCGGGCGAGCCACTGCGCGATCGCGTCGCCGCGGTATCGGTCGGCGTGGTCGGCGGCGTGCCGCTGCTCGACCTCGACTACGCGGAAGACTCGGCGTGCGACACCGACATGAACGTCGTGATGACGGGCGCGGGCGGATTCGTCGAAGTGCAGGGTACGGCCGAGCGCGCAGCCTTCAGCCGCGCCGAGTTCGACGCGCTGCTGACGCTCGCACAGAAGGGCATCACGCGGCTGCACGCCGCTCAACGCGCCGCATTGGAGACGTGAGCCCGAAGGACCGCCTGGAGCGCGGACAAGCGGCAGGGCGGAGCGTCCGATGACGGATATCACGCGGCTCGTGCTCGCGTCGAACAACGCCGGCAAGCTGCGCGAGTTTCGCCGGCTGCTCGAGCCTCTGGGTTACGAGGTGGTGCCCCAGGCGGAACTCGGCGTCGCAGCGGCCGCCGAACCTCATGTGACGTTCATCGAGAATGCTCTCGCCAAGGCGCGCCACGCGAGCGCGCGCACCGGTCTGCCGGCGCTCGCCGACGACTCCGGCATTTGCATCGATGCGCTCGGCGGTGCGCCCGGCGTTCTTTCCGCGCGCTATGCCGGCGAGCCGTGCTCGGACGCGCGCAACAACGCAGCCCTCGTCGCGGCGCTCGCCGGCATCGCCGACCGACGCGCGCATTACTACTGCGTGCTGGTGCTGGTGCGGCGGGCCGACGATCCGCAGCCGATCGTCGCGGAAGGCGTCTGGCACGGCAGCGTGATCGACGCGCCGCGCGGCAGCGGCGGATTCGGCTACGACCCGCATTTCGAGGATGCCGCGAGCGGAATGACGGGCGCCGAGTTGCCGCTCGCGCGCAAGAACGAGGTGTCGCATCGCGGACAGGCGATGCGGAGCCTCATTGCCCGGCTTGCGGAGGAGCGCCGGTGGTGAGCGCGGAGCGCGCTCGGGAGCGTTGGCCGTGAGCGTGGAACTCGCGTCGCGAATGCTCCCGGTCGACGCGCTGACGCGGCCGCATTTCAGCGCACTCCCGCCGCTGTCGCTGTACGTCCACATTCCGTGGTGCATCCGCAAGTGCCCGTACTGCGATTTCAATTCGCATACCGCGCCCGACGCGCTGCCCGAAGACGCGTATGTCGACGCGCTGGTTGCCGATCTCGAAAGCGCGCTGCCGTCGATCTGGGGCCGCAAGGTTTCGACCGTGTTCCTCGGCGGCGGGACGCCGAGCCTGTTCTCGGCCGCTGCGATCGATCGGCTGCTGGCGGCCGTTCGCGCGCGCGTGCAGGTTTCGCCGGATGCGGAGATCACGCTCGAGGCGAATCCGGGGACGTTCGAGCGGGAGAAGTTCGCCGGTTTCTACGCCGCCGGCGTCAATCGATTGTCGCTCGGCATCCAGAGCTTCGACGACCGGCGTCTGCGCGCGCTCGGACGCATCCACGGCGCGGACGAAGCGAGGCGTGCGGCGGAAGCAGCGCTGATGATCTTCGGAAACGTCAACTTCGACCTGATGTTCGCGTTGCCGGAGCAGACGCCCGCCGATGCCGCAAGCGATGTCGCAGCGGCGCTCGCGTTCGCGCCTCCGCATCTGTCGTTCTACCACCTGACGCTCGAGCCGAACACGCTGTTTCACCGCCACCCGCCGGCGCTGCCGGACGATGAGACGGCTGCCGACATGGAGGACGCGATCTGCGCGGCGCTGGACCGTGCAGCGTACGTGCACTACGAAACATCGGCGCACGCGAAGCGCGGGTACGAGTGCCGGCACAACGTCAACTACTGGCGCTTCGGCGACTATCTCGGCATCGGTGCGGGGGCGCACTCCAAGCTTTCGTCTGCCGATCGAATCGTGCGGCAGCTGCGCTTCAAACAGCCGAAACAGTATCTCGAGCAGGTCGCGCGTGGTGATGCGCTGCAGGAGACCGTCGACATCACGCGACGCGACTTGCCGTTCGAGTTCATGCTGAACGCGCTGCGGCTGACCGAGGGTGTTCCGGCCGCGCTCTTTGCCGAGCGCACCGGGATGCCGTTGTCCATCGCGGCGCGACCGATCGCAGAGGCAACACGCAAAGGACTGCTGGACCCGGATCCGACCGTCCTGCGTCCCACGCCGCTCGGACGACGATTCCTGAACGACCTGCAGGCGCTGTTTCTGGAATCGCCGCGATGAAGCGCGCGAAGCAGCACCCCGTGCCCAAGCCGCGCAATCCGGTCGCGCGCTCGCCGCTGTTGCGCAAGGGGGGCGCGCACGGCAAGTCGGGCGGTGCGCTGCGGCGAAAGGCAAACGTAGAATTGCAGAAACTGCGGCGCGATCCGGATGCGGCCGACGAATGATGCGCGGTCTCCGGGTCGACAACTCGCATTCGCCATGACGCTGTCACGACGCGATCTCGAGCAGGGGCGCATGCGCGAGGTCTACGTGCAAGCGTTGGCGGACGGTCATGCGCTCACCGACGAGCAATTGTCCGCATCGCTGACGGAGACGCTTTCGGCCAAGCCCAAGGGTGCCGGCTGGTGGGTGTTCGCATACGGATCGCTGCTGTGGAATCCGCTGTTCCCCTTCGCGGAGTCGCGTCGCGCATCCGTGCACGGACTGCATCGTCGATTCTGCCTGTGGTCGCTCGCTTCGCGGGGCCGGCCGACCGCGCCGGGACTCGTGCTCGCGCTCGATCGTGGCGGATCGTGCCGCGGTGTTGCCTATCGCCTGCCCGCACCCTGCGCGATCGACGAATTGCATCTGCTGTGGCGGCGCGAAATGGTGACCGGCGCGTACGCGCCGCGGTGGCTGCATGTCGATTGCGACGGGCGCCGGCAGGTCGCGCTCGGCTTCGTCGTCAAGCGCGACCACGCGCAGTACACGCGCAAGCTGACGATCGACGAGCAGGCGCAGGTCATCGCGCACGCGTGCGGCGCGTTCGGCTCGTCGGCCGATTATCTCGAGCGCACGCGCGTGTCGCTCGCGACGCACGGCATCGTCGATCCGTATCTCGAGCGCCTGGCGGCGCGCGTGGCGGCGCGCGGATGCGCCGCACCGATGGCGATCCAGGAACCGCACGCAGCGGCATCGACCGGCGAGCAGCCGGTTTAGGGAACCCCGGAATCCCGCTCGCGCAGGTCGAACTTACAGCGCGACGTGGCGTCCGCCGTCGACGTTGATCGTCTCGCCGGTGACGTAGGGCGCTTCGGCGAGCAGGTAGTGCACGGCCTTGGCAATGTCGTCAGGCGTGCCTTCGCGCTTGAGCGGCGTGTGCGAGATGATCCGCTGCCGCGCGAGCTCGTCGAACACCTCCTCGTCGGGCCACAGGATCGGTCCCGGCGCAATCGCATTGACGCGCACTTCCGGCGCAAGCTCGCGGGCGAGCGATCGCGTGAGGCCGACGAGCCCGGCCTTGGCCACCGAATAGACGACGTAGCTCTTGAGCGGGCGGTCAGCGTGGATGTCGGTGATGTTGACGATAGCGCCCTGCGTTTTGCGCAGCGCCGGCGCGGCCGCCTGCGAAAGGAACAGCGGCGCCTGCAGGTTCGTGCCGATCAAATCGTTCCATTGCTCGACTTCGATCTCGCCGATCGTCGTCGCATAAAACGTCGACGCGTTGTTGACGAGGGCATCGAGCCGGCCGAACGTCTGCACGGTCTGCTCGGCGAGCGAGGGCAGCTTGGCGACGTCGAGCAGGTCGGCCTGGATCAGCGCGACCGAATTCGCGCGCAGATGATTGAGCTCGGCTTGCAGAAGCCGCGCTTCGCCCGCGGACGATCGGAAGTGAAGCATGATCGACGCGCCCGCCTTGTGCAGGCGCCGGCAGATCGCGGCGCCCACGCGTTTGGCGCCTCCGGTGATCAAGACGACCTTGCCTTCCAAGCCGCGCCCTGGTACCTGCCGTCGATTAGACTGGGGCCAATCTAGCACAGTCCCTGCACGCTTGGCGAACGCGGCAGCCCGCATCCGGCAATGAAAATCGATTCATCGCTGCCACTCCCCGAAGAGGACGCGCAGGCACACAGCGCGTGCGTGGTCGCACATTTGCGCGAGGCGATCGCGCAGCACGGCGGTTTCATCCCGTTCAGCCGTTACATGGAGCTCGTGCTGTACGCGCCGGGGCTCGGCTATTACGCGTCCGGCACGCGCAAGTTCGGCGCGGACGGCGATTTCGTCACCGGACCGGAGCTGACGCCGCTCTATGGCGCCGCACTCGCGCGGCAGGTCGAGGCGATATTCGCCGTCGCTAACGGACGCACGATCATCGAGCTCGGCGCGGGCAGCGGTGCGCTGGCGGCCTCGCTGCTCGATGCGCTGGCGGCGCGCGACGCAATGCCCGAGCGCTACTGCGTACTCGAGGTCAGTCCCGACCTGCGCGCGCGCCAGCAGGCGACGATCGCCACGCGCGCGCCGATGCATGCGACACGCGTCGAATGGCTCGACCGGCTTCCCGACGCCGTCGACGGTGCGGTCGTGATGAACGAAGTGCTCGACGCCATCCCGCCGCAATTCATCGTGCGCCAGGGAGGGCGGTGGCTGGAGCGCGGCGTGACATGGGACGGTGCTTTGCGCTTCGCCGAGCGTCCACTCGACGATGCACGACTCGCGACGCTAGCGGCCGCGCGCTTTCCGCCGGATGGCGACTACGCGAGCGAAGTGAATCCCGCGGCCGAGGCGCTGGTCACGACGATTGCACGCCGCATTGCGTCGGGCGCGCTCGTCGTCGTCGATTACGGCTTTCCGCGCCACGAGTACTACCATCCGCAACGGCGCGAGGGCACGCTTGTCGGCCATTACCGGCATCGCGTGCATCACGATCCATTCCTGTGGCCCGGACTGTCCGATCTGACCGCACATGTCGATTTCACGGCAATCGCCGAAGCGGGGGAACGGGGTGGCGCGGAAGTCGCAGGCTTCGCGACACAGGCGTCGTCTCTCGTCGGGTGCGGCATCCTCGAACTGCTCGCCGCGGTTGGAACGCCCGATTCGGCTGATTATTTGCGTGCCGCGGCGGCCGTGCAGAAGCTCGTATCGCCGGCGGAGATGGGCGAGCTCTTCAAAGTGATGCTGCTGTCGAAGGGCACTCGCTGCGAAAGCCTCGCTGCGACCGACATGACGCATCGGCTGTAACCGTGCAAATTACCTTGCGAACGGATTGGCCAGTCTCTGCGGCGGAGGACGCTAACCGCCGTCGCCGTACGCTCGCGCCAGATATCGCGCGATCGGCTCGATCTGGTCGTCGGGAATCTGGGCGCCGTACACCTTTTTCATCTTCTCGACTTCGGCTTTCCAGAACGCGAGCGGCTTGCCGGGCGGCTGAATGCTCACGTAGTCGGCCGAATGGCAGGCGACGCATTGCTGCTGCGCGAGCTCGGAGCCGGCACCCGGCTTGAACGATCCGGTCTCCGCCGGCAACTCGATCTTAAGCGCGAGTGCCGACGTCGTAACCGCGATGCCGATCGCGACCACCGTCGCCCGCATGCAATCGATTCGCACGAACGACATCGGTACGCCTATGCCGCGCGCACGCGCACCGT
Source organism: Casimicrobiaceae bacterium (assembly GCA_035278845.1). Classification (GTDB taxonomy): domain Bacteria; phylum Pseudomonadota; class Gammaproteobacteria; order Burkholderiales; family Casimicrobiaceae; genus VBCG01. The sequence goes on along the minus strand of DATEIQ010000136.1, from coordinate 4,760 downwards.
CTCGACGACGTTGCGCATGTAGCCGGCGGGATTCCACAGCGGTTCGGGCGGCTGCGACTGGCCGATCGAATTGACGGCGCGCACCATGATCCGATGCTCGCCCGGCGAAAACGTCGCGCTCGTCTGCCATTCCCGGAACGAGTACTTGCCATAGTCGCGCGAGAGTGCAGCCGACATCCACGTCTTTCCGCCATCGACGGAAACCGCGACCTCGCGGATGCCGTAGCCGCCGTCGAACGCAATGCCGCGCAGCGCGAGCGGCGCTCCTGCCGGCACGCGCGCGCCATCGCGCACGCTGGTGACGAACGAGCGGACGTCGAAGCGGCCGATCGGAACGGTACGTGCGGGCGTGCTTCCGGGCGGCACGCAAGCGCACGCATTGTCGGGGATCCGATACGCGGTGGACATCCAGAAATCGTTCAGCACGCCTTCGAGCACCGTGATTTCGGAGAGGTGCTTGACCCAGTAGGTGCCGTACCAGCCCGGCACGACGAGGCGCACCGGATAACCGTTCAGGAACGGCAGGTCTTCGCCGTTCATCGCGTACGCGAGCAGGACCTCGCCATCCGTCGCATGGTCGACGTCGAGCGCCTTGACGAAGTCTGGCGTGCCGCGCGCGGCCGGTACGTCGAGCCCGTCGAACTTGACCTGGCGCGCGTCGTCCAGCACGCCGGCCTTGCGAAGCACCGTGCGCAGCGGCACGCCGCGCCACTTGGCATTGCCCATCGCGCCGTTACCGAGCTGGCCGCCCGCGACGCGCGGCTCGAAGAACCCGCGGCTGTTGCCCGAGCACTGGTTGACCGCGTAATACTCGACGGCGTCCATCTGCTTCAGGTCCGCCAGCGAAAGCGACAACGGCGCCTGTACGCGCCCTTTGACCGACAACCGCCACGTCGCGGGGTCGATGTCGCTGGGGATCCCTGCAAGGTGATAGCGCACGAAGAACGCATCGTTCGGTGTGACGATCCCATCGTTGTAGACTTCGAACGGCGTTTCGAGCTGGGGCGGCCGTTGCGTGACGACGATCAGCGGCCGCTTTTGCGGGTAGCGCGCGAGCGGGCGTTCGCCGTTGGCGAAGGGCAGCGTGACACTGTCGGCTGCGAACGCGCGCGACACCGGAGTGCTGGCCAGCGCGGCGCCACAAAGGGCGCGCAACGCCCGCCGGCGCGGAGCCGAATGACGCCGCGAATCACGATGGCGATGCATGTTCCGTTGACATTCTGGGGATCATGAACGTTCCGGCAGCGCCCCGAATCGCCTACGACAGCCTTGCGCTCGGGCGGCTCGTCGCGCGACACGCGCGGTATCGGCCTGACCGCGTCGCGGTCGTCTCTTCGTCGGGCACGGGCGACGTGCGGCTGCCGTGGCGCGAGTTCGACGTCCTCGTCAACCGCACGGCGCATGCGCTCGCGGCACACGGCGTCGGCCGCGGCGACCGCGTCGCGACGCTGCTTCCGAACGGCGTCGAGCTGCTCTCGCTGTTCTGGGCGTGCGCGAAGCTCGGCGCGGCCATCGTGCCGCTATCCACGTTGTTGAACGGGCCGGGAATTGCATCGTTGTTGTCGGATGCAAAAGCACGGGTGCTGGTCGCGAGCGCCGACCGCGGGCCGATGCTCGACGCGGTCATCGGAGATCCAGGTGATGCGACGCCGGCGCTGCTGCTCGCGGACGGTTCGGGTGCCGACCGGCCCGGCGGCGATCGGAGCTTCGAAGAGCAGGTGGCGAGCGCGCCCGAGTCGCCGCCGGATTCGGCGGTTGGCGGAGACGACCTGCTGACGATCATGTACACGAGCGGAACGACCGGATTGCCGAAAGGAATCCAGCACACGCACTTCATCCGCGCGATGTACGCGACGACGATGGCAAACGCGTGGCGGATGAAGCCGGAATCCGTCGTGCTGCACTCGGGCGCGCTGGTGTTCAACGGCGCGATGGTGACGATGCTGCCCGCGTTCATGCTCGGCGCGACGTACGTGCTGCACCGCGCGTTCGACGCGGCGGCATTCATCGCGACCGTCGAGCGCGAGCGCGTGACCCACACGATGCTGGTGCCGTCGCAGATCGTCGCGATACTCGATTCGCCGCAGTTCGACGCCGCGCGGCTTTCGTCGCTCGAGATGCTGGTGTCGCTCGGTGCGCCGCTGCATCGCGAGCAGAAGGATCGTGTCGAGCGTCTGCTGCCGGGACGCTTCTACGAGCTGTACGGCCTCACCGAGGGCTTCGTGACGATCCTCGACCGCGACGACGCCGTGCGGAAGCGCGGCAGCGTCGGCGTGCCGCCGCCGTTTTACGACATGCGCATCGTCGACGGAGACGGACGCGACGTTCCGACCGGCACCGTGGGCGAGATCATCGGTCGCGGCCCGATCACGATGCCGGGTTACCTCGGTCGCGACGCGGAGACGCAAAGCGCGCTGCGCGACGGGTGGCTGCACAGCGGTGACCTGGGCTACGTCGATGACGACGGCTTCCTCTTCCTCGTCGATCGCAAGAAGGACATGATCGATTCCGGCGGCGTCAAGGTGTATCCGCGCGACATCGAGGAAGTGGCCGCGCGGCATCCGGCGGTGCGCGAGGTGGCCGTGTTCGGCATCCCCGATCCGAAGTGGGGCGAGACCCCGGTGGCTGCAGTGGTGTTGCGCGCCGGCGCGTCGGCGACTGCCGACGAGCTTCGCGCGTGGCTCAATGCGAACGTCGCGGCACAATACCAGCGTGTCGCACGTGTGCTGATCTACGCGGATTTCCCGCGTAACGCCGCGGGCAAGACACTGAAGCGCGAGATGCGGGCGCCGTTCTGGGAAGGACGCGACACGAAGGTTTGACTTCTCACTCGACGACGAGCACGCCCTTCATCGTCGGGTGCAGCGTGCAGATGTAGTCGAAGCGGCCCTTCTTCACAGCCGTGTAGCGCCATGACGCCCCCGCCGCGAGCGGGCCGGAATCGAACGTTCCCTGCGCGGTGGCGGAGTGCGGCACTGGATCGGCGTTGCTCCACACGACGATATCCCCCTGCTTGACCGTAAGCATTGCCGGCTTGAACTCGAACGCGTCGATCGTCACCGTGTGCGTCGCCGCAGCCTGCGTGCGCAACGCATGTGTGCCGAGTAATGCGGCGGCGCCTGTCGCCAGCAACATCCGCCGCCGCAGTCTGTTCATTTGCGAAGCTCGTCGCCGTGAGGGAACGACGCGGGATCAGCTTGCCGTATGCGAGTGAGAAGCCGACGCCGCCTTCTTCCCCAGCGACGACTGCAGCTTCTTCGCATGGTCGAGGTGCGCGACGAACGCGGGCCGCACCTTGACGAGCAGCGCCTTCAGCTCGGCGTTCTGCGCGTTCGGGATCAGCGTCTTGTCCATCGCGTCGATGACCGCCTGGTGATAGTCGACTTCGTGGTCGACGTAAGCCTTGTCGAACGCTGCACCCTTCAGCGTTTTCAGGTGCGCGACGTTGTCGGCGCCACCCTTCTTGAGACTCTGTGCCGTCGGGTTGTCCTCGGGTTTCAGCTTCAGCTTGGTTGCGAGATCGGTCGCCGCCTTGTTGACGCCGGTGTGGTCCGTGACCATCTGCTTGCCGAACGCCTTCACCTCCTTGCTCGCGCCCTTCGCTTCGGCCAGCTTGCCGGCGTCGATGTCGACCTGGTTCGCCGTCACGACGATCGCCGCGATCTGGGCGTCGTTCGGCGCGCCCGTCTGCGCGGTTGCCACGAACGCGGTCGAGCAAAGGGCGACCGCCACCACCGTAAGAATACGTTTCATGACCTGCTCCTTCCGAAAAAGTGGGAACTGCGGGCTTATGTACGCGGAATTCAGCCCGTCGGATGCGGTGCCGCGGCGATGCGCCCGAGCACCGTGCGGACGATGCGGTCGCAGCGTTCGCCGTCGAAGCCGAACACGTCCTGCGTGGCGACGTCCATTTCCTGCGCAAGCGCCTCGCGCATGCGCGCCTTCGCGCGAAAGAGCCGACTGCGGACCGTTGCGGCTGGAATGTCCAGTGCCGCTGCCGTCTCGTCGACGGTAAGGTCCTCGACTTCGCGCAGCATGAACACCGTGCGATAGGCCTCCGGCAGCTCGTCGATCTTGCGCTCGACCAGGCGCCGCATTTCGGTGCGCAGCATGAGGCTCTCCGGCGTGTACTGGGGATCGTCGGCGACTTCCGGCAGGTCGTCGGCGTCGGAGTCGCCGAACGGCACGACCACGCGCTCGCGGCGCGACTTGCGCAGCGCCTGGAGCGACTGGTTGACGACGATGCGGGTCAACCACGTGCCGACTGCGGCGTCGCCGCGGAAATCGCCGATGTGGCGATACGCGGATACGTAGGCTTCCTGCAGTGCGTCCTCGGCGCCGCCGTCGTCCTTCAGGATGGCGCGCGCGGTGCGGTAAAGCCGCCGGTTGTAGCGGCGCATCAGCGCGCCGAAAGCCGCCTGCTGCCCCCGCTGCACCTGTTGCACGAGCCCGGCATCGTCGAGCGTGTCGAGCGAAATCCTGCGAGCTTCCACGGCGGCTCCATTCTCCACGAGTTGCCCATTGGATGCCGCCGCGAAGCCGCGCGTTCCCGCGCGGCCGAGGGCCCGGTCAGACGAAAAAGAGGAGCGTCAGCAGGCCGTAGACGGGGCCGAGGATCAGCAGCGACCAGCCGAGATAGGCAAAGAAGTTCGGCATCCGCACGCCGCGCGACTCGGCGATCGACTTGACCATGAAATTGGGCGCGTTGCCGATGTAGGTATTGGCGCCCATGAACACGGCGCCCGCCGAAATCGCGACCA
>DATEIQ010000135.1:0-15602 GCA_035278845.1 Casimicrobiaceae bacterium | reverse complement strand
TGATCGTCGACGGCGGCAACGCCAACTACAAGGACTCGCAGCGCCGTGCGGGGACGATGGCTGCGCGGTCGATTTACTACGTCGATTGCGGCGTGTCGGGCGGCGTGCACGGACTCGACCAGGGCTATGCGCTGATGTTCGGCGCGACCGCGGACGCGGCCGCGATGCTCGCCCCTTACGCGCGGGTTCTCGCGCCCGCACCCGACGCGGGGTGGCTGCACTGCGGACCCGCGGGAGCGGGCCACTTCGTCAAGATGATTCACAACGGCATCGAATACGGGATGATGCAGGCGCTCGCCGAAGGCTTCGCGCTGATGCACAACCGTGCCGATCTCGAGCTCGACGTCGCGGCAATCGCCGAAACGTGGCGCCACGGGAGTGTCGTCCGCTCGTGGCTCCTCGACCTCACCGCGCGCTTTCTCAATGACGACCGCGATCTCGCCGGCATCGCGCCGTTCGTCGCCGACTCCGGCGAGGGCCGCTGGACGGTGCAGGAGGCGGTAGAGCAGGGGGTACCCGCGCCGGTGCTGTCGCTTGCGCTGATGGCGCGCTTCGCGAGCCAGGGGCGCGACGATTACGCGGCGCGGCTGCTCGCGATGATGCGCAAGGGCTTCGGCGGTCATGCGGTCGTCTCGGCCGGAAAAAAATAACCGATCGACGGGCCGATGATCGTCGTCGTGATGGGGGTGTCGGGCAGCGGCAAGTCGACGACCGGCGAGGCGCTCGCGCGTACGCTCGGCTGGCCGTTCGTCGAAGGTGACGACCTGCACCCGCCCGAGAACGTGGCGAAGATGGCGGCCGGCATCCCGCTCACCGACGACGACCGCTGGCCATGGCTCGACCGGATCGTCGCCGAGTTGCGTTCGTGTGCGCAGGCCACGCCCGACATCGTCGTCGCCTGCTCGGCGCTGAAGCAAACCTATCGCGATCGCCTCGCACCGGCGGGCGACGTTCGCTTCGTGCATCTGCACGGCGACCGCGAGACGATCGCCGCGCGGCTCGCGATGCGGCAGCACCGCTACATGCCGGCGACGCTGCTCGACAGCCAGTTCGCGACGCTCGAGTTTCCGGCCGACGCGATCATCGTCGACATCCGCGACGACGTCGAAACGCAGGTTCGGAAAATCATCGCTGCGTTAAAGCTGCCATGACTGATCGGCGACGCTACCGGATCGCGACCGAGCTCTCGCATCTCGGCCGCGACCCGCGCCGCTATCTCGGTGCCGTCAGCACGCCGGTCTTTCGTGCATCGACGATCCTGCTGCCGACGGTGGCGGATCTCGAGCGCGCGTCGCGCGGCGAATACGCCGGCCTGTCGTACGGGTTGCACGGCTTGCCGACGGTCACCGATTTGCAGCGTGCGCTCGCAGAGCTCGAAGGGGGACACGCATCGCTGGTGGTGCCGTCAGGGCTCACGGCGACGACGCTGCCGCTGCTCGCGCTGCTCGCCCCCGGCGACCACTTGCTCGTCACGGATGCCGTGTACGGTCCGACGCGCCGCTTCTGCGACAACCATTTGCGTCGCCTCGGCATCGATATCGAGTATTACGACCCGCTCGCCGGCGCCGCGATCGCCGACCGCTTCAAGACGAGCACGAAGGTGGTCTTCGCCGAGTCGCCGGGCTCGCTGACGTTCGAGGTGCAGGACATCCCGGCGATCGCCACCGTCGCGCACGCGCGCGGTGCGAAGCTCGTGCTCGACAACACGTGGGCGACGCCGCTTGGCTTTCGCGCGTTCGACCACGGCGTCGACGTGTCGGTGCACGCAGTCACCAAATACATCGGCGGCCACTCGGACCTGCTGCTCGGTGCGATCGTCGCGAATGCGGCGACGTATCCCGCGCTGCACCGGATGTGGACCGACATGGGCGTCACGCCGTCACCGGACGATTGCTTCCTTGGCCTGCGCGGGCTGCGCACGCTCGGCGTACGGATGGCGCGACACGAAGCGAGCGCGCGCGCGATCGCCGGCTGGCTGGCGACACGGCCGGAAGTGCGGCAGGTGCTGTACCCGGCGCTGCCGAGCGATCCCGGACACGCGCTGTGGCAGCGCGATTTCCATTGCGCATCCGGCCTGTTCGGCGTTGTGTTGCAGCCGGTCGATCACGATGCGATCGCGCGCATGCTTGACGGCCTGCGGCTCTTCGGCATGGGCTGGAGCTGGGGCGGCTTCGAGAGCCTGATCGTGCCGACGTGGCCCGAGCGCGCGCGTACGGTGACGACATTGAATCCGGGCGGGCCGTCGCTGCGGCTGCACATCGGCCTCGAGGATCCGCAGGACCTGATCGCCGATCTGGCGGAAGGGCTCGCACGTCTGCACAAGTGAACGGTCTTGTTATCGCGAATCAGCTTGGGGTTACGTCGATATACGGCAATTGAACCCGGCGTTGCTCCGGGTGTACATTGTTTCCGCCGACGCATGGTCAGCCTCCAGGGAGGGCCCCATGGCAGGTCGAATCGCGCATCTGTGCGTCCGATTGACGAGCAAACTCGCGTTTGCACTCCGTCAGCGAGAGCAGACGTCCGTCCGCCCGCTCTCAATCTCAATAGTCTCGCTCAACCGATCGTTGTTCGCGCTCCTCTGGGGCTTGTTCGCGCTCGCTGCGTCCGCCGCGGTACCGATTCCCACTCCCGCTCAAGATCAGACGTTCTCGTACGAAGACAAGGATTTCGGTGTGTCGTCGACATCGACGCCACAAGGTCCGCCGTTTGGCAAACCTACACCGATCACCATCCCGGGCGCACGAGTCATCAAGACGTTGCAGCTCAAAGCCTTGCTTGATTCCGAACAGCGACCGGTCGTCATCGACGTTCTCGACAGCAAGACGCGAACGACCGTGCCGGGAGCGTATTGGATGCCCGGTGCCGGAGACAGCCGCTTTTTCGCCGCAGAGAAAGGCCGCTTTGCCGCCGCACTCGACAAGCTAACGGGCGGTGACAAGACACGGCCTGTCGTCTTCATATGCCTGAGTTCCGAGTGCTGGGAGTCGTACAACGCGTGTCTTCACGCCGTCGAGGCAGGTTACACCGATGTGTTGTGGTACCGAGGCGGAACGAATGCGTGGGGCGGTGCCAACCTCGAACGCAAGCCACCTGAGCGTCTCAACTGGTAAGCCTGCCTGCAGGCAGCTTTCCTACCCCGAAGCCGGTAACACGAGGACGGCGATGCCTACCTCTGAAGACTCGCTTGGCAACGACCAAGATGCTTTCCGGTTCAAGCTTCGCATGGCAAGTAGCTGCGGCGCTCACCATTTTTTGCGCGAGCGCTTCACTCGACCGGCGATTGGTTCATTGCTGCGCGGCGTTGTCTGCGGATTCATGTACGCACTTTCCCTACATGCCGTCGCTGCTCCGGGAGATCGTGACGCAACTTTCGGTGACAACGGCGAGGTCATCCTCCAGCTTGGAGCAAGCGCTGGTGCGGACGCCATAGTCGCGCAGGGTGACGGGAGGATCCTCGTCGCCGGCACTTCATCTGCCGCGAAGGGGTTCACGGTCGTTCGCCTGAATGCAAATGGCTCGCTCGACGAGACGTTCGGCACGCGCGGCGTTAGGAGTGTGGACTTTTCCACCGCGGGTGGTGGCAGCCCCCGTGCGATGGTCTTGCAACCGGACGGAAAAATAATTGTCGGTGGCGCGTCGGAACAAGCCTTGAATGCACCGGACAAGTCGCAGTTCGCATTGGTCCGTTTCAATTCAAATGGGTCGCTGGATGCGAGCTTCGGAGTCGCCGGGAAGGTTACAACGACAGTAGATGTTTTATCGAAAATCGACGCGATCGCGTTGCAAGCGGATGGCAAAATCGTCGTGGCCGGTACTGGCTCGATACCAGCCGACCCAAAAGACTCAAATGCGGTTGATATCAGTCATCTTATCGTCGCCCGCTATATGTCGAACGGTTTATTGGATGCCTCTTTTGGGAGCGGAGGGATTGCCGTTACTCCGTTCGGGTTGCCTGCACTTGCGGGCAGTCTCCTCATTCAAGCCGACGGACACATTGTTGCGGTCGGAGCAACCGACCTTGTGGCCCGACCCTTCGGCGGCGACCAGTTGGACACTGCAGTCGTTCGCTATCGTGTCGACGGATCAGTTGATGCGATATTCGACCCCTTCGCCATGTTTGGCGGCTTGATGATGTGTCCTGGTATTGGCCATGCGTCGATGCAGAAGGATGGCAACATCGTCATCGCCTGCTCAATTGGTGTAGTGCGTTTCCGCCCCGATATTGTCCCTGACCCTGATTTTGGCCAACTATATGTGCCTGGTTCTGGCCCCGCGTATGGGATAGCCGATATTTCCTATGGTGCCGATGCCTCAGCTGGTTTCGCCACGATGGCGCTGCAGCCAAACGGGCGAATCGTCGTGGCGAACACGGCATCGGGACCAGGCGGTAATCGCTTCGCGTTGGCGCGCCTGAACGTCGACGGAAGCAGCGATACTACGTTCGGGACAGCGGGGGTAGTGCTGATGCCTGCGTTGATAGCGGGCAGCAAGTATGGTGACCAAGTGAGTGCCATAGCCTTGCAGAGCGACGGCAAGATACTGGTGGCCGGGTTGGCGACTGACTCAAACGGCAATTCGAGCATTGCCGTGGTGCGCTATCAGGGAGATCCGAACACTCCGCTCGTGGACAACAACCAGCATGGTTTGACGGGTTCTTGGTACCAGCCGACGACCGCCGGACAGGGATTCGAAGTCGAAGTGTATCCGGACACTTCGGGTCCTGGCGTAGGCACAATGCAGGTGAGTTGGTTCACATACGACACGGACGCAAACCGTGGGCATCGTTGGTACACGCTCAGCGGATCGGCTTCAAACGGACAGCCGGCATCGCTTACAATCTATGAGAACAGCATCGGCAAATTCAATGCGCCGCCGATCACCACCGCACACGCGGTGGGAAAAGCTCTGCTCAGTTTCGACTCGTGCACGAGCGGGCTGCTGACGTACAGATTTAGCAACGCCGGTGCGGCGGGGAGCATTCCACTGACGCGGTTGACGCAGAACGTCACTTGCACGCCGACCGGTACTCTTCTAACGAATGCAGACTTCGCGCTATCAGGAAATTGGTATGACCCCGCAACGTCCGGTCAGGGCATCACAGTAGAAATCAACCCGATTTCGGGTGCCGCCTTCTTTGCCTGGTACACGTATAAGCCCGAAAACACGCCGATCGGCGCAGAGGGGCAACGCTGGTATACCGGCCAGGGAACCTACTCGCCGGGTGCGCGATCGATTCCCATGCAGTTGTACCAAACGTATGGTGGCGTGCTCAACGCCCCCACACCTTCGCCTACGACAGTTGCGGCTGGCGCAGCAACGCTAACTTTCCAAGGCTGCAGAAACGCTACATTGGACTTCCGTTTCAGCGACGCGCCCAAAACCACGAAGATCGTCTTGCAGAGGGTCGGACCGGTACCTCCCGGATGCACGCAATAACAGTCATAGTGTACTGACCAGATGCCTGCCATCGACGGCGGGAATCGCGCCGGTCATGTACGCGCCCGCATCCGATGCGAGCAGGCGGATCCTGCGGGCTTGACCGGCCCCTGAAGTCACCGCGAGCGGCCGCCTGCTGACCGCGCCGGGCGGTCGCGCGAAGGAATGCGATAGATCTGGATCGCGAGCCCGAGTCCAAGCAGTGCGAGCGTAACCTTGAGCCAGGTCGCATCGACGGCGAACACGATCGAAATCGCGAGGCTTATGGACATCATCGCGATCGCCCAGATCTTCGTTCGCCGCTCGATGCTGCGATGCGCTTCCCAGTCGCGCAACATGGGACCGAACATTCGATTGGCGAGCAGCCAGCGATGCACTGCAGGCGAGCCCCGGGCGAAGCAGAAAGCCGCGAGGAGCACAAAAGGTGTCGTCGGCAGGACGGGCACGACGATGCCGATCGCGCCCAATGCGAGCGATAGCGCGCCCGCGATGCGCCAAAGGATTGGAGACAGAAGTTGCTGCATCGCGTGTCCGCTACGAGGCGAGCGCGGAGTGCAGGCGATCCGGTCTCGCGCGGATCGGCAATGTGCCTCGCTACAGCGAGCTCACGAGGTGGCCGCCGTCGACGACGACGATCGCGCCTGTCATGTACGCGCCGGCATCCGATGCCAGCAATAGCAGCGGCCCGTTGAGATCCTTCGGCGTGCCGATGCGTCGCTGCGGAATGCGCTTGATCATCGCCTGGCCGGCCTCGCTCGCGAAGAACTCGCGGTTGATCGAAGTTTCGACGTAGCCGGGCGCGAGCGCGTTGACGCGAATGCGATATCGCGCGAGCTCGAGCGCCATCGCCTTCGTCAACTGCACGAGCGCGGCCTTCGACGCCGCATACGCCGCGACCTGCGAGCTCACGCGCAAGCCGAGCACCGACGCGACGTTGACGATGCTGCCGCCCTGCGCATGCTTCACCATGTGACGCGCTGCGGCCTGCGCGACGCGCCACGCGCCGTCGAGGTTGACGCCGATCACCGCCCGCCAGTCGTCCTCGGTCTGGTCGAGAATCGGCTTGGTCACGGCGATGCCTGCATTGTTGACGACGACGGTGAGCGGCCCGAGCGCCGCGGCTGCGGCATCGAACGCCGCAGCGACACTTACGGCATCGGTGACGTCGAGCGAGATGCATTCGACTCTCGCCCCGACGGCGCGGAGCGCATCGCGCACTTCATCCAGCGACTCGGGCCGTCGCGCGCAGATGGCGACGCTCGCGCCGGCGCGCGCGAGCGTTTGCGCGAAGTGGCTGCCGAGTCCGCCGTTGGCACCGGTGACGAGCGCGTTGCGGCCGGTGAGCGAGAATTGCATCGCCGCTCAGCCTCGAGTTTCCATCATGCGCCGAACGTGATTCCACGCGACGTCTGCCACCGCGCGCGCACGTTTTCCCACCTCGGGTGCATCGGGATCGGCCGACGTGCCGTCGATCGCGCGGCGGGCGATGCCCTGCAGGATCGCGGCCATGCGGAACATACTGAACGCCATGTAGAACTCCCAGTCGCGTGGGTCGATGTCCTCGCGCCGCGCGCGTCGGCAATACGTGCGCATGTACTCGCGCTCGCCCGGGATTCCGAGCGCGGCCAGATCGCATTGGGCCATGCCGCGGAATTGCTGCTGCGTGAGCCGCCACGCCATCATGTGATAAGAAAAATCAGCGAGCGGGGACCCGAGCGTCGACAGCTCCCAGTCGAGCACGGCGATCACGCGCGGCTCCGCCGGATGCACGATCAGGTTGTCGATCCGGAAATCGCCGTGCACGATCGACGTGTCGTCGCCGGGCGGAACGTTCTTCGGCAGCCATTCGATCAGCCGATCGATCGATTCGATGCGCTCGGTTTCCGAGGCGCGATACTGTTTCGTCCAGCGGCCGATCTGGCGCTCGAAATAGTTGCCGGACTTGCCGAAGTCGGAAAGGCCCGCCGCGGCGTAGTCGACGCCGTGCAGCCGGGCGATCACCGAATTGATGTCGTCCCACAGTGCTGCGCGCCCGGGTTTGTCGAGCTCGGGCAGCGCAGGATCGCGGAACACACGGCCCTCGACGTAATCCATGACGAAGAACGGCGTCCCGATCACGCCGGAGTCGTCGCAATAGCAATGGGTTCGCGGCACGGGAACGTCGGTTTTCGCGAGCGCGCTGATCACCCGGTATTCGCGATCGACCGCATGCGCCGAGGGCAGCAACACGCCTTCGGGACGCTTGCGCAGCACGTAGCTTCGCGCGCCGAAGCGCAGCCGGAACGTGGGATTCGACTGCCCTCCGGTCAGCGGCTCGATCGACAGCGGCGCGTCCGCGCCGGACAGGCGATCGCGCAAATAGCCGCGCAGCGAACCCTCGTTCAGCATCGCCGGGCTCGTTCGCGCGCAGGCAGATCCGAACCGCTCAATGCTGGTCGGGCTCGTGGCTACGGCTGCCGCGCAGAATGCGCCTCGCGATGCTGTAACGATGCACCTCGGAGGGCCCGTCGTAGATGCGGAACGAGCGCAGGTCGGCGAAGATGCGCGCGACGACCGTCTCGTCGGTGACGCCCTGGCCGCCGAGGATCTGCACGCACCGGTCGACGACGCGCCACGTCGCCTCCGAAACGATCACCTTCGTGCGGCTCGACTCGTGCAGCGCGAGATCGCCGCGGTCGAGCACCCACGCGCAATGCCGGATCGCGAGTCGCGCCACGTGCAGGTCCATCTCGTTGTCGGCGAGCATGAACCCCACGCCTTCGTGCTCGCCGATCGGCTTGCCGAACGCCGTGCGCTTGCGCGCGTACTCGGCCGCCACGTCGTGCGCGCGCCGCGCGGCGCCGAGCCAGCGCATGCAGTGCGTCAGGCGTGCGGGCGAAAGCCGCACCTGTGCGTATTTGAAGCCCTTGCCAACCTCGCCCAGCACGTCGGTCGCGGGTACGCGCAGGTCCTCGAACCGGACGACGCCATGGCCGCCTGGAAAGCACGTGTCGAGGCTTCCCATCGACCGCTCGACGACGATGCCGGGCGCATTCATGTCGGACAGGAACATCGTCGCGCCGGCATCCTGGGCGTTCGCCATGATGATCGCGAATGCCGCCCCGTCGGCGCCGGTGATGAACCACTTGCCGCCGGTGATCAAGAAATGATCGCCGTCACGCGTCGCGGTCGTGGCGAGCATCGACGGATCGGACCCGGATCCCGGCGCGGGCTCGGTCATGCAGAAGCACGAGCGGATCGTCGCCGTCGCGAGCGGACGCAGCCACCGCTCCTTCTGCGCAGGCGTCGCCACGGCTTCCAGCAGATGCATGTTCCCTTCGTCGGGGGCCGCCACGTTCAGCGCGACCGGACCGAGCAGCGAGTACCCGGCTTCCTCGAACGCCACCGCGCGCCCGACGTGCGACAGCGCGAGACCACCGTACTCGCGCGCGACGTGCGGCGAGAGGAGCCCCGCCGCGCGCGCCTTGTCGTTCAGCGCGCGCTTCAGTTCTTCCGCGGGCCCGTGCGGGGTGCGGCGCGGGTCGTGCTCGAGCGGAATGATCTCGTGTGCGATGAATGCGCGGATGCGCGCCTGCAGGTCGCGCAGGTCGGCCGGAAGCTCGAAGTCGATCGCCATGTCGAGGCCCCCTGGCTTACTGTCAGATATCGAAGAAGACGGTTTCCTGCGGCCCTTGCAGATGAACGTCGAAGCGATAGACGACCGCTTTGCCGCGCGTCTCGCGCTCGCCGATCAGCGTCTTGCGCCGCACTTCCCATTCGATGAGGCTCAGTACCGGATCGGCCGCGTTGGCCTCCGTTTCATCGGAGAAATACATACGCGTGGAAAGCCCTATGTTGATGCCGCGCGAGACGATCCACAGGTTGACGTGCGGCGCCATCGGCTTTCCCAGGCGGCCGGCCACGGATCCCGGTTTGATCGTCTCGAACGTCCAGACGCCGGTTTTGAAGTCCGAGCACGCGCGCCCGAAACCGCGGAAGCCGGGGTCGAGCGGCTTGTCCTGCGTGTCCGCAGGGTGGTTGTAGCGTCCCGCGGCATTCGCCTGCCAAAGCTCGATCAGCACGTCGCGCACCGGCGTGCCCGAGCCGTCGATGACGCGGCCTTCGATCGTGATGCGCTCGCCTGCGACACCCGGCGGTGCGACGACGTTGGTGAAATTCTTCTCGAAGATGTCGAACCCTGCCTGCTTCGGCGCCAGGCCGATGTGCACGTACGGGCCGGCGGTTTGCGACGCCGATTCCTTCAGGTAGTCGAGCTCGTTCACCATGGCGTCACTCCCGTTGCATCGACGGCTCGCCCTGCACGCGGCTTTCGAACCACGTCGCGCGCGCGCCCCGCAGCACGATGTCGAAGCGATAGGCGAGGCTGTCGAGCTGCACGGCGTTGTTGCGGTCGAGCGCGGCGATGAGCTGGCGGATCGCGGCCTCGCTCGGCACCGTGCGCAGGATCGGGCACTGCGGAATCAGCGGATCGCCCTCGAAGTACATCTGCGTGATGAGCCGCTGTGCCCAACCGTTGCCCGAAATCGAATAATGGATGTGCGCGGGGCGCCAGTCGTTGACGCTGTTGCGCCACGGATAAGGGCCCGGCTTGATCGTCCGGTACACGTAATGGCCGTCGCTATCGGTCAGCACGCGGCCGCAGCCGCCGAAGTTCGGATCGACAGGTGCGATGTACGTGTCGTTGCGGTGCCGGTAGCGGCCGCCGGCGTTCGCCTGCCACACCTCGACCAGCGCGTTCTTGACCGGGCGGCGGAACTCGTCCCACACGTAACCGTGGACGACGATGCGCTCGCCGACCGGCAGGCCGCCGTGCGCATAGTTCAAGATCAGGTCGTTGTCGAGCGGACCGAATTCGTCGCGCGAGAACACCGGCGCCGTGATCTCGGACAGCGAGTTCTGCAGCGAGATGAGCGAATTGCGCGGCGAGCGCAGGACGCTCGTCTTGTAGCCGGGCGCGAACGATGGCGGATGAATCGTCCGGTCGCGCTGGCAGTATTCGCCGTATACGTGTGAATCGTTCGTCATTGCGGATCTCCCGTCGTCGCGCCCTGGTTCATGCGTCGCGCAACCGCTCGCGCAGCACGTTCTTCTGCACCTTGCCCGTCGAGGTCTTCGGCAGCGGCCCGAACACCACGCGCTTCGGCGCCTTGAAGCGCGCGAGCCGCTCGCGCACGTGCGTGATCAGCTCGGCATCCGTTGCGGCGGCGCCTTCCTTCAGCGTCACGAACGCGACCGGCACCTCGCCCCATTTCTCGTCCTTGCCGGCGACGATGGCAGCCTCCAGCACCGCGGCATGCGAGTTCAGCGCCTGCTCGACCTCCACCGACGAAATGTTCTCGCCGCCGGAGATGATGATGTCCTTGGCGCGATCGCGCAGCTCGACATAACCGTCGGGATGCATGACGCCGAGATCGCCGGTGCGGAACCAGCCGTCGGGGCAGCTTTTTCGCGTCGCTTCGTCATCGCGATAGTAGCCGAGCATGACGTTGTTGCCGCGGATCGTGATCTCGCCCATCGTCTGCGCGTCGGAAGCGACGTCGGCGCCGTCGTCGTCGACGACGCGGATGCGCTCGCCGATGACGTTGGCGACGCCCTGCCGCGCCTTGATCCGCGCCTGCTCGGCAATCGGCAGCGCATTCCAGTCGCTGCGCCAGTCGCAGATCACCGACGGACCGTACGTCTCGGTGAGTCCGTAAAGATGGGTGACGTCCATGCCGAGGCCGGCGAGACGCTCGAGCAGCGAAGGCGTCGGCGGCGCGCCGCCCGTCGCGATGCGCACCGGCCGGTCGAGCGGACTCGCTTCGGGCGCCCACGCAGTCATCGTCAGGACCGTCGGCGCCGCGCAGAGATGCGTGACGCCGCTTTCGCGAAGATGCCGCCAGATCGAACGCGTGTCGAGCTTCGGCAGGCACAGGTGCGTGCCGGCCGCGGCCGTGACGGCCCACGGAAAGCACCAGCCGTTGCAGTGGAACATCGGCAGCGTCCACAGGTATATCGAGTCGCCGGTCAGTCCCATGTGCAGCGCCATCGCGAGCGCCTGCAGGTACGCACCGCGGTGGTGATACATCACGCCTTTCGGCTGCGCGGTGGTACCGCTCGTGTAGTTGATCGCGAGGAGGGCGCGCTCGTCGTCGACAGGATGAAGTAGCGGCTCGTTCCCCCGGATCAGCGCCTCGAGCGCGTCGTCGCCGCCGCCGGCGCGCACGAGGCGCGCCTTGCTGGCAGCCTTGGCCGCGGCCTGCGTTGCCGTTTCCGCGTGGTCGTCGTCGTGCACGAGCACGGTCGCACCGGCGTGGACGAGGATGTAGGCGACGTCGGCGGCCGTGATCCGCGTGTTCAGCGCTACGAGCACCGCGCCGGCAAACGGGACCGCGTAGTGCGCGGCGAGCAGCACGTGCGAGTTGCCCGCCAGCACGGCGACGCGATCGCCCGGTTTCACGCCGAGCGATCGCAAGGCGCCTGCGAAGCGCAGGCAGCGCTCGTGAAACGCGCGGCACGTGAAGCGCAGATCGCCGTCGACGACGCCGATGCGGTCGGGGAATACGTGCGCTGTTCGGTGCAGGAAGGCCGCGGGCGTGAGCGGCGCGTAGCTGAATTCCGGCTGCATTCGGTCAATGGTAGATCATCGGCCGCGACGCCAAGCGCCGGGTGCGAACTGGCCGCCGGCAGGTGCGGCACAATGCGGGATCGGCACCCACGCAACGCGACGAAGCGCTCCGGGATGATTCGCGGCACGACCCTGTTGATCGCGCACCTTGGCTATCCGACCGAGGCGTTCAAGGCGCCGATGATCTACAACCCGTACTTCGAGCAGGCGGGCGTCGACGCCGTCGTCGTTCCGATGGGCGTACGCGCGGAGCACTACGCGGCGTTCCTGCGTCCGCTCTTTCGGCTCGAGAACATCCGCGGCGCGCTGGTGACGATGCCGCACAAGGTGACGACGGCCGCGCTGCTCGACGACGTCACGCCGACGGTCAAGGTGGCAGGCGCGTGCAACGCCATCGTCAAGCGCCCGGACGGATCGCTCGCCGGCGATATGTTCGACGGCGAAGGTTTCGTGCGCGGCGTGCTGCGCAAAGGCCGGGTGCTCGCCGGTGCGCGGGTGCTGGTGGTGGGCGCTGGCGGCGTCGGCTCGGCCATCGCCGCCTCGCTTGCGGCGTGGCGCGTCGCTGCGCTCGGCCTGTTCGATACGCGCCCGGACGCCGCCGACGACCTCGCGCGCCGGCTGCGCGCGCATTATCCGCAGCTCGACGTGCGCACGGGCTCGAACGACCCGGCCGGCTACGATGTCGTCGTCAACGCCACGCCGCTCGGCATGCGGGAAGGCGATCCATTGCCGTTCGACGTCGAGCGCCTGGCGCCCGGTACGCTGGTCGGCGAGGTGGTGATGAAGGAAGAATACACGCCGCTGCTGCGCGCAGCGATGGCGCGCGATTGCCCGGTGCAGGTCGGCACCGACATGCTCTACGAGATGATTCCGGCCTATCTCGAATTCTTCGGCTTTCCCACCACGACGCCGGCAACATTGCGCGCGGTTTCGCGCATTCGCTATTGACGACCAACTAACCTTCGTTCCGCCTGCTGACCATGAAAAAAATTCTCGTCCTGAACGGTCCGAACCTCAACCTGCTTGGCACTCGCGAGCCGGCGGTCTACGGCCGGGAGACGCTCGCCGACGTCGAACGCCTGTGCCGTGACGAAGGCGCTGCGCTCGGCGTCGACGTCGAATGCCGACAGTCGAACCACGAGGGCGACCTCGTCGACTGGATTCATGAAGCGGGCCATGCAACGGCGGCGGGCGACGCTGTCGGTGTCGTACTGAACGCTGGCGCCTACACGCACACGTCAGTCGCGCTGCACGATGCGATCAAAGGCTCGGGTGCGGTGGTGGTGGAGTTGCATATCACCAACGTGCACGCACGCGAGGCGTTCCGGCATCACTCGTACATCTCGCCGGCCGCGCGGGGCATCGTCGTCGGGTTCGGCGTGCAGGGTTATGCGATTGCCATCGGCGCCCTCGTGCGGGTCGGCCAAAAGTAGGGCGGCCGACACACGCAGTCGGCCGCCGCATTCAAAGGCGGCCGGACCTCGGCCGCCCCGCCTTTGCGTTTTTCAGCCGAGGCGAATCGGCGTGATCTTGGTGCCCTGCACGGACACGCCCGCCATCAGACCTGCATTGTTCAACACGAACTGCACGACTGGCTGCCGCGCGGTCGTCGTGTCGAGGGTGCCGTTCGCGCCGATCTTCGCGACCGCCACGGTGGCGTTCACGCCGGCGGTCCATCCATTGCTGTTGCGGAAGTTCGCGAGCGCGTCGGGCGTGAGGAACAGCAGCACGACAGCCTTGGACTGCGCGCCGGCCTGATACCCGATCGAGCCGCCGCTGATCGTGTAATAGCGGGTCGGCTTGCCGTCGACGCGCAGCACGCCATCGCCGTGCTGTCCGCCCACGATGAAGCTGACCTTGTTGACGTCGGGGAAAATCAGCACGCCGTCGGCCCGCGCGACGAGATTGCGCGCATCGGGAGCGGCCTGGTACAGCCGCGACAGCGTTGCATCGGCCTCCGCGTTGATTTCGGCGCGAGCCGCGGCCGGATCGGCACGAACATCGGGGCCGGTCGTGGTGCACGCCGCGAGCAGCGCACAAACGGATACGAATGCCCATGCGGCGAAGCGTGCCGGGTGGGCGGGGGTGGGATGCGATTTCATCAGGAAGGCTCCTCTCGATCGTGCGATTCCGCAGAAAGTGCGCTGGCGATCAGCCTCGCGCTTCGGGCGAGGCGCTCTCGATGTGCTGCGTCACCATCGACGCCTGATCGGCGGCAGGCAAGGCGATACCGTAGTGATCGCGAATGTAGGTCGCGAGTTCCGGCTGGGTGACGACACCGTCGCCGTTGCGATCGAAGTCGCCGAACCGCGCGCCGAAGTCGTTGTCGCCCAGCGCCTCGTCGATCTCGACAAGGCCGTCGCGGTTGACATCGAGCGTCTGGAAGGCGCGCTGGTCGCTTTCGCTGGCCCGCTGGTAGTAATTGGTTCGCGCATCTGCCGCGGCGTGTCCGGCGAGAGTCGCGAGTGCGAGGCCCGCGGCGCACGAGAGGAATGTATGCATCGTCGTTCGTCCTCGATGAGTCGTTCAAGAATCTGTTTGCAATGTACGTGCCGCCTCGATGCCGCTAATAAACATCGGCTATTTCCGTGTTCCGGCAAGCCATCGGCAGAGATTCCTCGGATGCGCTGTAATTCCGCTACGGATGTCAGACGATCACCCACCCGGGGGGGCGTGCGGTTTGTTACGGGCCGCAAGCGATGCTGCGCGCCGCGGATCGTGCAGAGACTGCTCAACCGCCCCCGAGATACACCGCCTGCACGCGTGCGTCGGCCTTGATGGCGGCAGGCGGACCGGCTGCGATCAGCACGCCGCGATCGAGGACGAGCACGCGATCGGCGAAGCCGAACACGATGTCCATGTCGTGCTCGGTGAACAGCACCGCGACGTTCGCGCTTTCTGCAAGGCCGGTTGCGAGCGTCATCAGGTCGCGGCGCGAGCGTGGCGACATGCCCGCCGTCGGCTCGTCCATCAGCAACAGCCGCGGCTCGCCTGCGAGCGTCAGCGCGAGCTCCAGCCGCTTTGCATCGCCGTAGGCGAGCGCCGCGCAGTGCGCGTCGTCGAGGTCGGCCATCCCTACGCGCGCCAGCAGCGCGTCGATGCGCGGCGACGCGATGTCCAGCATGCCGGTCAGCACCGCTGCGTCGCGACCCTCGTGTGCGGCGAGCGCGAGAGCCAGGCTTTCGCGCACCGTCATCGACGCGAACGTCGCCGCGACCTGGAAGGTGCGACCCACCCCCTTGCGGGCAATGACGAAAGGCGCGAGCCCGTCGATGCGCGCGCTCCCGAGCGCGACCGTCCCGTCGTCGGGCGCGAGCTGCCCGTTGATGCAGTTGAAGCACGTCGTCTTGCCGGCGCCGTTGGGTCCGATCAGCGCGACGAGCGAGCCTGCGTCGACGGCGAACGACACGTCGTCGACCGCGCGCACGCCGCCGAACGTCTTGCGCAGATGCGCGACGTCGAGGATGGCGCTCATCGCCTGGCGAGCCTCGCCACCGCGCCGCCGATGCCGCTCGGGAACGCGAGCACGAGGAGCAGGATGAGGGCGCCCAGCACC
>DATEIQ010000134.1:0-4309 GCA_035278845.1 Casimicrobiaceae bacterium | reverse complement strand
AGGCGCATTCGACCACTCTGCCATCTCTCCGCAGGGGCGAATTATAACGTGTGTGCGGTCTCCGTCGCCTTGCGCGCCGGGGGACGCGCACGGCGCGCGGCCGCTTACAGCAGCGCGAGCGCGGCGAGCTCGTCGCGCAATTGCCGCGGCGAGCGGAAGTGGATGCCGTGCATTCCGAGCGCGGCCGCCGCGGCGGCATTCGCCGCGTTGTCGTCGATGAACACCGCTTGCTTTGCCGCGATCGCGTAGCGCTCGAGCAGGATGCGAAAGATTCTTGGATCCGGCTTGATCACGCCCTCGTCGCCCGATACGACGATGCCGTCGAACGCCGACAGGAACGGGAACCGGTCGCGCTGCGCCGGAAACGTTTCGGCCGAGAAATTGGTGAGCGCGTAAAGCGGCACGCCGGTACGCGAAAGCTCGAGCAGTATTTCGACGGTGCCGTCGATCGCCGCGGGAATCATCTCGTCGAACCGTGAGCGGAACGCCTCGATCAGATGAGCCTTGTCGGCGTGCGTCGCGACCAGCTCGCCGATCGCGGCTGCGAACGGCCGGCCCGCATCCTGCCGCTCGTTCCATTCCTGCGTGCAGACGGTTGCGAGGAAGCTTTCCATCGCCTCCTCGTCGCCGGGGAAGAGCTTGCGATAGAGGAAGCGCGGATTCCACTGCAGCAGGACGCCGCCCAGGTCGAATACGACGATGCGGCGCCTGTCGCGCATGGGGTCGGCTGACTTCATCTCGATGTGGATTGCATTGCGCCGGCGAGTGTAAAGCACGGCTTCGGGACGCGATGTTACGACGGGTCCGACGCGGGCACGCGAGCCGCGCCTAGCACGGCATCGGGACGCGATGGTAGGACGGGTCCGACGCGGGCACGCGAACCGCGCCTAGCGCGGAATCGGCACGCGCCGGACGGCATCCGGGCACGCACGCTGCGATTATCTACGTGTTCAACGATCAGGGGGACCGCCTTTGAGTGCATACCCGGTACCCGCATGGAAACGTCCGTTTGCAGCATCGCTTGCAGCACTCGCGGCCCTCGCGCTGTCGGCGTGTGCTTTGATGCCCCCGGGTGCCAGTTATCCGAAGAACGAATCGTTCGCGCTCGAGCGGCCCGCCGACACGGCGATCGGCCGCAAGGTCGAGACCCGCGCGAAGGCGCATCCGGGACTCTCCGGCTTTCGCCTGTTCGCGAGCGGCACTGACGCGCTCGCGCTGCGCGTACAGATGGCCGATGCCGCGGAAAAGACGCTGGACGTCCAGTACTTCATCTTCAAGGACGACGACAGCGGGCAGCTGTTGATGAGCGCGATTCTGCGCGCCGCGGCTCGCGGCGTGCGGGTGCGGATGCTGATCGACGACACGGAGGCGCGAGGCGCGGACGACCGGGTGGCCACGCTTGCCGCTCATCCCAACATCGAGGTTCGTCTCTACAACCCCTTCTACTACCGCGGCGACGTGACGGCGTTGCGCTACGCCGAGTTGACGCTCACGCTGAGCCGGCTCAACTACCGGATGCACAACAAGCTGTTCGTCGCCGACAACGAAGTGGCCGTCGTTGGCGGCCGCAACGTGGGCGACGCGTACTTCGACACCGGCGCCAGCCTGCAATTCGGAGACTACGACGTGTTCGCCCTCGGGCCGATCGCGCGGGAGCTGTCGGCGAGCTTCGACCAGTACTGGAACAGCAAGCTCGCGATCCCGGCGGAAGCGCTGAGCCAGGCGTCGTTCACGCGCCTGCGGCTGTGGCGCATGGAGCGCGAGCTCGCCGAGCATGCCGATGAAGTGCGCCAATCGGAGCTCGGCCGTGCGATCGCGAGCGGCAAGCCCTATGCCGGCCTCATCGGAGGCGATTCCGGGCTCGTCTGGGCGAAGGCGCAGGTCATCGCCGATTACCCGGACAAGGGCAATCTCGATGGCGGAGTGGCGATCGGCTCGCTTCTGCGCGAGCGGCTGCTCGATGCAGCCGCCGCGGTCAAGTCGGAGTTGCTGATCGTCTCGCCGTACTTCGTTCCCGGCGACGACGTGGCGCAGCTGCTGCGGTCGCTACGCGCGCGACGCGTGCGCGTACGCGTGCTGACCAACTCGCTGCTGTCGACCGACGTGCCGGCCGTGCACGCGGGCTATCGTGGCCACCGCGTGCCGCTGCTCGAGGAAGGCGTCGCGCTGTACGAAGTGAAGCCGCTGCCGGGGAAGCCTGACCCGCGCGGTGGCTTGCTGAAGACGCCGAGCTCGGGGCAGTTCGCGCTGCACGCGAAGGCCTACGTGTTCGATCGCAAGCGCGTGTTCATCGGCTCCGCCAATCTCGACCCCCGCTCGCTCGACCTCAATACCGAGATCGGCCTGTTGATCGACAGCCCCGAACTCGCGCGGCAGGTCGCAAAGCGATTCGATACGATGGCGGCGCCCGCGAACAGCTTCGTGCTTGCGCTGGCGGGCGCAGGCAATTCGCGGCACGTCGTGTGGCGAAGCGAGAAGGACGGCGAAGCGACGGTCTACAAGACCGAGCCCGGCGAGGACCGCCTGCGCGGATTCAAGGTCGACCTGATGGCGCTGCTGCCGATCGACGGCCTGCTTTAGCGAGCACGCTCGACCGGGCGGCGGGCTCCCCGTCTGCCGAACCGGGATCCCCGCTTCGCGACTCGCCGGTTACTTCTTCGGCGGGGAGTGCGCGTTCGAGGCTTTCTCGGGCTGCGCCGGCAGGCTCTTGCCGCCGCCGCTGTCGCCGACAGAAGCGCCGCCCGTCCCGGTGGGTTGGCCGCTCGCCCCGCCCGCTGGCGCAGCTGCCCCCTTCTGGTTGGCGCGGTAATTTGCCACCGCCTTGTCCTCGGCTTTTTCGAGCGCGGCCTTTGCCGAGTCGGCGGTGGCCTTGTCCTTGGCGGCCTTTTCGGCTTTTTGTGCATCGGTCATCGGCGGGGGTGGCGGCAGTTTCGCCACCGCGACACCGAACGCCGTCACCACCAGTCCCGCGCCGAGCAGGGCCCGAATCGTCGTGTGCATGGGATATCTCCGAATGCGGCCGTCAGCGCGCTGCGGGACGCGGCGCCGCGACCGGCGGTACGGGTTGCGTCTCGGGCGCGGTGGGAACCTTGCCCGCCTTGATGTCGTTGTACCAGTACAGGTGATGCTCCTTCGCCCACGTCTCGTCGACGTAGCCCTTGCTCATCGCGTCGTACGCACCGGCCATGCCCAGCGTGCCCATGTAGATGTGCCCGAGCGCCGCGAGCATGAACAGCGACGCGATGATCAGGTGCACGATGTTGGCGATCTGCATCGTGTTGCGCGTCTGGTTGAAGTTCGGGAAGTCGAGGATGAAGCCGCTCGCGCTGACGATCAGCCCCAGCACGAGCAGGCCACCCCAGAACCAGAGCTTTTCGCCGGCGTTGAACTTGCCCGATGGCACGTCCTTGCCCGAAAAAAGCCCGCCGAAGTGGCGGATCCACGCCCAGTCGTAGGCGCGCGGAAGATTGTCGCGGACGAACGTGAAGAACAGCAGCACGATGCAGACGAAGAACAGCGGCCCGACGAAGTTGTGCAGGTTCTTCGACAGTACGGCGAGCCAGGAGAACAACGTGTAGCCGATCACCGGCAGCAGGACGTTCTTGCCGAACACGATGATGAGGCCGGTGATCGCGAGCGTCACGAACGCGTACGCAGTCGTCCAGTGGATCGCCATCTGCCAGTTCGTGAACCGGCGGATGCGACGCCCCGTCGGCGGCTCGTGCAGCTGCATCGTCCCCTTCCAAAAATAGAAAGCCGCGATGATCAGCACCATCGCCACCAGCGCCCATCCGGCATACACGGAAACCTGGGAGTTGCGCAACGCGCGCCAGGTCTGCCCTTCCGGCTGGATCAGGACGTTGGTCTCGCGCCCGGGCAGGCTCGTGAACTGCGGCGAGCCGGACCGAACCTCGGACCAGATGGGCTGATTGTTCAGCGGCTGCGTGACCTGCTGCTTCTGCTGTTGCGTCGCAAAGCTCGCGTCGACCGGGTTCGTGGCCGGCGATTGGTCGGGACCCATTTTCGGCGTCTGCGCGGTGGCGACGGACGCAAGACAAGCCAGCGCGACCAGTGCCAGCGCCCTGCGGAAAGCCGATGCGATCATCACCGTATCCTCTAATCGCGCAGCCGCACGTACTCGTTTTGGTTCTGTGTGCGCGTGTTGATGGCGTTTTCGTACTGCTGCCTGTTGCCGTTGAACGGTGCGTTGTCGAACGCCGGCGTGTCGGGCTTGCCCTGATACTTGCCCTGCTTGTAGTTGATGACCTGCGGGCGCTCGCCGCAACCGGCGAGCGCGAGCGCGGCCGCA
>DATEIQ010000133.1:0-5224 GCA_035278845.1 Casimicrobiaceae bacterium | reverse complement strand
CGCGTTGCGTACGCGCAGCGCAGCGCGTTCGTCCGGAGTCGGCACTGGCAACACGACTCGGCGTGAAGGCGTCGTGGCGGTGAGCGCCATGCGCGCCGGTGCGGCTCGCAAAGACGGGGGTGCGCGATAGTCGGCCGGCGGGACTGCCGTGATCGGCACGTCTGCCCACGCGGGCAGCGCGGTGCCGGCGAATGCCAGCACGATGAGGGCTCGGGACAGCGAGGCCCGGCGCAATTCAGCTCGCCTTGGACATGGCAGGCTGTGGTGCCGCGGGCGAGCGCAGACATTCCCGCAACCATTCGGTCCAATGCGGCAGCGCAAGGCCGAACACCCGCTCGAAGTGCGAGGCATCGAGCACGGCATATGCGGGGCGCCGTGCGCGCGTCGGATACTCGGCCGTCGCGATCGGCGTCACGCGCACGGCGCGTCCGTCGAGAATCGCGCGCGCGAACGCGTGCCAAGTCGCCTCGCCTCGCGCGCTCAGGTGATAGAGCCCGGCGTGACGCGCGAGATCATCGCGGCCGCGCGCGATCAGCGCCGCCGTGATGCGCGCGAGCGCTCGCGTCCAGTTCGGAACGCCCGTCTGGTCGGCGACGACGCGCAGCTCGTCGCGTTCGAGCGCCAGCCGCTCCATCGTCGTCAGGAAGTTGCGGCCCGTGCGCGAATAGACCCAGCTCGTGCGCAGGATCAGCGCGCTCGCGCCCGCTTGCGCGATGGCCCGCTCGCCCGCGAGCTTGCTCGCGCCGTAGACGTTGCGCGGATTCGGCTGCGCGTTCTCGTCGTACGGCGTCGTGCGCTCGCCGTCGAATACGTAGTCGGTCGAGTAATGGACGAGCAAGGCGCCGGCTCGACGCGCCTCCTCCGCGAGCAAGCCCGGTGCGACCGCGTTCACCGCGAACGCGCGCTCGCGCTCGTCCTCGGCGCGATCGACCTCGGTGTACGCGGCGGCGTTGACGACGAACGCCGGCCCGACGGCGCGGATCGTGCGCGCGATCGCGTCTGCATCGGCAAGGTCGAGTCCGGCGCGATCGAGCGCGATCGTCGTTCCGCATGCGGGCAACAGTGCCGCGAGCTCGCGCCCGAGCTGGCCGCCGGCGCCGAGCAGCAGAATCGTCGGTTGCGCACTGCTCACGCGGTGATCGTCAATAGCACTCGGCCGACGCGAGCGGCACGCCGGCGACGTCCTTCGCAGCCAGGATCGGCTCGACGCCGCCGGGCCACGCGATGCCGAGCGCGCGATCGTTCCACAACAGCGTGCGCTCGTGCTCGGGATGCCAGTAGTCGGTGGTCTTGTAGAGGAAATCGGCGCTGTCGGACGTCACGACGAACCCATGCGCGAATCCGGGCGGGATGTAGAGCATCCTGCGGTTCGCAGCCGAAAGCGGCATCGCCACGTGCCGGCCGAACGTCGGCGAGCGCCGGCGCAAATCGACGGCGACGTCGAACACCTCGCCCTCGGCGACGCGCACGAGCTTGCCCTGCGCATGCTGGATCTGGTAGTGCAGGCCGCGCAGCACGCCGCGCCGCGAGCGCGAATGATTGTCCTGCACGAACTCGACGTCGATGCCGGCGTCCGCAAGCGCGCGACGGTTGTAGCTCTCGAAGAAGAAGCCGCGCGCGTCGCCGTGCACGTCCGGCTCGACGAGCAATACGTCGGGGATTGCCGTCGGCTCGATCCGCATCAGCGCTCGTCGGGAATCGCCATCGGCGCGGTCCGCATCAGCGCCCGTCCGGCTCGTCCAGAATCGACAGCAGGTAGCGGCCGTAGCCGTTCTTCGCCATCGCACCACCGAGCTTCTGGAGCTGCGCGGCGTCGATGTAACGCATCCGGAACGCGATCTCCTCCGGGCACGCGATCTTGAGGCCCTGCCTGCGCTCGATCGTCTCGATGTATTGCGACGCCTCGAGCAGCGACTCGTGCGTGCCGGTGTCGAGCCATGCCATGCCGCGCCCCATCACTTCGCACGTCAGCTCATTCCAGGCGAGATACTGCCGGTTGACGTCGGTGATCTCGAGCTCGCCGCGCGCCGACGGCACGAGCGCGCGCGCGACGTCGAGCACGCGATTGTCGTAGAAATAGAGGCCGGTCACCGCGTAGCGCGACTTCGGCGCGTGCGGCTTCTCCTCGAGGCTCACGACGCGGCCGTCGCGGTTGAACTCGGCGACGCCGTAGCGCTCCGGATCCGCGACCGGATAAGCGAAGATCGTCGCGCCGCTTTCGCCCCCCGTCGCACGCAGCAACTGCGGCTGCAGGTCGTGCCCGTAGAAGATGTTGTCGCCGAGCACGAGCACGCACGGGTCGCGGCCGACGAAGTCCCGGCCGATGATGAACGCCTGCGCGAGGCCGTCGGGCGACGGCTGCACGGCATAGCGGATGTCGAGGCCCCAGTGCGCGCCGTCGCGCAGCAGTTGCGCGAACCGCGGCGTGTCCTCGGGCGTCGAGATCAGCAGGATGTCGCGAATGCCCGCGAGCATCAGCGTCGACAGCGGGTAGTAGATCATCGGCTTGTCGTACACCGGCAGCAACTGCTTCGAGACGACCTGCGTCACCGGATGAAGCCGCGTGCCGGACCCGCCGGCGAGGATGATTCCCTTGCGCGCGGTGCGCGGGACGCTAGGCATACTGGACATCGACCCACCGCCGGTATTCGGCGCTTTGCACGCTGGCGAGCCACGCGTCGTTCGCGAGATACCAGTCGACGGTGTCGCGGATGCCGGACTCGAACGTATGCGCGGGCCGCCATCCGAGCTCGTCGCGGATTTTCGCGGCGTCGATCGCATAGCGACGATCGTGGCCGGGCCGGTCGGTGACGAACGTGATCAGGCGCTCGCAGTCGAGCCCGGGCCGGCGCGCCGCGATCAGCCGGCACAGCGTGCGCACGACGTCGATATTGGCCTGCTCGGCGTCGCCGCCAATGTTGTACGTCTCGCCGGGACGGCCGCGCGCGAGCACCGCGCGGATCGCCGCGCAGTGGTCGCGCACGTGCAGCCAGTCGCGCACCTGCCGCCCGTCGCCGTAGACGGGCAGCGGCTTGCCGGCGAGCGCATTGACGATCATCAGCGGGATCAGCTTCTCGGGAAACTGCAGCGGACCGTAGTTGTTCGAGCAGTTCGTCGTCAGCGTCGGCAAGCCGTACGTATGGTGGTATGCGCGCACCAGGTGATCGGACGCCGCTTTCGAAGCTGCGTACGGACTGTTCGGCGCATAGGCCGTCGTTTCCGAGAACGGCGGATCGTCGGCGCGAAGCGAGCCGTAGACCTCGTCGGTCGACACGTGCAGGAACCGGAACGAATCACGTTCGTCCTCGGGCAGGCCAGCCCACCATTCGCGCACGCATTCGAGGAACGCGAGCGTGCCGACGACGTTGGTGTCGACGAACGCGGCAGGTCCGCGGATCGAGCGATCGACGTGCGTCTCAGCCGCGAAGTTGACGATCGCGCGCGGACGGTGGTGCGCGAGCAGCGCGCCGACGGCCGCCGTGTCGCCGATGTCGTCGCGCACGAACACGTGCCGCGCGTCGCCCGCGAGCGGCGCGAGGCTGCGCAGATTGCCGGCGTACGTGAGCTTGTCGAGGTTGACGACCGGCTCGCCGCCGTCCGCGAGCCAGTCGAGGACGAAGTTGGCGCCGATGAACCCGGCGCCGCCGGTGACGAGAATCATGGACGAAGCGCGAATCGCGAGGCCGCGAGTTTAGCAGTTGGCGCTCGAAACCTCCGTCGAGGTCTCGCCTGGCGGGGTCGATCATATCCCGGGCAGATTAGCGTGCCGTCCGCTTCAGCCGCCGTGATATTCGCGGTACCACGATACGAAGCGGGCGAGCCCGTCGGCGAGCGACGTCTTCGGCACGAACCCGGTCGCCTGTCGCAGGCGGTCGATCGACGCATAGGTGGCGAGAACGTCGCCGGGCTGCATCGGCCGCGGGTTGCGAATCGCGCGCCGCCCGAGCAGGCGCTCGAGGAGCGCGATGAACGTCTCGAGCTCGACAGCCTCGTGATGACCGATGTTGTAGACGGCGTGCGGCGCGGCATCCGCGTCGGCCGCCGGCGGTCGTGCGAGCACGCGCAGGACGCCTTCCACGATGTCGTCGACGTACGTGAAGTCGCGCCGCATCCGGCCTTCGTTGAAAACGTCGATGGGCCGGCCCGCGAGAATCGCGCGCGCGAACAGCATCGGCGCCTGGTCGGGGCGGCCCCACGGGCCATACACGGTGAAGAAGCGCAATCCCGTCGCCGGCATCCGGAACAGATGGCTGTAGCTGTGCGCCATCAGCTCGTTGGCCTTTTTCGTCGCCGCGTAGAGGCTGACCGGATGATCGACCTGCTGGTCCTCGGAAAAAGGCAGCACGTGGTTCGCCCCGTACACCGACGACGACGACGCGTAGACGAGATGGCGAACGCCGGCGTGCCGGCAACCTTCGAGCACGTGGCCGAACGCAACCAGGTTGTTGCGCACGTAAGCGCCAGGCGCGATCAGTGAATGGCGGACGCCGGGCTGCGCCGCCAGATGCACGACCGCAACCGGCGATTGGTCGCGAAACAGCGCCGCGCACGCATCGGCATCCGCCAGGTCCATGCGCTCGAGCGTGAAATGCGGATGGGCCGTGAGCGTGCGGGCGCGCGCCTTCTTGAGCGCGACGTCGTAATACGGATCGAAGTCGTCGGCGCCGACGACGTCGGCGCCGCCTTCGCACAGCGCACGCGCGACGTGCATGCCGATGAACCCGGCCGCGCCCGTCACGAGCACGCGCTGCCCCGCAAAGGCGGTGGCGGCGCTTGCGCTATCCGCGGGATCGCTCACGAACGCTATCCGCGGATCGCTCACGAGACTGCGCCTGCGCGGCCGAGCGGGCGGCGCGCTCGAGCGCACGCAGCTTGGCGTGCTTCAGGAAGCTGGCAAACGCGCCGATCGCGATGTGCGCGAATCCCGGCGCACCGTCGAGGAAGCCGAGTCTCAGCACATAGAACCGAAAAAAACGCGCGAGCGGCGACACCGCCATCGAAAGCGCCGAACTGCGCCGCCCGCTCGCGTGCAGCGCGTCGGCCTGCAGCGTCGTATAGCGATTCTGCTTCGCGACGTAGCGCTCGAGCGATTCGGCCGACGCGTGCAGCAGGTCGCCCTCCAGCCGCCCGATGGGGCCGTCGGCCACCACCTGCTCGTGCACGGGGTCGTCGCTCCAGCGCGCGCGCCGGCGGTCGAACAGGCGCGTGATCCAGTCCGGATAGC
>DATEIQ010000132.1:0-2831 GCA_035278845.1 Casimicrobiaceae bacterium | reverse complement strand
CGCACCGCTGTCACGCTCGAACACGTGCAGGGCGTCGGCGGGTATCGCCACGTGTACCTGGTCACCTTCGCAGACGTTCGGCCGCTGATCGGTGCGCAGCTTGATCACCTGCCCCGCGACGTCGAGATCCACGATTGTCGTGTCGCCGAGATCCTCGACGAGATACACGCGCGCCGGCAGGCCCGCCGGCGCGATGCGCAGCGCGGCGGGCCGCACGCCGATCGTCACTGCGCCGTCGCGCCCGAGCGCGCGCTCGGGCCGCAGTTCGGTGCCCGCTACGTGCAGCACGCCGTTTCGCACTTCCGCGGGCAGCAGGTTCATCGGCGGGCTGCCGATGAATCCGGCAACGACCGCCGACGCCGGCTGCGCGAAGATGTCGCGCGGCGGACCCACCTGCACGATGCGGCCTTCCATGAACACCGCGAGGCGGTCGGCGATCGTCATCGCCTCTTCCTGGTCGTGCGTCACGTAAACGGTGGTGACGCCGAGCGCCCGCTGCAGCTTGCGCAGTTCGACACGCGTCTCGAGGCGCAGCTTCGCGTCGAGGTTCGACAGCGGCTCGTCGAGCAGGAACAGCCGCGGCTTGCGCACGATCGCGCGCGCGAGTGCGCAGCGTTGCTGCTGACCGCCGGAAAGCTGTCCCGGCCGGCGCGCGAGCAGATGGTCGATGTGCACGCGGGTCGCAGCGTCGCGCACGGCGCGCTCCACCTCGTCGCGCGGCGTCGCGATCATTCGCAACGGGAACGCGATGTTGTCGAACACCGTCATGTGCGGATAGAGCGCGTAGCTCTGGAACACCATCGCGACGTCGCGCTCGCCGGGCTCGCGTTCGGTGACGTCGAGGCCGTCGAGCATCACCCGGCCTTCGTTCAGCGGCTCCAGGCCCGCGAGAATCCGCAGCGTCGTTGTCTTGCCCGAGCCCGACGGCCCGAGCAGCGCGAAGAACTCGCCGGGCTCGATGTCGAGGTCGACGCCGTGCAGCGCGGTGAACGTGCCGTGGCGCTTGACGATGCCGCGCATGCTGACGCGACCCGCCGGGGTACGACCGTCACCGCTGCTGTTCACACCGGTCACGTCCGTCCACCGCCCTTGACGGCGCCGACCGTCAATCCCTTGACGATGTGCCGCTGCGCGATCAGGCCGAGCAGGATCACCGGCGCCATCGCCAGCATCGCGCCGGCGGCGAGCTTCGCCCAGAGCGTCTGCTCGACGGAAATGAAGTTGAACATCGCCACCGTCACGGGCCGCACGCGGTTGCCGCCCAGCACGACGGCGAACAGGAATTCGTTCCACGCGTTCAGGAACACGAAGATCGTCGTCACCGCAATGCCGCCGCGGACTTGCGGCAGGATGACATGCCACAGCGCGCGCAGCCGACCGGCACGATCGAGCAGCGCCGCCTCCTCCATTTCGCGCGGAATGTCTTCGAAGTACGACACCAGCAGCCAGATCGCGAACGGCAGCGAAAACGTCATGTAGATGAGTATCAGGCCCCAGTACGTGTCGAGGCCGCCGACTTTCTGCAGCGCGAGGTAGTACGGGATGATCAGGCCGACCGGCGGCAGCATTTGCGTTGCCAGCACATAGAAGCCTGACGCGCGCCGGCCGGGAAATTCAAGGCGCGCCAGCGCGTACGCGGCCGGAACCGCGAACAGCAGCGTGAGCACGGTCGACACGCCGGCGACGATCGTGCTCGACAGCAGGTTCGGCAGGATGCTCGCCGAGCCGAACAGCACGTCGCGATAGTTGCGTAACGTCGGCTCGAAGATGATCGTCGGCGGATAGGCAAGCACGTCGCGCTCGGTCTTGAACGACGTCAGCAACGCCCACAACACCGGAAACGCCCACACGGCGAGCAGCAGCACGGCGACGCCGACCAGCGCGAACGTGCGCACGCGTTTCGTGATGATCACGACGCCACCTTGCGCCGGCGCACGCGGAACATGACGAACGACACCGCGAGCGTGATCGCGAGCAGCACCATCGCGAGCGCTGCGCCGTAGCCCAGGTTGAACTCGGAGAACGACGTGCGGTACGCGTAGAGGTTCAGAATTTCGGTGGCGGTGCCCGGCCCGCCGCCGGTCGCCGCGAAAATGGCCGCGAACGCGGACAGCGCGATCATCGTGCGCATGATGACGACGATGACGATCGCCGGCCGGATCAGCGGCAGCGTGATGTGCCGGAAGCGCTGCCACGCGCTCGCGCGGTCGATGCGTGCGGCCTCGAAGACGTCGGGCGGCAGCGCCGAAAGGCTCGCGAGGATCACGAGGAATGCGAACGGCGTCCACTGCCACGTGTGGATCGCGATCACCGAGATCAGCGCGAGATCCGGATCGCCGAGCCAGTTGTGACTGCCGAGCCCCAGCGCACGCGTGACGACGTCCACGAGGCCGACGTCGGGCGACAGCACGAGCGTGCGCCAGAAGAGCCCCACGACGACCGGCGCGAGCACGATCGGAAGGATGGCGGCGACGCGCAACAGCGCCTGTCCGCGCGGAATGCGCAGGACGAGCAGCGCGAGCGACAGGCCGAGCGCAACCTGCAGCACGACGGTCGTCGCCGTATAGATGGCGGTCAGCGCGAGCGAATGCCAGAAGCGCGGATCGCCGCCCATCTTCACGTAGTTGTCGAGGCCCGCGAAACCGGAAAGCCAGGGCATCGCGAGCTCGATGCGCATCGCGCTCGTCCATGCGAGGTAGACGAGCGGCGCCGTCGTCGTCAGGATCAGCGCGAAGAACGCGGGCAGGAAGAGCGCGAGCGCGAACCCTCTCGACGTCACGTCACTTGAGGATCTGGTCGATGCGCGCCTGCGCCTCGTCGAGCGCCTCCTT
>DATEIQ010000131.1:0-14805 GCA_035278845.1 Casimicrobiaceae bacterium | reverse complement strand
CTTGAACGTCGTGTTGAACACGACCATCGGCGACAGGCGCGGCTCGATGATCAGCACCGGCAGACACGCGATTCCGAGCGCGAACGCGATCGGCACGCGCAGGATCATCAGCGCGAAGAACGAGCCGAACAGCAGCATCGCGGCCACGCCGGGGGTGAGCGTTGCAGTCACCTGACTACTCGGCGCTGATCTCGGCCGGATCGCGCGGCGGCGGGAAATCCGCCGCCGTCGCGTCGCCACGCAGGATGCGCAGGTCGGAGCGCAGACGCTCGGCAAGGAACAGCAGCCACGTGAATCCGGCGAGCGGCCAGGCGACGAAGATGTAGACCATCGGCATCTCGGCCAGCTCGGAGCTCTGGTTCCAGCCGAACTGGACGAATTGGATGCCGTACCAGACGAACACGCACGCGAACACGAGGATGAACGCGTACGTCACGATTCGCAGGAGCGCGTTGCCGCGGTCGGACAGCTGCGGCCATACGTCGACTTCGAAATGCGTGCCCTCGCGCACGCCGATCATCGCGCCCAGCATCACCATCCAGATGAACAGGAAGCGCGCCATTTCCTCGGTCCAGATCCAGGCCGGGATCAGCGCCGTGTAGCGGGCGACGATCTGGATCGTCACCGGCACCATCAGCGCAGCGACGCTGATGCCGAGAAGCACGTCGAGCAGACGGCTGTACGCGTCGGTCAGCCTGCGCATGCGAATTCCTTGAAGGCGGGCAGCAAAAACCCGGCGGAAGCGCGTGACCTCCGCCGGGCGCGAAGCGGTCTCGCTTACATCGAGTTGATCTTGTCGTAGATCGCGGAAGCGCCGATCTCCTTCGCGTATTCGGCCATCACCGGGTCGACCGACTTCTTGAGCGCCGCACGGTCGGCGAACTGGATGCGCTTCAGCTTGCCGCCCTTCTCGAGCGCGTCGAGCTTTGCACTGTCCTGGCTGGATTCGACCTCGCGGCCGTACGCGCCGGCCTCCTTGCCCGCGCGGATCACCGCCTGCTGCAGGTCGGGCGGCAGGCGCTTGAACGTCTTGCCGGAGAAGCAGAGCGGCCGGATCGTGATCGCGTGCTGCGTCATGATCAGGTTCGGGCCCACCTCGTAGAACTTCATCGCCTCGACGCCCGCGGCCTCGTTCTCGCCCGCGTTGATCACGCCGTTCTGGATCGCGTTGTAGATTTCGTCGTAGGCGATCACCGTGGGCGCCATACCTGCGGCGAGGAACGTCTTGCTCCAGATCGGTGCACCCTGCACGCGGATCTTGAGGCCCTTGAGCTCGGCCATGTTGTGGACCGGCTTGTTGGCGAAAATGTTGCGCGTGCCGCCGCCGGCGAAGCCGATCAGCATCACGTCCGCCTTCTGCGAGACCTCGTCGGCCACCGGCTTCAGCGTGTCGGCGTCGAGCACCTTGTTCCAGTGCGCAAGATCGCGGAACAGGAACGGCGCGTCGATGAACGGCGCCGCCTTCGAAAACGTCGACATGTGCGCCGGCGACACGATGCCGTAGTCGACGGTGATCCCCTGGTTCATGAAGGCGAAGTAGTCCTTCTCGAGGCCGAGTTCGCTGTTCTTGTGCAGTACGAAGTTGATCGGCTTGCCGTAGTACTTCTTGACGAGTTCCTCGAAGCGGACGAGCGCCTTGGTGAAGGCGTGATCGTCGTTGAACTGCGAAGCGCCGTGCAGCGTGATCGGCTGCTGCGCGGATGCGCCGGACGCGAGCGCGACGGCAGCGGCGGCGAGAATCGAGAGGAGTGCGCGGATGGACGATGGCATCGGAATTCCTCCAGGATGAGTCCCCGTCGGCGCGTTCCGGGCCCGCGTGGACGGGCGCTCGCGCTCTGGTCAGGGTGGCCGGGGCGATTAGACGGCGCGGGAGGGCGGCGTGTCAACGACCACGGGTAAAATCGCTCCGATGCACCCGATGTTTCCGCTGCTCGCCGCGGCCTGGCTCGCCGGCGCGGCGATGCCTTCGCTCGCCGCCGATTACACGCTCGGGGACCTGAGGATCGCGCATCCGTACGCGCGACCGACGCCGCCCGGCGCGCGCACCGGCGGTGCGTATTTCACCGTGCGCAACGCGGGGAAGGTGGCCGACCGGCTCACGCGCGTCGTCTCGCCCGCGGCGCGCGTCGTCGAGATCCATTCGATGACGATGGACGGCACGCTGATGAAAATGCGTCCGGTCGCCGGCATCGATATCCCGGCCGGAGGTCAGGTCGCGCTCGGGTCGGGCGGCTATCACGTGATGCTCATTGACCTCACGCGGCCGCTCGCGGCGGGCGACAAGGTGCCCATGGCGCTGACGTTCGAGCGCGCAGGCACCGTCGACATCGTCGCGGACGTCGAGCCCGCCGGCGCACGAGGCGCAACGGCGCCGGGTACCGGGCATGGACACTGACGCGATCGTCGCGTGGCTCGCGGCCTGCTGCCTGCTGGTCTTCGCGATGGTCGTCGTCGGCGGCGTCACGCGTCTCACGCACTCGGGATTGTCGATCACCGAATGGCAGCCGATCGTCGGCACGATTCCGCCGCTCTCCGAGGCCGACTGGAACGAGGCGTTCGCGAAATACCGGCAGACGCCCGAGTTCCGCGACGTCAATCATGCGATGACGCTGCACGAGTTCAAGGGCATCTTCTGGTGGGAATATTTCCATCGGCTGCTCGGCCGCGTCATCGGCGTCGCGTTCCTGCTGCCGTACCTGTGGTTTCTCGTGCGCGGCCGGATTCCACGACCGCTGCGATGGCCGCTGGCCGGCATCTTCGCGCTCGGCGCGCTGCAGGGCGCGCTCGGCTGGTTCATGGTGCAAAGCGGGCTCGTCGACGATCCGCGCGTGTCGCAGTTCCGGCTGACGGCGCATCTCGGCCTCGCGTTCGCGATCTTCGGGGCCATGCTGTGGGTGGCGCTGTCGCTCGCGTTCCCGGCGCGCATCGATCCGCGCGCAGTGCCGGGCGATCCCCACGTGGCACTCCGCGTGCGCTCGCTGCGCCGCTTCGGAATCGCCGTCGCCGCGCTCGTCTTCGTGATGGTGCTGTCGGGCGGCCTCGTGGCCGGCATCCGCGCCGGCTTCGCATACAACACGTTTCCGCTGATGCACGGATACGTCGTGCCGCCGGAAATCCTCATGCTCGCGCCGTGGTGGAAGAATTTCTTCTGGAACATGGCGACGGTGCAGTTCGATCACCGGATCATCGCGTGGATCCTCGCGTTCGGGGTGCCGCTCTTCGCCTGGCGCGTATGGCGTTCTTCGGCGCCGCGTCGCGCCCGCGGCAGCGCAGCGGCGCTGGTGACGATGCTGGCGCTGCAGGTCGGGCTCGGGATCGCGACGCTGGTCAACGTCGTTCCGCTTCCGCTCGCGGCGCTGCACCAGGCGGGCGCGGTGGTCGTGTTCGGGCTGGCCCTCGCGACGGTCCATGCGCTGCGATGAAACGTATTCCGATTCGCATTGCCTAAGCGGCGGCTTACGGCGATGATGACGAGCCCCTGGAGCTGCCATGCCTGATACCCACGCGCGAGCCCTCGACGAACCGCTTTCCGACGCCGAACTCGACGAGCTCGAGGGCTTTCTCGCGTCCGATCTCGTGCCGCCCGACTGTATGGACCTCGAGATGCTGGATGGCTTTCTCACGGCCATCGTCAGCGGCCCCGAGACCGTTCAGCCGTCGGAATGGCTGCCGCAGGTGTGGAGCGACGGGGGCCGCACGTCCAACCCCGCGTTCACCGGGAACGAGCAGGCGCAGCGGATCATGGAGCTCATGCTGCGGCACATGGTCGGCATCCAGCGAACGCTCGGAGAATCGCCGACGCGCTTCAAGCCGCTGCTCTACATGCCGGAGGAGAAGCAGCGCAACGACAAGACGCCGCCGGAGGCTTCCGCGTGGTGCGAAGGTTACATGTCGGGCGTCAAGCTGCGCGACGACGAGTGGCAGCCGCTGTACGACGCGCAGGATGCGCGCGACTGGATGTTTCCGATCGAGGCGCTCGCATTCGGCGATCAGGATCCCGAGTTCGCCGAGTGGGTGGACGACAAGGAAAAGCGCGCAAGCCTCGTCGACGAGCTCGCCGTGGCGTCAGTGCTGATCTTCCGATTCTGGCTGGAGCGCCGCCGGGCGAGCGAAGCGCGTGGGAGCGGATCGCGCCGTGATCTGCACGAAACGGCTACGCGCAAATCGCGGCAGCGTCTGCACTAACGATTACGCAGCGTGCTGCCAGCCTTCGTCAGACCAGTCGGGGACGAAGCGCATCGATCCTTCGTAGTTCTCGATCAGCTCGATCAGCTCGTCGACGCGGTGGCCTAGCGGCATGTCGAACTCGGCGCCGATCAGCTCGTCGAGCTCGGCGCGCGCGGCGCGATACTGGTTGTCGGTACAGATCAGATGCGGGTCGAGGATGTGCGCCATGTCGTCTCCAATCCTTCGTGCGTGACGCTAATGTAAAGACGCGAAGCGCCTCGTGCGATCGGAGCACTCCGGATTAACCTGTCGGACTGCGGCCGACACTGTTTGATCCCGTGTCCAAGCAATTTTTTTGTAACGATGCGTGAAACTATCGCGCGCATCGCGCAACGTGCGCAACGCGAATATTCGCATCGGCCCGCAACGCACCGCGCGCGGGGAGATGGACGGCGGTATCTAGCCGCCGAACAGGAACGAGTCGCGCGCGAGTGCGCCTTCCTCGAAGCCATCGACGACACGCTCGACGCGCGCGTCCCGCCCGGCGGCGCCATAAGCGACGAACAGCGGAAGCAGGTGTTCCTCGGTGGGATGCGCGCGCGCAGCGGATGGCGCACGGTCGCGGTAATCGACGAGCGCGCGCTCGTCGTGCGCGGCGACTGTCGCGCCGAGCCAGTGCGCGAACTCGGCCGCATATTGCATGGGCTCGGCCGCGTTGCGATTGGAGATCCAGTCGCGCAGGTTGTGCGTCGCGTGGCCGGAGCCGACGATCAGCACGCCATCGTCGCGCAACGGTGCGAGCGCACGGCCGAGTGCGACGTGATGCGCGGTGCCGCGCGCCGGTTGCACGGCGATCTGCACGACCGGGACGTCGGCAGATGGATACATCCAGCGCAGCGGCACCCACGCGCCGTGGTCGAGGCCGCGGCAGCCGTCGATGCCTGCCGTGACGCCGGATTCCTTCAGCAACGCCGCCGCGCGCGCCGCGACATCGGGTGCGCCAGGGGCCGGATATTCGATCGTGTAGAGCTCTTTCGGAAAACCGCCGAAGTCGTGAATCGTCTGTGGACGCGGATTGCCGGTCAGCATCGGCAAGGCCGTTTCCCAGTGTGCCGACGCGATCAATACCGCTGCAGGCCGCCCGATGCGCCGGCCGAGCGCTGCCCACGCGTCGCCGACGACGCCGGGGGAGATGGCGTGCATCGGCGAGCCGTGTGACAGGAACAGCGTGGGCAGCGTATTCATCGACGATCCGCGGGTCGCGTTACGCGTTCGCGACCTTCTTCGGTTCCATGACGAGACGTTCGGCGACGAGCACCGCATGCACGGCCGGGCGCTCGGCGACTCGCGCGAGGAAACCTTCGATCGCCGGCCAGCGCGCCACGTCGAACTTGAGGAACCGGTGCCAGTTCGCAATCGTGAACAAATATGCGTCCGCGATGGTGAAGCGATCGCCGGTCAGGTACGGCTTGTCGCCGATCGCCTGTGCGACGTAGTCGAAGCGCCGTCCCACCGCTTCCAGTACCACGGGTTTGTAATCCTCCGGCGTCGTCGGCTTCCACAGCGGCGCGAGACCCTTGTGAATCTCGGTCGCGATGAAGTTCAGCCATTCCATCTGCCGGTAGCGCTCGATCGAGCCGAATGCAGGCGCCAGCGTGCCGGGCTTGCGGTCGGCGATGTACTGCAGGATCACGGCGACCTCGGTCAGGCGCTCGCCATTGTCGAGCTCGAGCACGGGGACGTAGCCTTTCGGATTGACGCCATAGTAGTCGGCGCCCCTCCCGTAAGTGTGGGTGCGGAGGTCGACGCGCTCGGTCGTGTACGGGACGCCGGATTCGGATAGCGCGATGTGCGGGGCCAGCGAGCAGGCGCCGGGGGCGTAGTAGAGCTTCATGCGGGTTCTCCTTGAAGGACATACGTCATGCGACGCGATGAAAATGGTGATGGTTGAACGCTCCGGAATAAATAGTCCTTACGTGGATATACTGTTGCACATAATGCAATAATCGACCGTGGATCGTTTCCAGGCGCTGCTCGCTTTCGCAAAGGTCGTCGAAACCGGCAGTTTTGCGCGCGCGGCCGACCGGCTCGACCTCTCGGTGTCGGCCGTCTCCCGGCAGGTCGCCGACCTCGAGGCGCACCTCGGCGCGCGCCTGCTCAATCGGACGACGCGGCGCCTGTCGCTCACCGAAAGCGGGCAGGCGTTCTACGAGCGCTGCGTGCAATTGCTGGCGGATCTCGAGGAGGCCGAGGAATCCGTGACCGCGTCGGCCGCGGTGCCGCGCGGTACGCTGCGAATGACCGCCTCGATCAGCTTCGGCGTTCGCTACCTGGCGGCCGCCGTGGCCGAGTTCGGCGCGCGCAACCCGCAACTGCGATTCGACATCGAGTTGTCCGACCGCGCCGTCGACCTGGTCGACGAGGGAATCGACCTCGCGATTCGCGTTGGCGACATCGGCAGTCAGGCGGTGATCGCGCGGCGGATCGGCGTCGCGCAACTCATCTGCTGCGCCGCGCCTTCGTATCTCGCGCATCGCGCCCCACCGAGTACGCCGGACGACCTGCGCGAGCACGCGTGCCTCACTTACGCGTACGCGTCAGGCGGCAATCTCTGGCCGTTCGCCGATGCCGACGGGCGCGTGCGCAAGATCGAGGTCGAAAGCGGCACGCATGCGAACAACGGCGCGATGCTCGCCGCGTTGGCGGTCGCCGGCGCGGGCATCACGCTCGCGCCCGATTTCATCGTGGCGCCGGACGTTCGGGCCGGCCGGCTCGTCGCGTTGCTGACCGACTATTCGTCGCCGCCGATTCCGATCAATGCCGTGTATCCGAGCCGCCGCCACCTGTCGGCGAAGGTGCGCGCGTTCGTCGATTACCTCGTCGCGCGTTACTCGGACAATCCGGAATGGCGTCTCTAGCGCCTGCTCACACTGGTGAACATCGTGTGCACAGGTGCTGGCGCCCGGTC
Source organism: Casimicrobiaceae bacterium (assembly GCA_035278845.1). GTDB lineage: Bacteria > Pseudomonadota > Gammaproteobacteria > Burkholderiales > Casimicrobiaceae > VBCG01. The sequence goes on along the minus strand of DATEIQ010000131.1, from coordinate 7,670 downwards.
AGGGAAGCTGGATCTTGCCCCCACCGCCCAGCGGTCCGCCTGGCGGAAGCGTCGCGCCCGCGGGCGGCAGCACGATCGACGACGACGCCTGCCGGCGCATTTCCTGGATCTCGCGCATCGCGCGCTCGATGCCGGCCTTCGTCGCCTCCGGATATTGCGCGACCGCGTCCGCGAGCGTCGCGGCGTCGATGTCGAAGCTGATCGGCAGCGGACCCATGTTGGTCATCAGCTGCGCCTCGCCCTGGTAGACCGTTCGCCGCTGCGGGTCGGGCGAGCCGTCGCTTTTCACCGGTTGCAGCACGCGCAGCGTGCCGACCTTGCGATCGGTATAGATTTCCTCGCGGTACAGCGAGGCGGCATCCATCGCCGCATCGCTCATCCGGGTTCCTGGATCGGATGCCATGGCTTCGTTCCTCATGCAGTTGTCTCCAATGCGTAATGGTAGCGGGCACCGGGGAAACCAAGAGGCCGGATTTGCTCACGGCGGCAATTTGTTCAGGATGGGTCCCGGTAAAGGTTGCGGGCGGGACTTCGCGTGTGCGCCCAAGTGACTGAATATTCTCGCGGGGAGGTTTGGTACGACGCTTGCGCTGCTGCTCTTCGAATCGCCGCCCGCTTTGGTGTCGACGGGACAGCATGCCGCCGCTTCGCAACGCCGTGAACTCCGCTGTGCCATCCGCCGTGCGCGTCGCCGGCGTGGGCATCAGCCACCCGGAACGCGTCGTCGCCGAAGCGCCGGGACACACGAAGCTCGACGTCGTCCACTACCACGAGCAAATGGGGCCGTGGCTCGTGCCGCAGCTCGCGCCGAGGCCGATCGCCTCGCCGCCCGGCGCGGGCGAGAGCGCGCCGCCGTTCATTCGCGTCGCGGACACGGCGGGCGTCGTGCGCGCGGTGCAGAACGGTCACTACGAATTCCGCACGTGGGGCGCCTGCTTTCCGCGCCTCGAGCGCCCGGACCGGATCGTGCTCGGGCTCGGCGGCGCCGACGTCTCGTGGACCGTCCTGCGCGAAGCTGCGCAGCAGGTGCGCGCCCTGCTCGAATCGCTCGACCTGCCGCCGTTTCTGAAGACCACCGGCGGCAGCGGCCTCGACGTCGTCGTCGCGATCACGCGCCGTCACAAGTGGACCGACGTTGCCGAGTTCGCGCAGGCCGTCGCTCGTCGACTCGTGCGATCGCGGCCCGCGCTGTTCGCGGCGGGCGGTGAGCTGCCCGTCGCGGGACGCGTCGTCGTCGACACGCGCGGCAATGACCTCGGGCATGGCGCCGTCGCGGCGTACTCGCTGCGCGCCCGCGCGGGCCTTCCGGTGTCGATGCCGATCGCGTGGAGCGATCTCGGCGCTGTCGACCTGCGCGGCAGTCACTTCGAAATCGACGGCGTGCCGGCGTTCGTCGCCGCGCGGCGCGACGATCCATGGGCAGTCTACGAGCAGTCGCGGCGAACGCTTTCGGCGGCGATGCGCCGCGCGCTGATGTAGTGTCGGCGCACTGATGGAGGTGTCGGAGGTGTGACTCCGGGAGTTACACCTGCGACACCGATGTCCATGACGCGAATTACCGGCGCAGGAAGTTCTCGATGCTGGTCGCGAGCGCGACCGGCGTCTCGTGCATCGGGTAATGGCCGGCGTTGGCCATCACCTCGAGCTCGCAATCCGGATACGTCGACAGGAACGTCGTCTGCATCATCGTCGGCGTCAGTGCGGGATCGTGCTCGCCCACGATCACCTTGACCGGCAGCGGCATGCCGGCCACGTCGCCGCTGAAGTCCGTCCTGGCCCAAGCGCGCAGATACGCGGCGAAGGCCGGCTGCGCCGCGTGCGCGAGCGAGTAGTCGACCATCCGCCGCACCCAGTTCTTCGATAGCCGATTGCCCGTCGTGTAGTCGATGATCGCGTGACGGGTGTCGGGGTTCGCCGCGGCGCCGTTGAACAGCGCCCAGCCGGCATCGTCGAACGGCACGCCCGACGCGGGCACGGGCGTCAACGCGACGAGCTTGCGCACGCGCGCCGGCGCCGCGGCGAGGACGCGCTGCACCGCCATGCCGCCCATCGAATGGCCGACGAGGCTGAACTCCGCGAAGCCCAGGTGATCGGCGAGCGCGAGGGCATCGGCGGCGATCTCGTCCATCGTGAACTCACCCGGCGCGTCGCGCATGCCCCCGTAACCGCGATAGTCCATGAACGCGTACGTGAACTCGTCGGCGCTGAGCGCGGGCTCCATCGGCGCGAAGGCGTGCGCGTCGCCGAACCAGCCATGCATCACGAGGACGCGATGCGGCCCCGATCCGACGAGATGATGCGTATTGGGCATCGTCACTTCTGCAGCACCCACCTGCCGCCCTCGATGCGCACCATCACCCGCGCGCGCGAATCGAGGCCCAGGTGGTCGGTCTTGCTCATGTTGACGACGCCGTTGGTGACCGGGAGGTCCTTCGTCGCCTCGAGCGCTGCGCGCAGCGCACGCCGGAATTCGACGGTACCCGGCTGCGCCGTCCTGAGCGCGACCGGAATCGCATGCGCGAGCTCGAGGCAGGCATCCCACGTATAGGAGCCGAACGCCGACACGCTGCCGGCGCCGTGCGCCGCCTCGTACAGCTTGATGTATTGCAGCGCCTGCTGCTTCGCCGGATGGCTGTCGGGAAGCTGGCTCGCGACGATCACCGGGCTCGTCGGCACGTACGCGCCTTCGACGTCCTTGCCGCCGACGCGGAGAAAGTCGTTGTTCGCGACGCCGTGGTTGAAGTACACGCGGCCCTTGTATCCGCGCTCGGTGAGCGTCGTCGCGGGCAGTGCGGCCGGCGTGCCCGACGCGCCGACGACGATCGCGTCGGGCTTCGCGGCGATCAGCTTCAGCACCTGCCCGGCGACGCTCGTGTCCTTCGGCGAATAGCGCTCGTTGGCGACGAGCGGAATGTTGCGCGCCTTCGCCGCCTTCTCGATCTCGATGAAGAACGCTTCGCCGAGCGCATCGGCGAACCCGACGTAGCCGAGCGACTTCACGCCGGCCGCGGCCGCGTGCTCCAGGATCGCGCCCGCCATCATCACGTCGGTCTGCGGCGTCTTGAACGACCACGCGCGCTTCGCGTCCACCGGCTCGATGATGCGCACCGACGAGGCGAGCGAGATCACCGGCGTTTCGGCGTCGGCGAACACGTCGAGCATCGCGAGCGAGTTGGGCGTCGTCGTCGAGCCGATGATTGCGTCGACCTTCGATTCGCCGATCAGCTTGCGCGTGTTCTGCACGGCCGTCGTCGTGTCCGACGCGTCGTCGAGGACGATGTACTCGATGCTCTTTCCCGCTGCTTCCTTCGGGCACATCGCCACGGTGTTGCGCTCCGGGATGCCGAGCGAAGCCGCGGGCCCCGTCGCCGAAACCGTCACGCCGACCTTCACCTGTGCGAACGCGGTGGTCGCAAGCGCGAGCGCGGCGAACGCCGCCGCGCGGGAAATGCCTTTCGTCATGGAAGCTCCAGCTGGGGTGTGCGGGCGCACATCATAAACGGTGCCCCGGACTTCGGGGTCAGAGCAACAAGTCGACTTCAAGTCGGCGTCAGCGAAGTCGCTGCCTTTGACCCCGAAGTCAGACTCGCGCGGGCAGATGCAGGAACCCGCGGAAGCGCGCGCGCCCGCCCCGCACCGGCTCGCCGTCGAGCGCGTAATCGGGGAAGCGCGCAAGGAAGCGCGAGATCGCGACGCGTCCTTCGAGCCGCGCGAGATTCAAGCCCGCGCAGGTATGGATCCCGAAGCCGAACGCGATGTGGCGATTGGGCGTGCGCGCGAGATTAAGCCGGTCGGGGTCGGGGAACTGCGCGGGGTCGCGATTGGCAGCGCCGATGCACATCGTCACGCGCGCCTGTGCAGGCAGCTCGACGCCGCCGACGACGCAGGACGCCGTCGAGATCCGGTTGCCGAGCTGGTTCGAGCTCTCGAAGCGCAGGAATTCCTCGACCGCCGAATGGACGAGCGAGGGATCGGCGATCAGACGCGCGCGCTCCGCCGGCCACTGCGTCAGCGCATGCAGCGCGTTGCCGATCAGGTTCGTCGTCGTCTCGTGACCGGCGTTGAGGAGGAAGATGCACTGGTGCGTGAGCTCGCTTTCGGTCAGCGGCTCGTCGTCGCCGTCGCCCTGGATGAGCCGCGTCAGCACGTCGGTGCTCGCATCGCGCGGACAAGCGCGGCGCTCGTCGATCAGCGTCTCGAGATACGCCGACATCTCGACGACGGCGCGATTGCCGGCATCGGCGCGCGCGGGGGTCAGCACCGGCTCGAGTGCGCCGAGGATCGCGAGCGACCAGCCGCGCAGCGGGCCCCGCTCGGCATGCGGCACGCCGAGCAGGTTGCCGATGATCTCCACCGGAATCGCGCCCGCGTACGCGTCGATCAGGTCGACGCGGCCGCGCGCCGCGATATCGTCGAGCAGGCGGTCGACCAGCGCCACGAGCGCGGGCTCCATCGCCGCGATGTGGCGCTGCGACAGCGCGCCGACGATCGCCCGCCGCACGCGCGTGTGCAACGGAGGATCGTTGAAGACGAGGCTCGTCGTGTGATGCGTCAAGAGCGGGCTCGGCCCGTACTTGGGGCCGAACTCGCGCTTCTTGTCCGAGCTCCAGACCTTCGGATCGCGATAGACCGGCACGATGTCGTCGTAGCGCGTCAAAAACCACGATCCGTCGGGCATCTGCCTGACCGGCTCGTGTTCGCGCAGCGCGCGGTAGTACGGGTACGGATCGACGTAATAGTCGTCCGGCAGATGCGCGAGATCGAAGTGCGCCGCGCGCTCGCGATCGATGTCTTCGCCCGCACCGGCTGTCACGCGATCACCCGCCGCAGAAAAACTCGACCGTCTCCGACGGATCGCGCGCGTACGCGTGGCCGAAGCTGATCCGGCCGGCGCCCCTTAGGATGAACTCCTCGCGCCGCAACGGGATCTCCGGCTCGCCGGCAATCGTCAGAAAGGTGCCGTTCGAGCTGTGGTCGACGAGCACGAAGCGGTCGCGCCGCCGCTCGATGTGCGCGTGCATGCGCGAGGCCAGCCGGTCGGCGACAACGACGTCGTTCTGCGGATCGCGTCCGAGCGTGAGGACGGCCTTGCCTTCGCCGAGCATGAATTGACGCTCGCCGTGCAGGATTCGCAGTTGCGCGGCCGTCGCAAACACGCGCGTTGCGAGCGTCGTCAGGTCGTCGGTGGAATCCTGCCAGACGAGCTCGAACACGGAGAGGTCGCGCAACTTGCCCTTCACCGTCACCGCGGTCACTTCGCGCACGCGTGTGCGCAGCCACGGCGACAGCGCGGATACCGTCGCCGCCGACGTGATCACCTGCGTGCCGTGCGCGACACCGACGAGCCGCGCCGCGATGTTCACCGAATCGCCGAACACGTCGCCGCCCGTCTCGAGTGCCGGGCCGAAATGAAAGCCGACGCGAAGCGTCAGGCGCTGCGCCTCGATCGGCGGCTCGGCCGTGGTGAGCTGCTGCATGTCGGCCGCCGCCTGCGCCGCGTCGTCGGCCGTGGGGAACACGCTCATCGCCTCGTCGCCGATCGTCTTGATCACCCGCCCGGCGTGACTTTCGCAGGCGCCCCGGACGACCGCCAGGCAACGGCCTATCGCGGCGAGCGCGCGCTCGTCGCCGAGCGACTCGTAGAGGCGCGTGCTGCCGCTCACGTCGGCGAAGAGCACGGCGAGATCGGCGGTAGGGGTCGGCATGAGGCGGTGTTTATCGGCGACGGGAGTATAAGGCGGCGGCCGTTGTCGCTGCCGCCATCCCGCAGCGATCGACCCGTACTATTCGCGTTGACCCGGCAAGAGCCGCGAGCCTAGTATGGCGCGCTGCTTTCGCCTTCGCCTTCACGTGGTCGAAACGTCGCGGTCCATCTTCGCCTTCCTGCTCGTTCTCTTCGCCGCCAGCGCCGCCGCTGCGGACGCCGGGATCTATACGATCGTGGACGGCGATGTCCGCGTGCTCCGCGAGACCGCATGGTTCCGGCTGGTACCCGGCGCGCGGGCGCGGGACGGCGACATCGTCGAAGCGATCAACGAGCATTCGCAGGTCCAGCTCGAATGGACGGGCGGCGGCGCCATGAACCTGCAGGGACCGGCGCTCGTGCATACGGGCGCGCTTGTTGCCGCAGACAACAAATCCGGCGCTGCCGAACTCGTCGTTCGTCGTGGCTGGATCAAGGCCGCGGCCGGCAAGCGTGTCATGCGGCTGCGGCTGCCGAATGCGACGCTCGAATTCGTCGACGCGATCGTCGTCGCACGCGGTGACGCGGAGCACAGCGAGCTGTTCGTCGAATCGGGGAGCGCCAAATTCGTACCGGTTGCAGCCCGCGGCAAGCCGACGGCGCCGCTCGAAGCGAAGTCGGGCGAGTACCTCGAACGCGTCGGCGAACGCGTGGCCGTCGCGCAGCCGCGTCCGCCGCAAGCGTTCGTGGCAGCGCTGCCGCGCCAGTTCCGCGATGCACTGCCAGTGCTCGCGGCCAATTTTTCGGAGGAGCCCGAGGTCGTCCGCGGGCGCGAGATCACGCTCGCCGAAGCAGAGCCGTGGCTTGCACCCGGCGCGAGCCGGAGGACGTTCGTGCGGCGCTTCACGCCCCGGCTGTCCGATCCCGCGTTTCGCGCCGGCGTCAACGCACGCATCACCGCGTATCCCGAATGGGATCGCGTCCTGCATCCGGAGAAGTACCGGCCGAAGGAGACGAGCGCGGTGAAGTAAACGGAGGTTCCGCATCATGAAGCTGATCTGGAAATTCAACCTGGTACTGCTCGGCATCTTCCTGCTGGGCTTCGCCATCGCCGGGTACGTGTCGTACCGCGCGCTGCAGGCGAATGCGCGGGAAGAGATCGTGCAGAACGCGCGCCTGATGATGGAGGCGGCGCTCGCGTCGCGCACCTACACGAGCACGCAGGTGAAACCGCTGCTGGAGACGCAGCTCAAGTACGAGTTCCTGCCGCAGACGGTGCCCGCGTATGCGGCGACCGAGGTCTTCAACGAGATGCGCAAGAGGCACCCGGACTACGGCTACAAGGAGGCGACGCTCAACCCGACCAATCCGCGCGACCGTGCGAGCGACTGGGAGGCGGACATCGTCAACGTGTTCCGCCAGTCTACGACCAACAAGGAATTGATCGGCGAGCGCGACACGCCGACGGGCCGCACGCTCTTTCTGGCCCGGCCGATCGACGTGTCGAGCGCGTCGTGCCTCGTGTGCCACAGCACCGTCGAAGTAGCGCCGAAGACGATGATCGATCTCTACGGCAGTGCGAATGGCTTCGGCTGGAAATTCCAGGAAGTGATCGGCGCACAGGTCGTCTCCGTTCCGATGTCCGTGCCGATCGCACGCGCCGACGAGACGTTCCGCGCGTTCATGCTCTCGCTCGCGCTGGTGTTCCTCGCGACGTTCGTGCTGCTGAACGTGATGCTGCACATGATGGTGATCCGCCGCGTCACGCGGCTCGCCTCGATCGCCGACCAGGTGAGCCTCGGCAACCTGGATGCCGGCGACTTCAAGTCGAAGAGCCGCGACGAGATCGGCGTGCTGTCGGAGGCGCTCGGGCGCATGAAGGTGTCGCTCGTGCAGGCGATGCGGATGCTGGAAACCTGATGCGAATCGCGCGCCGGCCGCGGAAGGCGTTTGCATGACCGACCCGACCCGCCTCGGCAAGTACGAG
>DATEIQ010000130.1:0-12124 GCA_035278845.1 Casimicrobiaceae bacterium | reverse complement strand
CAGGGGATGAACGTATCGATGCAGGACGCGCTGAACCTCGGCTGGAAGCTCGCGGCCGTGCTCGAGGGACGTGCTGCACCGGAGCTGCTTCGCACCTATTCGGTCGAGCGGCACGCGATCGCGAAGCGCCTCATCGAGTTCGACAAGGAATGGTCGAAGATGCTGGGATCGCCACCGAAAGATCCGCGGCATCCCGAGCGAGGCGGCGTCGATCCGGCCGAACTGCAGGCATATTTCGTCAAGTCGCTGCGCTATACGGCGGGCGTCGCGACGCATTACGCGCCAGCAACGGTTCTGACCGCGCAGGGAATGCACCAGGCTCTCGCCAAGGGCTTCGTCATCGGCATGCGCTTCCACTCGGCGCCCGTCATTCGCGTCGCCGACGCAAAACCGATGCAACTCGGCCACGCCGCGCGCGCCGACGGCGCCTTTCGCATCTACGCGTTTTCCGATGCTGGCGAAGCACGTCTGCGCGCGCTGGCCGATTTCCTTGCCGAGTCGCCGAATTCGCCGGTGCGCCGATTCACGCCGCCGGGTGCGGACATCGACAGCGTCATCGACATTCGTGCGGTGTTTCAGCGGTACCACCGCGACATCGACGTCGAGCGGTTGCCGTCGATCCTGATTCCTCGCAAGGGACGTTTCGGACTCGTCGACTACGAGAAGGCGTACTCACCGGATCTCAAGAATGGTCCGGACATTTTCGACGTCCGCGGCATCGATCGTGAGCGTGGCGCGATCGTAGTCGTACGTCCCGATCAGTATGTGGCCAACGTGCTGCCGCTCGACGCGCACGACGAGCTCGGCGCGTTTTTCGCAGCATTCCTGCTCGACCGAAACTGACATCAGTCCCGTAATAGCGGAAGCAGCACGCCGACCAGCACGCCCGCGCCATCCATCAGCGCGTGCGCGATGGCGAACGGAATCAGCCGGCGCAATCGCAGATACAAAATGATTTGGAACACCGTGTTCGGCACCGCCGACAGCAGTCGAAAGGCCATGAACTTCGCATCGATGAGCAGCGGCATGACGACATGCTGGAACGACCATGCGAACGCGACGATCGCGACCGCGAGCGCCGTGCTGCGGCAAAGAACCTGGAAGCGCGGCGCCAGATAGCCGTTGTACGTCATCTGCTCGGTGAACCCCCAGATGAACGGCCAAACCAGCACACCGTAGAGTGCAGCCGGCAGCGGCAGCGCTTCGTAGAGATACGGCGGCTCGAGCGTTCCGTACACGAGCCAGCCGGCCGCATAGACCCCGGCGAAAATGAACACGAGGCTTACCGGCACGAGGACGAGCCCCAGCAGCACATCGCGGGCGAGGCGGCTCCGCTCGAAGCCGACGAGATCGAGAAGGCGGAGGCCCTCTCGGCGCGTGAGCCCCCACAGCAACACCAGGCACCCGGCATCGATCAGCGTTCCGTACACCGGCAGCCACGGCGCAGCATCGCGCCATGGCGTCGGTTTCGATTGCAGCGCGAACACGAGCGCGACGAGCGCTTGCGCGACGACCGCAAAGAACGCGCGCGCGAACAGCATCAGCGCCGGGCCGCGCCACGTTGTTACCTTCGCGTCACACTGCCGCGTATCCGTCATACGGCGGCGGCCGTCGCCGACCCAACTCGCACGCCTCGTCACCGGTCAGCGGGCCGCCGCTGGCGCATCACTTTTGCGGCTGGATCGTCCAGAGGTAGATTTTCCGTGGCCCGCGGCTCGCTTGCACCGTTCGCGTTTCCTGCGCCGACCAATCGCCCATGCTGTGCACGTACGAGACGACGCGCGTACCGGGCCTCAGATCCCGCCACAGTTTCGGTCGCAACTTGAGATTCACGTCGGGGTACAGGAACAGCGTTACGACCGTCGCGTCACCGATATCGGTGTCGAACAGATCCTGGGTCAGGAACCGGATGCGCTGGGCGACGCCCGCTTGCTCGGCGTTGGCTCGGCTCTCCCGAATGCGCTGCGGATCGATGTCGACGCATACGCCACGCGCGCCGCATGTCTTTACCGCTGCGATCACGATACGCCCGTCGCCGCAGCCCAGGTCTTAGACGACGTCGTCGGGTCCGACGTTCGCGAGATTCAGCATTTCCGCGACGACGTGCTGGGGCGTCGGCTCGTACGGGACATCGGGTTCCCGAATCGCCGAAGCCTGCGGAAGCTGCTCGCATCCGGCGGCTGTGGCAGCGATCGCGAACGCGCAGAGGACCGACGCAAGAAGGTGCTTCGCGTTCGTGCCCGCTGCAATCACGGCAGAAAATCCTTCACCGTCCTGTTTTCGGGAAACGGGATGTCAGGCTCGTCGGCAAAGTAAACCTTGACGATATACGTCGAACTCGCGGGTGTCCGGTTCGCCTTGAGCAGCCAATCGGACACGAATTCCTCGACAGTCTTGCGTGCGTCACCGCGTGCGATGTCCATGTAAGCCTTGCTGGAAGCCTTGCCCGCGAGGTAGGGCGAAATCTCCTTGCGCAGCGCCTGCAGCTGATCCCACTTGTCGAAGCGGCCCCAGCCAGACGATGTCCATTCCTGGACGGTTCGTGAATCGACTGCAACCGGCAACTCGGGTTCGAACGGCGGGGCGACGACGAGCGCCGTCCTGCGCGTATCGTCGATGTAATAGTTCCATTTCGACCGCAGCTCGATCCCGTAGCGGTACGTGGCGTCCAGGCGGATGGCCGATGAAGTCGTGCCACGCCATGAGCCCTCGTCGCGGCGAAGCTCTTCCGTCTTGACGAAGCCATTCGTGTGCAGCGTTCCGCCAGCGCTTCTGAACGGCTCGAGCCGTCCCGCGCCGACGGTGCCGTCCACCAGTCGTGCGGCCCCTTCGCCCGGCGGCCGCAGCCACCAGAACAGCAGCGCGCAAACGACGATCAGCGCAAGAAAGCTGACCGGGACGACAGGCAGCGACGGCTTGCGTGGCGTGTTCTGCGCATTCATCGGACGTCCATATTACTGACACGCCGAAGATAAATGCTTGCTATCACCAAGGGTTGATGTCATAATTGCCGTCGCGATCCTCAGGTAGTGCCGTCGTTGCTCTCGTGCCAGCGTTCTGCGGGCGCGCTTCATCACCCACCGTCTTGATCTTCGCCCTCCCCTCGGAGGCAAACCCTATTTACTTTTCATCAGGAAATCGAGACATGGCAACAGGCACCGTGAAGTGGTTCAACGAATCGAAGGGCTTCGGCTTCATCACGCCGGCGGACGGCGGCAAAGACCTTTTTGCGCATTTTTCTGCCATCCAGGAGCAGGGATTCAAGACGCTCAAGGACGGCCAGCGGGTCAGCTTCGACGTGACTTCCGGTCCCAAAGGACTGCAGGCGTCGAATATCCGCTCAGCCGAGTGACGTAACAGGCAGCCAGGGACGGCGACGACGTCGTCGCTCCTGGCGCACCGGGCCCGGTGATTGCCGGGCTCTTTTCTTTTCAGGAAGGCGTATTCATGGCGAAAGAAGAAGTACTGGAAATGAACGGCGTCGTGGCCGAAGTGCTGCCGGACTCCCGTTATCGCGTCACGCTCGACAATGGTCACGCGCTCGTCGCCTACAGTGCCGGGAAGATTCGCAAGCATCACATCCGGATACTTGCCGGCGACAAGGTGTCGCTCGAGATGTCTCCCTACGACCTGGGCAAGGGCCGGATCACGTTTCGGCATATCGATACCCGCCCCGCACCCGCTGCGCCGCGCGTGCCGCCGCGTCGCCGCCGCTGATTGCCGATGTCGGCGCCTTCTGCCTTGCGGGACGCATTCCTCTTCGCGCTCGACGCGGACGACCGGGCCCGCTTTACCGACCTCGCGTTCCAGCTCACCGGATGCACGAATCCGCTTCCGGGCATGACGTGCGACAGGCTCGATCTTCCCATCGGAAGCACATACGGCTGCGCAGCGCGCAAAGTGCTGCTCCTTTATTCGACGCCGCGGTGATCTGACCCGCGCACGTCGCGGAGCGTCGAGCGCTCACGAAGCGCTTGGCGCGAAGTAACAAGTACCGGATAGGTAGCATTCGACGGCGCGCGCGTCCCAGTGAATGCCGCACAGGCCGACGTGGCCGTCCGGGCGCAGCAGATAGAAGGACGGCACGGGGATGCGCGCCCGCCGCAATTGCACGTCATTGCCGAACTCGGCGGGAATCGCATGCACGCGAACGCCATCGGGATGCGCCTGCAGCGGCCAGTCGACCGGCGCCGGCTGCCCGATGGCGAGAAGCTGGAAGTGCAGGTCATCGAGCGCGTCGAAGAGGTCGGTGACCGGACCGCCGGCCGCCAGCTTCACACGCAGCCATGGGAAACGATCGCCACCGCGAGGTGCATCGTCCGGCAGTCGCTCGAGCGACTTCGACAGCGGGCTCGAACGATAATGGATGCCCGTCTGCGAAACGGTTCGAAACGCGAGCCGCTGGATGCGTGTGCGGCTCAGCGCAAACGCAGCGAGGCGAGCGAGCACGCGCGTGCGGAACAGGCCCGCGAGCCAGCTATCGGATACGGCCAGCCGGAAAGCGCGGTCCGTCGTGTCCAGCAGCCGCTGCGCGACCGGCAGGCGTTCACGCTCGTACGACTCGAGCAGCGCGGGATCTGCGCGATCACCGACGACAAGCGCGAGCTTCCATCCGAGGTTGTACGCGTCCTGCAGTCCGGTATTCATGCCTTGGGCGCCGACGGGACTGTGGATGTGCGCAGCGTCGCCGAGCAGAAAGCAGCGGCGGTCGCGAAAGCGCGACGCGCATCGGTGATGGATTCGATACGTGGAGAACCAGGAGCAATTCCGGAAGGCGAGCGCATCGCCCGCTTCATTGCGTAGAGACGGCACGACGGCGTCGAATCCCACGTCCTTGCGGTTGCGCAGTTCGCTCGGAAGAATGCCGACGACGCGCCAATGGTCGTTGCCGCGCATCGGGAAGAACAGATGAAACCCGTCGCGCCAGAAGTAGACGTTCACCTGGTCGGCGATCATGCTGCCGGTCGCTTCGGTGTCGGCGACGAAGAACACGTGTTCGTAGGGTGCACCGGGGAACGTGATGCCGCAGTGTTCGCGGACGAAGCTATGCGTGCCGTCGCAGCCCGCCACCCATGCGGCCGTCAGCCGTTCCGTTCCGCCGTCGGGTAGCCCGAGCGTCGTTGCAACGTAGTCAGTGTGCTGCTCGAATCCGACGAGCTCCGTGTTCCAGCGTACCGACAAGCGAAAGTCGTGCAGCCGCGCGCCCATGATCCGTTCGTTGTCGTCCTGGCCGAGGACGAGAATGTACGGATACGGGGTCACGCCTTCGCCCGCGTCCGACAGCGGAACGCGTGCCATCCAGCGGCCGTCCGCCCACAGGTTTGCGCCCGTACCGATCTTGCCGAGCTCGAGCGCGCGGCCGACGATGCCGAGCTTCGAATAGATTTCCAGCGTCCTGGCCTGCACGCCGAGCGCCCGCGTCTCGCGCGCGGGTCCTGCGTGGCGATCGATGATCATCACGCGCACGCCGCGACGTCCGAGCTGGTTGGCGAGCATCAGCCCGGTGGGGCCGGCTCCGACGACCAGCACATCGACGTCGATCAAAGCGCTTTCCGCCCGGGATCGAGGACGGCCCTCTGACTCGGCACTAGCTCCAGCCCCCATCGACGACGAAATCCTGCGCCGTGCACATCCGGCTGTCGTCGGCGGCGAGGAAAAGCGCCATCCGCGCGATGTCGTCCGGTTCGAGCCGCGAGGGCAGGCACTGTTGCTCGTCGATCTGCTTGCTCGTCGCTTCGTTCACCCACATGCGAAGCTGCTTGCCGGTCATCACCCAGCCCGGCACCAGCGTGTTCACGCGGATGCCATACGGACCGAGGTCGCGGGCGAGGCTGCGCGTCAGGCCTTGAATGGCCGCCTTCGACGTCGTGTAGACCGGCATGCCGCCCTGCTTGATCATCCAGCTGATCGAGCCGAGATTGATGATCGAACCGGCACGGCGCGCGCGCATGTCCGGCGCGACTGCCTGCGCGGCGAAGAATTGATGACGCAGGTTGACGGCAATGCCCGCATCGAAGCTCTCGACCGAAACGCCGTCCATGTCATGCCGGCGATCGTTGGCCGCGTTGTTGACGAGGACGTCCACCGGTCCGAGTTGCGATCGGACGCGATCGATCGCTGCCTGCAGCGCGCCGATGTCACAAAGATCGCAGGCGACGAACAAGGGCGCGTGCCGAACGCGCGGTGCCAATGCCGACGCGAGCGCGTGGCCGGCATCGGCGTCGACATCCAGAAACGCGACTTTGGCGTCCTGCTCCGCAAACTGCGCGACGAAGCTGGCGCCGATGCCGCTCGCGCCACCCGTCACGACGACGACGCGATCGGCGAGGCTTGGATAGCGTGCGTACGGTGCCATCATCGAAGCCTACCGGAAAACTTGCGGTCCGAACCTCTCTTCGGGCTACCGCCTACAGCCATATCGGCGCGCGGCCAGTCGATATTTAGCGCCGATCGGGTTGCAATGCCGTCTTGACCACTCCGCGCGATTGGAGGACGTCGATGCTTGCCAACTCGTGGTCGATACCGCTGCGCAGTGCGCTCGTACGGGGCGCTGGGGCCGGTGTCGCCTCTGCAGCAGTGGTGGCTGCGTGCAGCGAGCGGGAAACCGGGTCCACGCTCGCCGGCATAAACGCCGTGAGTCATTGGGCGTGGGGCGACGCCGAAGCGCGTCGCGACGGATTCAGTTTGAAGTACACCGGAGTCGGCGCGCTCACGCATCTCGCTGCGGCGACGATGTGGGCCTTTGTCTTCGACCTTCTGTTCGCATCCGGGCGGCGAGCCGTAACGTTGCCGCGGCTTCTGTCCGAGAGCGCAGCGATGAGCGCTATGGCATGCGCCGTCGACTACACGATCACGCCGAAGCGGTTTACCCCGGGCTACGAGCTGCGACTTTCGAAACGGTCACTGCTTGCAACGTACGTTGCGTTCGCGGGAGGACTTGCGCTCGGCAGCCTATTGCTTCCACGGGGCGAGCGCTGACGCACTGGCAACGCCGCTGTCGCCGTTTTATACGCGAACAACCAGGCGGTGTCGCGCTGCGCGCCACACACGTGCCTCGACAGCTTGTTTCTGACAAATCAAAGGCCTGGCGTTGAGAATTTTTACATAGCGATCCGGCCCTCACGTGCCGCGCGCAGGCGATTCAAGTGCTTGCGTGTGATGGCATCGAGCGTGCTCTCTTGGCTGCCCCTAAAAGTGCGTGGCGCGAGCTGCGATGAGGAGCATGCAAATGAGCACATTGATGAAGTACATCGCGAGCTGTGGGCTATGGGCATGCAGCACGCTCGTTGTAGCGGGCAACCTTATTGCCAACGGCGACTTCTCCGCCGGCAACGTGGGCTTCGGCAGTCAGTACGCATTTGCCGCGGCAGACGACTGCATGCCGCCGGGCATCTACGACATCGTCGCTCGACCTGGCGATTGTCATCCCTATTGGGCGTCGTTTGGCGACCATACGAGCGGCGACGGCAGCATGATGGCGATCAACGGCGCCGCAAGCGCCAACACCGAAGTGTGGTCGGACACGGTATCGGTGGTCCCGGAGACGCAGTACTATTTCTCGACGTGGATCGCATCGAGCCATCCGACCAGTCCAGCCATGCTCGATTTCAGCATCAATGGTGCTTCGATCGGGACGACCTTTGCAGCCGCAGCTACCCCCGGACTCTGGCAGCAGTTCTATACGTCCTGGTACTCCGGCGCCAACACGACGGCGCAGCTTTCGCTGGTCAACCAGAATACGATCTTCTACGGCAACGATTTTGCGCTTGACGACATCACGTTCGACACGCTGGCGCCCACGCTGGCAACGGACGTCGGCAACGACGCGCCCGAGCCCGCGTCGTGGCCGTTGCTCGCGGCCGCGATCGGCGCTTGCCTGGTCGCGAGTTCGCGCAAGCGCCGGTCGGAAAGCGCGTCGCGCCGCTGAAGCTGGATGAAACGCGCCGACGATTCGCCCCGGCATTTTTCGATGATGCGAAGTCTGCAGCTCGCGGACTTCCTGACCCTGGCGAATGCAGCATGCGGCGTCGGCGCAGTGTTCTGCGCCATGGTGTTTTCCGGCACGCAGGATTGGCGCTATTTCGTCGGCGCGGTGGCACTCGCGCCGGCGGCGTTCGCGTTCGACGTCCTCGACGGGCGCGTCGCGCGCTGGCGGCAGCGGCAATCGATCCTCGGCCGCGAGCTCGACTCACTGGCCGACGTGATTTCCTTCGGCGTGGCGCCCGCGACGCTCGCGTTTGCCGCCGGCATGGACGGCTTCTGGGACGCCGTCGCGCTGATCTATTTCGTCTGCTGTGGCGTGGCCCGCCTGGCCCGCTTCAACGTCACCGCCGAGCGCCTCTCGCAGGGAGGGGACAAGGTCGCATATTTCGAAGGCACCCCCATCCCGACGAGTGTCGTGCTGACTGCGGTTCTTGCTTTTGCCGCCTGGCAAGGCCGCATCGGCGACGCGCTCTATTGGGGCGTCTGGCGCATCGGACCGTGGGAGCTCCACCCGCTGGTGCTGCTGTTCGTCGCGTCCGGAACGATGATGATCAGCAAAACGCTGCGAATTCCCAAATTCTGACGAGGCTGGCCTGACGCGGCAAGCAACGCGGCGTGCATCCGGAGTCGCACCGTCACGCCGCGATTCAGCCGGCGCTCGGACCGCGATGGTAGAGTCACGCGGGGCGAACGCGCTTCGCCGCACGGAGAGTTCGCGATGTCCACCCTGCGCGTCGACGGCGAGCGGCTTTGGCGCTCGCTGATGGAACTGGCGCAAATCGGCGCCACGCCCAAAGGCGGCGTGGCCCGGCTTGCGCTGACCGATCTCGACCGCGACGGACGCGACTGGCTCGTCGCCCGCGCGCGCGAGGCGGGCATGGCGGTCACCGTCGATCGCATCGGCAACGTGTTCATGCGGCGCGCCGGACGAAGAGCTGACCTTCCGCCGGTGATGGCCGGCTCGCACATCGACACGCAGCCCAACGGCGGCAAGTTCGACGGTAACTACGGTGTGCTCGCGGGGCTCGAGGTGATCCGCACGCTCGCCGATCACGGCGTCGTCACCGAGGTGCCGCTCGAAATCGCCGCGTGGACCAACGAGGAAGGCTCGCGCTTCGTGCCCGTGATGATGGGCTCCGGTGTGTTCTGCGGCGCGTTCGATCTCGACCACGCCTACGCTGCGCGCGATGTCGAAGGCCGCTCGGTGCGCGACGAGCTCGCGCGCATTGGCTATCTTGGCCGCGAGGAGCCCGGGCGTCACGCGGTCGGCTGCTATTTCGAGGCGCACATCGAGCAGGGTCCCGTGCTCGAGGAGGCCGCAAAAGTCATCGGCGTCGTCGATGCGGCGCTCGGCTTGCGCTGGTACGACTGCACGGTACGCGGTACGGAGAGCCATGCGGGATCGACGCCGATGACGTCGCGGCGAGACGCGCTTGCGGTGGCGACGCGCGTCATGCAGGAGGTCGTCGCGCTCGGCAACCGCCATGGCCCGCATGGGCGCGGCACCGTCGGTTACGTCAGCGTATTCCCGAACAGCCGCAACGTGATCCCGGGGGAAGTGCGGTTTTCGATCGACCTCCGCAATGCGAGTGCGGAACGCGTCGATCGAATGGACGCCGAGATTCGCGCCTTCATCGAACAGGCGGAACGCGAAAGCGGCCTGGCGATCGAGCTTGCACAGGTCGCGCACTATCCGCCATGCCCGTTCGATCCCGGTTGCGTGGCGAGCGTCGAGCGCGCGGCAGCCAAGCTCGGCTACACGCACATGCGCGCGACGTCCGGCGCGGGTCACGACGCGGTATACCTCGCGCGTGTCGCACCGGCGGCGATGATCTTCGTTCCGTGCAAGGGCGGTCTCAGCCACAACGAGCTCGAGGATGCCGATCCCGCGCATCTCGAAGCCGGCGCCAACGTGCTGCTGCACTGCATGCTCGAGAAAGCGATCGTCGCATAGCCTTAGCGGTTGACGTTCGCGGCTCTGTTCATCGTCCTTCGATATTCGTCCATGCGACTCGTCATCGCCCGGCTCAACCACGAAACGAACGCGTTCTCGCCGGTGCCCACGCCCCTTGAAGCGTTCGAGCCGCAGTGGGGCGCCGCGGCGCACGCGGCCGCACGCGGATCGCGCACCGCGATGGGTGCGTTTCTCGATCTGGCCTCGGGGGCCGGCGCGGACGTGCGCACGCCGCTGTTCGCGATGGCGAATCCGAGCGGGCCTGTCGATGATGCGGGCTATGAGCGTATGGCTTCGGCCGTCGTCGAGGCGGTCGCGCAGGGCTGCGACGGCGTGATGCTCGACCTGCACGGCGCGATGGTCACGCAGACGCGCGTAGACGGCGACGGTGACCTGCTCGAGCGTGTACGCGCCGCTGCGCCGGGGGTGCCGATCGCGGTAGCCCTCGACCTGCACGGCAACGTCACGCAGCGAATGATCGACAACGCGGACATCGTCGTCGGCTTCAAGACGTATCCGCACGTCGACATGTACGAGACGGGGGATCACGCCGGCCGGTTGCTGCTCCGCATGCTTGCGGGCGAGATAAGACCCGTGCTCGCGTGGTGCCGGCCGCCGATGCTGACGCACACGCTGCGCAGCGCGACCGCGCACGGGTCGATGCAGCATGCGGTCGCCGCGGCGCACCACGCGGAGGAGGCGGGACTGCTCGGCGTGACGGTATTCGCGGGTTTCGCGCTTTCCGATACGGCGGCGCCCTGTCTTTCGGTGGTCGCGATGGCGGATCGTGACGATGTGCGCGCCGCGCAGTGCGCAGCGCGCATCGCACGCGATGCGTGGGCGGAGCGCGGCGGCTTCGTCTACGACAGCGAGCCGCTGCACGAATCGATCCGACGCGCGAAGACGTTCGCCGGCACGCCGGGCACAGGTCCCGTGCTGTTGCTCGATCACGGCGACAACTGCATGTCGGGCGGCACCTGCGATGACATGGACGTGCTGCGAGTCGCGCTCGAGCATGGACTCGACGACATCCTGGCGGGCCCGATCTGTGACCCGGAAGCGGTCGCGCGCATGGTGGACGCGGGCCGCGGCGCGCGCCGCGCCATTCGCGTCGGCAACAAGCGGCCGCTCGCAAGCCTCGGGATCCGCAAGGAGCCGCTCGTGCTCGACGGCGTCGTGCAGGTTATTTCCGACGGGCGATTCACCATTACGGGGCCCATTTACACCGGGCAGACGGTGACGATGGGGCGCACGGTGCTGTTCGACACCGGGCGCGCGCGGCTGGTTATCACGGAGCGCACGCAGGAGCCGCTCGATCTCGGCGTGTTCACCTGCGTCGGCGAGAACCCCGCGCAGCGGCGATTCCTGCTGCTCAAGTCGCGGATGTACTGCCGGCCGGTCTTCGAGCCGCTCGCTCGCGGTGTGGTCGAATGCGACGGCCGCGGCGTGACGTCGTCGGATTACCGCCTCTTCCCGTTCCGGCGCGTCGAGCGGCCGGTGTACCCGCTGGATCCGGATACCGCGTGGGCGGGATGCGACCCAGCGTGAAGTCGGACATGGGACCTGCTAACGCCATTGCGTTAACAGGCCCTACAATGCCCGCTGACGGCAGAACCGGGCGCACGACCCGGAGTCGTCGCCGGCGCCGTTTTTCCTATATCCGAAGGAGGGTCCGCAATGAGCAAGGATGGCCGATTTCGTTCGATTGCCGTGATCGGCGCGCTGACGCTGGCGGCGGCGCTGGCGGCGCCGATCGCGCACGCTCAGCAGAAAGTTCTCAAATTCATTCCGCAGGCCGACCTGCGGATCCTCGACCCGATCACGACCACTGCGTACATCACCCGCAACCACGGGTACATGATTTACGACACGCTGTTCGCGACCGACGCCAAGTTCCAGGTCCAGCCGCAGATGGTGGACAAGTACGAGCTAAGCGCAGACAAGCTCACGTACACGTTCACGCTGCGCGACGGGCTCAAGTTCCACGACGGGCAGCCGGTGCGCTCGGCCGATTGCATCGCCTCGATCGAGCGGTGGGCGAAGCGCGACGCGCTCGGCCAGAAGCTTGCGGAAGCCACCGAAAGCTGGAAGGCCGTCAACGACAAGACCTTCACGCTCAAGCTGAAGAAGCCGTTCGCGCTGACGCTCGAGGCGCTCGCGAAGCCTTCGTCGAACGTGCCGTTCATC
>DATEIQ010000129.1:0-5268 GCA_035278845.1 Casimicrobiaceae bacterium | reverse complement strand
GGGCGCTCGGCATCACCATCCCGCAATCATTGATGCAGTTCGCGGATGAAGTAATCCGGTAACGATGGCAGTGCCTGTGCAGTCGAAAACAAAAGGGCCCGCACGCGGCGGGCCCCGATATGAAAGCCGAAACGGCTAGTTCGTTTTCGCGACGACCGTGGATTCCTCGGCCTTCGGCGATGCCGCCGTCGCCTTGCGGTCAACGGTGTTGACCTGCCTGGCTTTGGACGTTTTCACCGCGACCGGCGCTGTGGCCTTGCCCGTTGCCGACGCTTGCGCAACCTCGGTCGCTTTTGCAGGTGTCGAGGACGCCATCGACGCTTTGTCGTGGCCGTCGCTGCAGTCCGCCCAGCCCATCGCCGGAGCAAGAGCGAAGAGGGTGAGCGCCGTTCCGACTAGAACTTTCTTCATGGACCACCTCCTTTCGCGATTGACCAGCCGCCAATCTGCGCGCATCGGGCGGCGGTGTCAACCCGAAGCGCCGCCATCCGACCGGCGTCAGAGCACGGTGACGCCGAGCCGGGCGAGCAGCGTCGCGGTTTCACAGAGCGGCAGGCCGACGACACCCGAGTAGCTGCCTTCGATGCGCGAGACGAACGCCGCGGCCCTGCCCTGCACGGCGTAGCCGCCTGCCTTGTCGAGCGGCTCGCCGGTCGCGGTGTAGCGCTCGATCTCGGCGGCAGCGAGCCTGCGCAGCGTGACGCGCGACACCGAGACGTCGACTTCGGTGGTGTCGCGATAGCGGACGGCGACGGCGGTCAGCACCTGATGCGTACGACCCGACAGGCGCTTCAGCATGCGGATCGCGTCGTCGGCGTCGCGCGGCTTGCCGAAAATGTCGCCGTCTAGAACGACCTCGGTGTCCGCGCCGACGACCGGGCGTTCCGCCAGCTTGCGATTCTGCATGCGCTGCCAGCCAACCTGCGCTTTCGTGCGGGCGATGCGCTCGACATAGTGCAGCGGAGGTTCCGCGTCCTGCGCTTCTTCGACGACGTCGCGCGGGCGGCCCGCCGCCTCGCGCAGCCGCAGCGTCTCGAATTCCAGTCCGAGCTGGGCGAGCAGCGCCTGCCGCCGCGGGCTTTTCGACGCGAGATAGAGCAGGGGTGCGCTCATCGTGGACCTCGGGGCCTTTCGTCGCTAGGCGCGATGATACGGGTGGCCGGTCAGGAGGCTCTGCGCCCGGTACAGCTGTTCGACGAGCAGCACGCGGGCGAGGCCATGCGGCAGCGTCAGCGCTGACAGCGCGACGATGGTAGCCGCGCTTTTCCTTATGCCGCCGGCAAGGCCGTCGGCACTGCCGATGACGAAATCGACGTCGCTGCCCGCGTCGCGCCATTGCACGAGCTTTTCGGCGAAGCGCTGCGTCGTGAGCTGCGTACCCCGCTCGTCCAGTGCGATGATGCGGCGGCCGGCGGTCGCGGCGGCAATGCGCGTCGCTTCCGCGTCGAGAATTTGCGACGCGGTACGGCCGCCATCGCGTGGCGCCGGCCGCAGCTCGACGACTTCGAACGACCAGGCGCGCGGCAGGCGTGCGGAATATTCGGCGACGCCTGCGTCGATCCACGCGGGTTGCCGATGCGACACGGCGACGACGCGGACCTTCATCGCCGCGCGACAAGAAGAATCGCTAGCCCCGGCCGCGGCCTACGCGGCGGAGGCTGTCTTCGCGCGACGGAACGAGGCCGGCGCCCACAACTCTTCGAGGTTGTAGTAGGAGCGGACCGCCGGTTGCATCACGTGCACGACGATGTCCCCGGCATCCACGAGCACCCATTCGCCGGCATCTTCGCCCTCGGTGCCGAGGATCGTCGCGCCCGCCTCCTTCAGGCGGTCGCGGACGTGGTTGGCAAGCGCCTTCACCTGCCGATTCGAATCGGCGGACGCGATGACCAACGTGTCGTACAGGCTGGTTTGCTTGCGGACATCGAACACTGCGATGTCGCGGGCCTTGATGTCCTCGAGGGCCGCGACGGCGACCTGCTGCAACTTGGAAACGCGCATGCGGAATGGGTGGCGGGCGTGTGCTTCCGGCGGTCAACGATAAAGGTGCTTCGATTCAATATAGGCCAAAACGGCAGCGGGTAGCAAACCGGCAATTTCGACCGATCCGGCACCGCGCGCGAGCTCCGCGCGAATTTGGCTCGACGAGATCGGTTGAGCGGAAACCGGCTGGACGAAGATGGTGCCGGCCGTGCGCTCGCGCAAGGTCTGCGGATCGGCGGTCAGGCGGGCGCGCCACTCGTGGTCCAGCGCAGCCGGCAGATTCTGCTCGAGCGGCACCCCCGGGCGAGGGACGACAATGATGTGCGCAAGCGTGAACAACTCCTTCCAGCGATGCCACGACGGAAGGCCGCGGAATGCGTCGGCGCCGACCAGAAGCGCGATCGGCCGCTCCGGCATCTCCACGCGCAACCCTTCAAGCGTGTCCACCGTGTAGCTTTTGCCGCCGCGCGCGATCTCGCGCAGGTCGACGACAAGCCCCGCGAACTCGCGCACGGCGAGTCGCAGCATCGCGACCCGATCGGCCGCCGAGGCTTGCGTCGGGTTGCGATGCGGCGGATCAGCGGCGGGCACGAGCCGCACTTCCGCGAGGCGCAGCGCGGACCGCACGTCGGCCGCGAGCCGCAGATGGCCGTAATGCACCGGGTCGAACGTGCCGCCCAGGATGGCGACCGGATTCAAAAACTGGAGCCGGGCTGGGTCAGGAATTCGAGCTCTTCCGGCGTCGACGCGCGCCCGAGAATCTGGTTGCGATGCGGAAAGCGTCCGAAGCGGCGGATGACGTCGCGGTGCTTCTTGGCCCACGGCAACGGCGAGTCGACGCCGGTTTGCGTCGCGAGCGTGGTGAATAGCTCGACCGCGCGATCCTGCATCGCCAGGTCCTCGCTGTGCTCGAAGGGCATGTACAAAAACCATCGCTCGTAAGGATCGAGCGCGCGCTCGAAGCCGCGCTCGATCGCCGCCTGCGCCGTCGCGAGCGCGCGAGCGTCGCCGGCGAATGCGTCAGGCGTGCCGCGGAACGCGTTGCGCGTGAACTGGTCGAGCAACACCACGCGCGCAAGCGAGCCGTGCGCCGTCGTGCACCACTCGCCGAATGCCCCCGCGAGGCCGGCCGCGAGGGCTGCGCCGAAGCGCTCGCGGATCTCGCGGTCGAACGCGTCGTCCTTGCGGAACCACGCGTCGCGCTCCGCTTTCGTGCCGGGCGGGAACCAGAACGCGAGGATCTCGGCGGCAAGCGGCGTGATCGGCATGGCAGGGTGGGGAGCGTGGGGAAAGCAGGACCTCCCTTATCATACAAACTTTTTTGCGCACGCCGGCGCTGCCGGCGGCGCGCGCGATTCTACAAGCCTTGCAGACATCCCGCCGCGACATCTTCCTGCTTGCCTGCTGCCAGGCACTGCTGCTCGCCAACGCGTCGGGACTGATCTCGATGAACGGGCTCGTCGGGTTTTCGCTCGCCGAGAACAAGGCGCTGGCGACTTTCGGCGCCACCACGTACGTGCTCGGCTCCGCGCTCGCCACGATGCCGATGTCGCTGTGGATGGGCCGGGTCGGGCGCCGCGCAGGGTTCATGGCGGGCGCGGCGGTGAACATCCTGGGCTGCGTCGTCGCAGCGCTCGCGTTGCAGATCCGCAGCTTCCCGCTGTTCTGCGTCGCCACGTGCATCATCGGCGTGTACAACGCCGTCGGCCTGCAATACCGGTTTGCTGCCGCCGAAGTCGCGGCGCCGCAGCACCGTGCGATGGCGATCTCGCTCGTCCTCGCGGGCGGCGTCATCGGCGGGTTCATCGGCCCGCAGAGCGCACGCGTCGGCCGCGATTTCTTCGCGACGCCGTTCCAGGGCTCGTTCCTGATGCTCGTGGCGTTCGCGCTGGTCGCGCTCGCCGTGCAATCGCAGGTGCATGTCCCGCGACCCGTGCACGACACGGCTGCCGGCAAAGGCCGCCCGCTCGCCGAAATCGCGCGCCAGCCGACATTCATCGTCGCCGTCGTTGCCGGCGCGCTCGGCTACGGTCTGATGAATCTGCTGATGACCGCGACGCCGATCGCGATGGACTTCTGCGGCCATCCATTCAGCGACGCCGCGTGGGTGATCGAATGGCACGTCGTCGGCATGTTCCTGCCGGGCTTCTTCACCGGCTCGCTGATCCGCCGCTACGGCACGCTGCCGATCATCCTCGCGGGCACCGGCCTGACCGTCGTGGCCGTGTTCGTCGCGCTGCACGGCATCACCGTGCCACATTTCGTCGCCGCGCTGGCGTTGGTGGGCATCGGCTGGAACTTCATGTACACCGGCGGCACGACGCTGCTGACGGAGACGTACGCGCCGAACGAGAAGGCGCGCACGCAGGGATTGAACGACCTGATCGTGTTCACGACAATGGGTGTGTCGTCGTTCGCGTCGGGCGCGCTCGTCACGGCGACCGGCTGGGAGACGATGAACCGTGCGGCGCTGCCGGTGCTCGCGATCATCGCATCCGCCGCGGCGTGGCTCATGTGGTTGCGGCGCCGCGCCCCCGTAGCCGCTTGATGCCCGCGACGATTGCAAACGCGATGGCGCCCGCTACGACACCCGCCAGTGCATTGAGCAGCATCGGCGCAAGCGGGCCGACGATCGTGCCGACCGCAGGGACGTGTGCGGCCTCCTCGCCGAAGTCCTCGACGACGTGGTGCAGCAGCGGCACGCCATGCGTCAGGATCCCGCCGCCCACGAGAAACATCGCCGCGGTGCCGGCGACCGACAGGCCTTTCATCAGCCAGGGCGCGCCGCGCACGATCGCGCGACCCAGCGCGCGCAGCGTGCGATCCCACAGGGTGTCGCGCGGGCGGCGGGCGAGGTAGAGCCCGGCGTCGTCGAGCTTGACGATGCCGGCAACGAGTCCGTAAACACCCACCGTCATGATCAGCGCGATGCCGATCAATACGGCGACGCGCGTGCCGAACGCCGCCGCGGCGACGGTGCCGAGCGCGATCGTGATGATCTCCGCGGACAGGATGAAGTCGGTGCGCACGGCGCCCTTGATCTTCTGCTTCTCGAGCGCGACCAGGTCGACGTTCGGGTCGGCAACTGCGCGGGCGAGTGCGCGCCGGTGGGTCGCGTCCTCGGCGCGGTGCGCCCGCCCGAACTTGTGCGCGAGCTTCTCGAAGCCCTCGTAGCACAGGAACAGACCGCCGATCATCAGAAGCGGCGTGACCGCGAGCGGCACGAGTGCGCTGATCGCGAGCGCGGCCGGAACGAGGATCGCCTTGTTGACGAGCGAGCCTTTG
>DATEIQ010000128.1:0-2290 GCA_035278845.1 Casimicrobiaceae bacterium | reverse complement strand
GCTTCGAGAAACTCGTTCAGAAGCGGAGAGCCGTCGAGATGCGACTCACCGATGTACGGTCCGAACATGAACTCGGGGTGCCATTGCACGCCGACCACGTAGCTCGGACCGCGCCAGCGGATCGCTTCGACGATGCCGTCGGGCACCGCGAGCGCCTCGACGATCATTCCCCGGCCGAGCTTGTTGACGGACTGGTGGTGGATCGTGTTGATCAGCGCCTCCCGCCGGTTCGGATACAGGCGCGCGAGACCGGTGCCGGGCACGAACTCGAGCTTGTGGAAATTGCGCTCGTACTTCGCGATGTTCCGATGGTCGAGCGCGTCCGGTATCTGCGTCGCGATGTCCTGGTAGAGCGTACCGCCGAACGCGACGTTGATCAGCTGGCAGCCGCGGCAGATGCCGAGCACCGGCTTGCCCTTGCCGACGAATGCCTCGAGCAGCTCGATCTCGTAGAGATCCCGCATGCGATCGCCGGTCCACGCCGGATCGCGCGCTTCTTCCCCGTACGTGGGCGGCGCGACGTCGGCGCCGCCCTGCAGCACCAGCCCGTCGAGCGCTTCGGCGTAGTGGTAGAGGCGCATTTCGCTGCGCTGGATCAGACCTTCGCTCTCGATCGACGGAATCATCATCACGAGCACGTTCTTCGACATCACCCAATGCGCGACCGATTGCTCGAGATAATGCAGCGTCTTCGTGTACACGCCACCGAGCTTCTGGAAGTTGTCGCTCGGGTGATGGATGCGCGCCGACACGCCGATCAGAAGCGGCGGCGTGACAAGAGGAGGACGCGGCTCGCGCTTGCGGCGGCGTGGAAGCCGGAGCTTGAACTTCACATCGCCGCGGCGAAGATCCGCCGGAAGTCGTCCGCGGTGCACGGACGGGGATTGGTCTGGTGGCAGGTGTCGGCAACCGCGATCTCGACGAGCTTTGCGACATCGTCCGGCGTGACGCGCCGCGCGGCCGCATACGCAGACAGCTTCGACGGGATGCCGAGGTCGGATTTGAGCTGCGCAAGCCATGCGACGAACGCATCGGCACGCGCTTCGTCGGATCCGCTGTCGCCACCGGGAACCCGCGCCACGCGCGCGAGCTCGGCCAGTTTCCCGCTCGCGGCAGGCGCGTTGAAGCGCATCACGTGGTCGATCATGATGCCGTTGGCGAGGCCGTGATGCAGGTCGGCCACCGTCGACAGCGCGTGCGCGCACGAATGCACGGCGCCGAGATCCTTCTGGAACGCGATCGCGCCCATCATCGAGCTCATCAGCATGTCGCCGCGCGCGGCCAGGTTGCGGCCGTCGCGCACCGCAACCGGCAACGCGGCCGCGGCGATGCGCACGCCCTCGACGGCGATGCCATCGCACAGCGGGTGATACGCGGGCGACAGATACGATTCGACATTGTGCGTGAGCGCGTCCATGCCGGTCGCCGCCGTGATCGCCGGCGGCAGATCGACGGTCAGCTCCGGATCGGCGAACACCGCCTTCGCGAGCAGCGCGGGCGAGAAAACGATCTTCTTGACGTGCGTCACGTCGTCGGAGATCACCGACGAGCGGCCGACTTCCGACCCCGTTCCAGCCGTCGTCGGCACTGCCACGAAGTACGGCAGCGGCGCGTTGATCGGCCGCACCTTCGGGTGATCCCATGCGTACTCGAGAATGTCGCCCGGATGGCTCGCCATCAACGCGATCGCCTTCGCGACGTCGAGCGCGGCGCCGCCACCGATGCCGATGATGCTGTCGGCGCCGTGCGCCTTGTACGCCGCGGCGCCGGCCACGACCTGGCCGCGCACCGGATTTCCCGCGACGCCGGAAAACGTCGCGGTCGCGAGTTCCTTCAGTTCGCCGAGGAAGCGCTCGAAGACCGGCAGCGCGGCGAGCCCGCGATCGGTGACGACGAGCGGACGCACACGGCCGTTCGCGATCAGGTGTTGCGCGACTTCCTTCCGGGCCCCGGGACCGAAGCGGATGGACGTGGGAAACGCGAACCCGTGAATGCTCATATGATTTCGAAGTACCGCTTTCGCTCCCAGTCGGTGACGGCGTCGAGCCACTGCCGCCATTCCCATTCGCGCGTAGCGGCGAAGTGATCGACGAAGTCGTCGCCGAACCAGTCGCGCGCGCGCTCTGATTTCTGAAAAATGCGCGTGGTTTCGATCAGTGTGCGCGGTGCGCGCGGAATGTTTTCGGCCCCCTTGTTGGTACCCTCGATCGGCGGCGTCGTCAGCGCACGCTTGTTCTCGACGCCATCGAGCCCCGCCGCGATGCACGCCGCCATGGCGAGGTACGAATTG
>DATEIQ010000127.1:0-10145 GCA_035278845.1 Casimicrobiaceae bacterium | reverse complement strand
AGGACGGCGACCGCACGGCCGATGCCGGAATCGCCGCCGGTGATCAGCGCGACTTTGCCTTCGAGCTTCTGTGCGGCGCGATAGGACTCCGCCTCGTACCGTGGGCGCGGCTGGAGATCCTTCTCGAGCCCGACGCCTTCGAGATGCTGTTCGGGAAATGGCGGTTTCGGTTGCTTCGGCGGCGACGATGCCCGTCCTGTCTGTTGCGGATTCATGTCGGACCTCCGGTTGTTTGCAAGATTTGCAAAGTCGGCAACTTCGCATGCCGGCGGCGTGCCGGATGTGCATCAATTGCACGACGAGCGAGAGCATTCGACGGCGGCGCAAACGGATCGTTTGCGTGTATGCTGCACGCCCGGATTTCCGCCGCCGTGACACTCGCGGGTTTGACAATGAAGGCGGAGAATCTATCTTTTGCGAAAGGAGCGACGATGGGACTGATCGACTTCGTCAAGGATGCAGGCGAGAAGCTGTTCGGCCGCGGCCAGGCGCAGGCAGCCGCGAAGGAAGCTGCCGCCGAGCCTTCGAACCAGGCCAAGGTCCAGGCCGCGAATGCCGCGGCGGGCGACGCAATCCTGGAATACGTCAAATCGCAGAATCTGTCGGCCACCGGCCTCACCGTCACATACGACGGCGCAACGTCGACGGTCAGCGTATTCGGCGTCGCGCCGGACCAGGCGACGCGCGAGAAAATCGTGCTCTGCTGCGGCAACGTTGCGGGCGTGCAGGGCGTCAAGGACATGATGAGCGTCGACCAGAGCCAGCCGGAAGCGAAGTTCTACACGGTCGTGTCCGGTGACACGCTGTCGAAGATCTCCAAGCAGTTCTACGGCGACGCCAACAAGTACATGAAGATCTTCGAGGCGAACAAGCCGATGCTCAAGTCGCCGGACAAGATCTATCCGGGTCAGAACCTGCGCATCCCGCCGCAGTGATTGCCGGCGCTGCATCGCTTCTCGACCTTGCGCCGTGGGCGGCGCCAGGGTCTCTCGCGAGCGACCATCTCGCGGGTCCGGGCGATGACGACGACGATGACGATGACGACGAGACGCCGATCGGCGATCCGCCCGACGACGACGAAGACGGCGATTGGGATGACGACGAGGATGACGAGGAGCCGCTGCAGGCGGCTGCATATTGCACTGCAGCATCGCGATAGCGGCGACATCGTGGCCGAATGCCGGTGACGCCTGAGACCTATCTCGCGATCGAGAACGTGTCCGTCGCCTACGACGGCACGCGCGTGCTGTCCGACGTGACGCTCGATGTCGCCCGGGGCGAGCTCGTGGCGCTGCTGGGTTCCTCGGGCTGCGGCAAAACCACGCTGTTGCGCTCGATCGCCGGATTCGCTGCGCCGCAGGCGGGCCACATTCGCGTCGACGGCCGCGACATCCTGGCGTTGCCGCCGGAAAAGCGCGGGACGGCGATGATGTTTCAGTCGTACGCGCTGTGGCCGCACATGACGGTTGCCGGCAACATCGGTTACGGCCTGCGGATGCGTGGCGTCGCGAAGGACGCGATCGCCCGACGGGTCGAGGAGATGCTCGCGCTGTTGCAGATGCAGGGCTTCGCCGCCCGGCCGGTCACGCAGCTATCCGGCGGCCAGCGCCAGCGCGTGGCGCTCGGCCGCGCGCTCGCCGTCGATCCCAAGCTGCTGCTGCTCGACGAGCCGATGTCCAACCTCGACTACAAGGTGCGCATCGAGCTGCGCCACGAGCTCCGCGCGCTGCAGAAGCGCATCGGCATCACCGCCGTGTACGTGACGCACGACCGCGAGGAGGCATTGACGCTGGCCGACCGTATCGCGGTGCTCGACGCCGGCCGGGTCGTGCAATACGGCCCGCCGGAGCAGATCTTCCACCAGCCGGCCTCGGCATTCGTCGCCGGCTTCATGGGCGCGGACAACGCGATCGCGCTCAACCGTGCCCGCGACGGCACGCTCCTGGCGGCGGGCCAGGGCGGCAATGTTGGTGAGCCGCTGATGGCGCATTTCCGCAGCGACGTCGCGCGGATCGACGCGACGGGGAAGCCGGCGGGCGGATCGGACCTTCGGCTCGAAGGGCAGGTGGTCCAGACCTTGTACGTAGGACAGGGATATCGGTATCGTGTGCGCACGGACGGCGCGGACGTCTGGGCGCATGCTTCGCATCGCATCGACGAGGGGGCGCCGGTTGCCGTCGTCGTCCCGCGCGATGCGCTGCTCTTGTTTCCGCGCGGTGCATCCGCACACTGATCGGGGCACGACGACGCGCCGCCGCTCGGTCACTACACGATTCGGGAGAAACCATGAAATCTCGCATGCTGCTGTCCGTCGCGGTGCTCGGCCTGTTCGCCGCGGCGCCCGCCATCGCGCAGACGACGCTCAACGTCGTCACCGCCGGTGACCAGAACATGGTCGACTACGTCAACAACTATCTCGGGCCCCGGTTCGAGAAGATGAATCCCGGCGTTCAGGTGCGCGCGGTCGGCACCGGCCCCGGCGACTCGGGGTCGCAGAAGATCTACGAAAAGCTTTCCGCGCAACAGAAGGCGGGTGCCGCGACGTGGGACGTCGACGTCGCCGTCGTGCATCAGCGCGGCGCCGCGACGATGGTCGGCGACAAGCTGCTGATGCCTTATCGCAACGACATCGCAGCCGGCAAGCTCGTGTCGCGCGACACGGCAAAGAACGCGCTCGGCGCGAACGTCGACGGGTACGTGCTGCCGATGTTCCACAGCCAGATCGCATTCGCGTACAACCCCGATCTCGTGAAGACGCCGCCGAAGAGCTTCGGCGAACTCGCCGAGTGGGTGAAGAAGAACCCGAAGCAGTTTGGCTACAACGGCGTCAAGGGCGGCATGTCCGGCGTCGGGTTCGTCATGGGCTGGGTGGCCGCGAACAGCGGCATGGGCGACAAGCTCGAGAAGGGCCCGTACGATCCGGCCGCGAAGGCGACGATCGAAAAGTCGCTGACGAGCCTCAAGGACTTCAACCAGTACGTCGTGATGACGCCGGGCAACGCCGGCACGCTCGATATGCTGAATCGCGGCGAGATCGCGATGGGGCCGGTGTGGGTCGACATGTTCTACACGTGGATGGCCGACGGCAAGATGAACCCGAAGGTGAAGCTCGAGCTGCCGTCGCCCGGGCTTCCCGGCCAGCCGATGTATTACGTGATCCCCGCGAAGGCGGCCAACGCGGCGATGGCGAAGAAGTTCATCGACTTCGCCGAGAGCCCCGAAGTGCAGGCCGACGGCATCGTCAAGCAGTTCAACTGGTATCCGGGCATCGACCCGCAGTACGTGCAGTCGAAGCTCGAGCCGGCGGCGTGGAACAAGCTCTTCACGGACATTTCGCCGGCCACGCTGGCGAAAAACGGCCGCCCGTTCCCGCTGTCGCAGTACTTCACCGACATCGTCGAGGGTTACGAGCGCGTCGTGCTGAAGTGATGCCGTCGCGATGGCGACGGTTGCCGAAGATGCGTCTCTGACATCGCCGCCCGGTAGCCAACGCTACTGGGCGGCGCTTGCGCTGGTCACCCCGGCGCTCGTCGTCGTAGCGGTCTTTTTCGTCGTTCCCCTGCTGCTGTCGGCGGTCGGCGCGTTTCGCGACGCCGACGGCGGCTTCACGCTGGCGCACTTCGAGAAGTCGCTCGAGCTCTACACGCGCGACCTGATGTTCACGCTCGGCATCGTCGCGCTGTCGACGGTGCTGATCGCCGGCGTCGCGATTGCCATCGCCGGCTACCTGACGCTGGGCGAGAGTCCCCGCGCCGTCGCCGTGCTGCGCTGGCTGTACCGCTGGCCGCTGTTCATTCCGTTCGTCGTCACCGGCCAGGTGATGCGCACGTTCCTCGCCAAGAACGGCATGCTGAACCACGTGCTGATCGGCACGGGCCTGACCGACCCGATCTCCGCGCAGTCGATGCTCGACTGGCGCGGGATCGTCATCGCGTTCGTGTGGAAGCAGGCGCCGTTCGTGACGCTGCTGGTCGCGGGGGCGATGGCAGCGCTCGCGCGCGAGCACATCGAGGCGGCGCGCAACCTTGGCGCGCCGCGCTGGCGCGTGCTGCTCGACATCGTGCTGCCGCAGGTTCGCGGCACGCTGCTCGTCGGCCTGGTGCTGTCGTTCGTGACGATGCTGTCGGTGCTTTCCGTGCCGCTGATGATCAATCCGAACTCGCCGACGATGATCACCGTCGACGTCGCGTATCGGATCAACACGTTCGCCGACTACGCGGTCGCGAACGCGCTCTGCCTGCTGACGCTGCTGCTCGCGGCGTTCGGCGCGGCGTTCTATCTGCGCCACGCCGTGCGCCGGGCGGAATCGTGAACCTGACAGCTCGCCTCGGAACGAACGTGCTGCGCGCGCTGCTGCTCGCGCTGTTCGCGTTCGTCATCTTCGGTCCGCTCCTGAATCTCGGGCTGTGGGCATTCGCCGAGCGGTGGTACTTCCCGAGCAAGCTGCCATTGGAGTACGGCTTCACGTTCTGGCAACGCGTGTTCGCGCCGCGAGGGAATGCGATCGCGTCGCTCGGCACGAGCATCTGGATCGCGCTGCTGACCGTCGCGTTCAGCCTCGCGGTGGCGATTCCGGCGGGCTATGCGCTCGGCCGCCTGAAGCTGCCGTTGCGCGGCGCGATCCTGTTGGCGTTCCTGCTGCCGCAGGCGGTGCCGAACCTGCCGGTCTACGTGAACATCGCGCAGGTGTTCTACCAGATCGGCCTTGCCGGCACGATCACCGGTGTCGTGCTCGTGCACGCGTCGCACGGGCTCGTGCTCGCCGTGTGGATCGCGTCGGCGGCATTCGCATCGGTGGACGGCTCGCTCGAGGAAGCTGCGCGCAACATCGGCGCCTCCGCGTGGACGTGCTTTCGCACGATCACGCTGCCACTCGCCGCGCCAGGGCTGATGGCGAGTGCGATCTTCGTGTTTCTCGAATCGCTCGACGAATTCACCGGCACCTATTTTGTCGGCGTGCCCGACGTCACGACGCTGCCGCTTTTGATGTTCAACGCCAGCATGGGCGGCAACTACCAGATCGCGTCGATCACCGCGCTGCTGCTGCTCGTCCCGTCGATCGGCTTCATGCTGGTCGTCGAGCGATTCCTCAAGGCCGACGTGCTGGCGATGGTCGGGCGTTAGCGCGCCTGCAGCCCAGGGCGACAGCCGAACGTATTCACCGCGACATGCCGCTATGCCGGACGCGGCGGCATCTGCGGCATATCGGGAAAGAACAGGCGCCGACGCACCTCGGGCATCACGAGGACGAGCACGATGCCCACGACGGCCAGCACGGCGAGCGCGGCCGAGGTCCAGCGCATGACGTTGAAACCTGTCTCGCGCCAGGTGAACTCCTGTGATTCCTCACGAGCTCGCGATTGCGACGCCGGGCCCGCTATCAGCACCGGTGGCGTACCGAACATCCCGGGGAGCGCACCGTAGGTTTTTTCCGCTTGCGGAACGAGAATGCCCTGGTCGAGCAGCGACTCGAGGATCACCGGGAGCGAATCGGCACGCAGTAATCCGCCGCCGGGCACGCGTTCCACGGGTGCGTCACCCCGTCGTACGGACGACCGGGTGATACCTGCCACGAGCGGGACGTCAGCGTCGACCTTCGAATCGGTCGCCATCGGCGGGACGGACGCAACGACCTGGGCATCGGTGGTCAGCGAGATGGACGCGACAACCGTGGAATCCGTCGTCGCCAGCGAGCCGAGCGGAACGTCCTCGGAACTCGCCGGCACCGCGCTGTTTGCGGCGACCACAAAGTCGTCGCCCGGATCGGGTGGGCCGATCGCATCGGCGGAGAAAGGTCCCGCGGCGCAAGGCACTGCGAAGCCGAGCGAGCAAACGAAGATTGCTGCCCAGCGCGATGCTCGGGCAGCGACAGCGATGGTTTCCATTTATCTGAGCGATCGACGCTTGTGTACTACACGCCGATCTTGAAGCAAAGTACGAACCTTTAACAGTTTTCTCAGTCTCATCAATGTGTTGCAGTTGTTTCATCATGCAACACCTGCGATGACTGTAAGCCCGCGCGACAGCGGCATGGCAGGGGCTCGAGGGGGCGGTATGATGGCCGGCAGGCGGATCGCACGTTTTTGATGCGCGGACGCGAGCGGAGATCACGATGTACGCACAACTGGTGGAAACGGGCCTCAAGAAGGTCCAGGACGTCGCGGACATGTCGCCTGAGGAGCAGACGTTCCAGGCGCGCATCGACGCCGACGTCAAGATCGAGCCGAAAGATTGGATGCCCGAGGCCTACCGGCGGACGCTGATCCGGCAGATCCAGCAGCACGCGCACTCGGAGATTGTCGGCATGCTGCCGGAAGGGAACTGGATCACGCGCGCGCCGTCGCTGCAGCGGAAGGCCATTCTCATGGCCAAGGTGCAGGATGAGGCAGGACACGGCCTGTACCTCTATTGCGCCGCCGAAACGCTCGGCGTGTCACGCGACGAGATGATCGCCGACTTGCACGCGGGCAAGGTCAAGTATTCGTCGATCTTCAACTATCCGACGCTGACGTGGGCGGACATCGGCACGATCGGCTGGCTCGTCGACGGCGCGGCGATCATGAATCAGATACCGCTGTGCCGCTGCAGCTTCGGCCCGTACGCGCGGGCGATGATTCGCGTGTGCAAGGAGGAATCGTTTCATCAGCGGCAGGGCTTCGACATCATGCTGGCGCTCTGCCGCGGTAGCGACGAGCAGAAGGCGATGGCGCAGGACGCGCTGAACCGGTGGTGGTGGCCGTCGCTGATGATGTTCGGCCCGTCGGATGCTTCGAGCGTACACAGCGCGCAATCGGCGCGCTGGAAGATCAAACTCTTGTCGAACGACGAGCTGCGGCAGCGCTTCGTCGACCAGACGGCACCACAGGCCGATTTCCTCGGCTTGCGCATTCCCGACGAGAAGCTCGCCTGGAACGAGGCGCGCGGGCACTACGACTTCGGCGAGATCGACTGGCAGGAATTCCACGAGGTGATCAAGGGCCACGGGCCGTGCAATCGCGACCGGATGCGCACGCGCATGAAGGCGTGGGAAGACGGTGCCTGGGTGCGCGAGGCTGCGCTCGCGCATGCTGCGAAGCGCGCGAAGCGCGAGGCGAGAGAAGCGGCGTGACGGCGCGTTGCGTCGAGCGCGCAGCACGGTGGAGGGTCTATGAGCAGTGAATGGCCGCTGTGGGAAGTGTTCATCCGCTCGCAGCACGGGCTCGCGCACAAGCACGTCGGGAGCCTGCACGCGCCCGACGCCGAGATGGCGATCAAGAACGCGCGCGACGTTTACACGCGTCGCAACGAGGGCATTTCGATCTGGGTGGCCCGCTCGGCGGACATCCATGCATCGGCGCCGGGCGATCGCGCGGCGCTGTTCGAGCCGTCGAACGACAAGGTGTACCGGCATCCGACGTTCTTTCCGATGCCGGAAGAGGTGAAGCACATCTAGCGATGCCCGGGAGCGGCCAATTGTTCGACTACCTTCTGCGTCTCGGCGACAACGGCCTCGTGCTCGCGCAAAGGCTTGGCGAATGGGTCGGCAAAGGACCGGTGCTCGAGGAAGACATCGCGTCGACGAACGTCGGGCTCGACCTGCTCGGCCAGGCGCGGCTGTGGCTCGCGTACGCCGGGGAGGTCGAAGCGAGCGACGGCAAACCCGGACGCAGCGAGGATCAGCTCGCGTACTTCCGCGACAGCGCCGGCTACCGCAACCTGCTGCTCGTGGAGCAGCCGAACGGCAACTATGCCGACACGATCGCGCGGCAGTTCCTCTTCGACCAGTGGCACGTGCTGCTGCTTGGCCAGCTGACATTGTCGTGCGACGAGCGGATTGCCGGCATTGCGGCAAAGGCCGTGAAGGAAGCGCGCTATCACGTCGAGCGATCGACGGACTGGGTGATTCGCCTCGGTGACGGGACCGAGCTTTCGCACGCGAGAATGCAGGCGGCGATCGAAGCGCTCTGGATGTACACGGGGGAGATGTTTGCCGTCGACGCCACCGAGCGCGGGCTGATCGACGTCGGCATCGCGGCCGATGCCGGCGCACTCGAGCCGCACTGGCGATTCGCCGTGCAGGCGGTGCTGGATGAGGCGACGCTCGCAGTGCCGACAGAGTCGTGGATGCAGGGAACACGCGAACGCGGCGGCAAGCAGGGCGTGCATACCGAACATCTGTCGCATATGCTGGCCGTCATGCAATCGCTGCCGCGCGCGTATCCAAACGCGCAGTGGTGATGCCGCAGGCCGGAACCTTTTCCGGCGCCATGCCGGCGACCGATCCCATGCAGGCAAGCGAGCGGGATCTTGCGGCCGTCTGGCGCGCAATTGGCAGCGTGGTCGATCCCGAGGTCCCGGTCGTCTCCGTCGTCGAGCTCGGCATCGTGCGCAGCGTCGAACGCGAAGCTGCCGCGTGGGTGATTACGCTGACGCCAACGTATTCCGGTTGCCCGGCGACGCGCGTCATCGAGAACGACATCCGGATGGCCATCGCGGCCGCGGTCGGCGAGCCATCGCGCGTCGTGACTGCGCTTGCGCCGGCATGGACCACCGACTGGATCGCCCCCGAGGCGCTTTCGAAGTTGCGTGCCGCGGGAATCGCTCCGCCCGGCACGATGGCGAGCAATCTGCCGGGTGCGATGGCGAGCATCACTCCGCCTGGTGCGGGAGCGAGCAACGACGCGACGGTCAGCGCTCGACCGGTGACGTTCAGCCGTCCGCGTCCTGCCATTCCCTGTCCGAATTGCGGCTCGCTGCGCACGGCGGAACTCGCGCGCTTCGGCTCGACGGCCTGCAAGGCGCAATACCGCTGCGCCGACTGCCTGGAGCCGTTCGACTACTTCAAGCCGCACTGACGAACTACGCGCCGCAGTGAGCAAGTTCCATCCGCTGGCAGTGTCCAAGGTCGAGCGCGAGACGCGCGACGCGATCGCAATCACGTTCGACGTGCCGGAAAGACTGCGCGAGCAATTCCGCTTCGAGCCCGGCCAGCACCTCACGCTGCGAACGGCGATCGGCGGCGAGGACATCCGTCGCTCGTATTCGATCTGCGCCCCCATGGGCGGCGCGCTGCGCATCGCGGTGAAGCGCTCGCCGGGCGGCGTATTCTCGATGTGGGCCAACGAGGCGCTGCGCGAGGGCGCGACGCTCGACGTCATGCCGCCGATGGGCCATTTCGGCGTCAGCCACGACGCGCAGGCGGCGCGGCACTATCTCGGCGTCGCGGCCGGCAGCGGCATCACGCCGCTGGTGTCGATCATCGCGTCGGCGCTCGCAACCGAACCGAACTCGCGGTTCACGCTGGTGTTCGGGAACCGCGCGTCTTCGACGGTAATGTTCCGCGACGAGCTCGCCGCGCTGAAGGACCGCTACCTCGGCCGCTTCAACCTCGTGCACGTGCTGTCGCGCGAGCCGCAGGACATCGAGCTCCTGCATGGGCGGATCGACCGTGCGAAGGCGGACGCGCTGTTCGAGCGCTGGGTGCCCATCGGCGACGTCGACTATGCGTTCGTCTGCGGTCCCGAAGGGATGATGGACGCGGTGCGCGAATCGCTGATCGCGCATGGCATGCCCACCGAGCGCGTGCGCATCGAGCGCTTCGCCGCGAGCATTCCCAGGCATACGCACGTGCCGCGTCCGCTGCCGCAGGCGGCGCAGAGCGAATGCGAGGTCAACGTCGTCATCGACGGGTCGCAGCGGATGTTTCTCGCCGAAAAAGGGCAGGAGAGCATCATCGACGCCGGCCTTCGCAACGGCATCGAGCTGCCGTTTTCGTGCAAGGGCGGCGTCTGCTCGACGTGCCGCTGCAAGCTGACCGAAGGCGAAGTCGACATGGACGTCAACTTCGCGCTCGAGGACTACGAAGTCGCGCGCGGCTTCATTCTCGCGTGCCAGAGCTATCCGGTGACGGACAGGATCACGGTCGACTTCGATCAGACCGGGACCGGATAGGGGCGCTGCGCACCTCTATCGGCAGCCTCGCGTCATTCTAGAAAACGGTCATCAATGCAACACTGAGGCCGACATAGATCGCGATGACGACCCAGAAGTATTCCGGAGAATCGTGGCGGGAAACCGTGCGTCCCCAGGGGCCGGATTTGGCGTAGACCTCGCCCTTGATCGCCGCGTAGAGCGCGTACGCGCCGACCAATGCGCCAAGCGCCTTG
>DATEIQ010000126.1:0-4828 GCA_035278845.1 Casimicrobiaceae bacterium | reverse complement strand
GGTAGCGCTCGACCTGGACCCCCGCGGCGGTCATCTCGTCCAGCGTCGAAGCCGAGATCTTGCCGCTGCCCACCCAGTCGAGCAGCACGTGCACCTTGACGCCGGCGCGCGCCCGTTCGGCGAGCGCGTCGGCGAATGCATCGCCAATCCTGCCCGACCAGTAGATGTATGTTTCGAACGTAATGGTCCGCTGCGCGCCCCGTATGGCATCGAGCATCGCCGGAAAGATCTGGTCGCCGTTCAGGAGCACTTCGAAGCGGTTGTCGGCCAGGATGTCGGGACCAAGCAGAACGCCGAGCGTCCGCTGGAACTGCGGATCGGCGATGGCGTACAGATGCTCGAGGTGCCGCTTGATCGGCTTTTCGCCGGTCATCAGATTGAGCGCGGCGAGCACGGCGACGAGCGTGACCGCGATCGTCGCGAGTATCGTGACGACTTTCGCGGGCGTCGCGAAGAAGGTTCGGAAAGGTCGCAAGGGTTTGCGTGTCAGACCGTGGTCGACGATCTACGCCGCCGCCTGCTTCATTCGCACGTGCGACTCGGGAACCGGGTAACCGGCGGCGCCGAAGGTGTCGCTGATCGCCTTGTTCGTGTCGAAATAGACCTGCCAGTAATGGTCAGTGTGCGTATAGGGGCGCACCGCCAGTACCGCGCCCCGCTCGTTGAAGTCCACGATCTCGACATCGGGCGCCGGCTCGCGGGCGACATTCGGAATCTGCGCGAGCGCCTCCCTGAGCCTGCGCCTCGCGTCATGCGCATCGACGCCATGGGCGAGTTGCGCGAGACGGTCGACCCGCCGATAGGGGCTGGCCGAATAGTTCGCAATCGTGTCGGAGAATATCTTGTTGTTGCCGACGAACGTGACGACGTTTTCCGGTGTCATGATCGTCGTCGCGAACAAGCCGATCTCCTTCACCGTTCCTTCGGTTCCGCCAGCCTTGACGTAGTCGCCGACCTGGAACGGTCGCAGCACGATCAGGAACGCGCCGGCGGCGAAATTGGCGAGCAGGCCGGCCCACGCCGCACCGATCGCGATGCCCATCGCCGCGATCAACGCCGCGAAGGAGGTGGTTTCGACCCCGAAGTAGCCGAGGATCGCCACCACCAGCACGATGTTGAGCGCGACGGTGACGATGTTGGCGATGTATCGCCGCAGCGTCGAATCGACGCCCTGTCGCTCGAGCGCACGCGTCAGCAACTTCGACGCAAGGCCGATCAGCCAGCGCCCGATGATCCATACGGCGATCGCGCCGAGGACCTTAAGGCCGAACGTCGTCAGTTGCGCGCTTGTCGTTTCCCAGACGCGTTGCCAATCCATAAGCAAGCTCCTTCGTGCGTGGGTCGAACCGGCGCAATTCTAGGACGCTCATGCGCGAAAGGCATTTACGACCCTTGACACCCTCGGAGGCAACGAT
The DNA here is from genome assembly GCA_035278845.1 of Casimicrobiaceae bacterium. Classification (GTDB taxonomy): domain Bacteria; phylum Pseudomonadota; class Gammaproteobacteria; order Burkholderiales; family Casimicrobiaceae; genus VBCG01. The sequence goes on along the minus strand of DATEIQ010000126.1, from coordinate 3,413 downwards.
GAAGCCCTTGCCAGCAATCTGCATTGTCGCAGCGATCCTGTCGGGCTGTGTGCAGACACCGATCGCCGTCGAACCGCCCGCCACGTCGGCCCAGCCGGTTCTTTGCGTCAACCGATCGCAATGCGACGTCTATTGGCAGCGTGCGCAGGCGTGGGTGGCGAACAACAGCGTGTACCGGCTGCAGACGGTCACCGATACCGTGCTCGAGACGGCGGGTCCGCAGGCCGCGCGAACGAGCCTGGCGTATCGGGTTACCAGGGTGCCCGACAACCAGGACGGTGCGCGTATCTACGTCATGGCCGCCTGCGGGAATTCGGTGGCCTGCAATCCCGCACCTTCGGACGCCGTCGTCGCGTTCAAGCGTTTCGTCGTCAACTAGCGGCTCGTGCCGCCAGGCCTCGGAATGCGAGACGTCGTGTCGCCACGGCTCGAATGCGAGGCGATACGAGCAAGCGTCCCGCGTCTAGCGGCACGCAAAGAACGCGACGTAGCGGTGCTGGATACCGATGCCCATTCGCGTGATCCCTGGATCGAGCAGGTTCTTCGCATGCGTGGGTGAATCGCGCCAGCCGGCGAACTCGGCCTCCGGCGTGCGCTGGTTCCAGCCGACATTTTCGACGCACCTCGGCGAGCCGGCCTTCGCGAACCGCTCCTCGAATCCGTAGTGGGACAGCCGCTTGTCTGCCGCCATTCGTGCGGCATGCTCGTGCGCGAGCTCGGACAGCGGCGCGTCGAGCGCGAGCGGCGGCACGTCGTGCTGCGCGCGATAGTCGTTGATCAGCTTGCCGAGTTGCGCGGCGTACGGGTCCGCATCGGGCGGCGCGGCGGCCGCGGCATGGCTGGTTGCGAGTAGCGCGAGTGCGATCGTTACCAGCCACTTCCCGTCGCATCTCGAGCAGGCGATGATGATTCGGCAAAGCGTTGTCAGTGAAATCATGATGAGCGCAAACGAGCCCGGTCCATTCTCCGCCATGAACCGACCTCGACGTGGTGCCGGCAAGCATGCTACCCGGCAGGCGAGCGAAACGATTCCTGTGGTCGATGTAGTGGTTGAAGTGCCGCGCGGCAGCTTTCTGAAGCGCGGGTCGACGGGTCATGTGGACTTTGTTTCCCCGTTGCCCTGTCCCTTCAATTATGGATCGGTTCCTACGCACGTCGGTCTGGAAGGGGATCTGCTGGATGCCGTCGTCCTTGGCCCACGGCTTCCGCTCAGCGCGGTGGTCAGGGTCAAGGTGTGGGGCGCCGTGACGCTGGTTGATCGCGGCATGGCGGACGACAAGTTGATTTGCAGCGCGACCCCGTTGACCACCGCTCAGCGGAAGTCCGTGCTCGCGTTCTTTTCGTTCTACGCGAAATGCAAGTCGCTGCTCAACCTGTGGCGAGGACGACCCGGCCGCAACGCGTGCGATGGCTGGTGCACCGCCGAGTTTGCGTTGGCGCGAGCCAAGCGCTGCGACGAAACCTGGGCAGGCCCGCTGGTCGAGTTCTGAAAATTCCTGCTTCCATGGGCATGGCGCATGCTCGCGCGTTTCGGAGTGGAAAAAAGGGCTTGGCGATCGCTCCCAAGCCCCGCAGCTCGATCGAACCCGCGACCCGTGGATCCGCTCGACGCCGACTGCGGCGGCTGGAGCTTGGAGAACCGGTGGCCGGATGGGTCCTGCGCGCGCGAGTGCCCGGTTACCAACCGACGCACGCGGTAAGGCGTCCGGGGCGAGCGCCGCTACTTCGGCGCTGCGATCAGCCCGCGCGCCGCAAGCTGGCCGATGATCAGGTTCGCGAATCCCGGCGTCTCTTCCGCTACCGTCGACGGATTGAACGTTTGTGTCGTGCCGGCCCACACGACGCGCTTCGTCTTGACGTCGAACAGGCTTGTCTCGACGTGCGCGATGTCGTACTGCGTGACCTGCGGCACCGCGACCATCGATGGACCCCACCATGGACCGTAGTACGGACCGTACATCGGCCCCGGCACCATCGTCGTATACACGTGCGTCCGCGTGTCGACGCCCAGCAGCCGCACCAGCAGCAGACCGTCGGCGCCCGATTGCGCCACACCGGCATTCCAACCCGGCTCGTTGGAGCGCGCGTCGTCAGCGAGAAACTGGTAGCCGGGTATGGCCTGCGTTCCGGTCGCCGAAAGCCGCTGCGCGAAGATGTCCTCGAACACCCGCCGGTTGGCGACATTCGATCCCACGCCGACGACGAGGATGCGCTTGAACGTTCCGCCGTTGTAGCTCGTGTCGTACCAGGCGCTTTGCAGCGACGTCGAAGCGCACGCCGCGACCATCAGCGACGCACATGCGCCGAGAAGAACGTTTGCGAGCCTGGACATGTTTGCTCCTCGCGGTTTGCATTGGATCGATTTTACGTCCAATCGCGGTCACGATCGGGAGCCGCCGGCGATCCGTCACATTCCTGCACTGCAATCGGCCAGTCGGCTTATGATTGCAAAGCTGATCGTACCGCCCACCGGCCGGTCGGCAATGATGGCAAGCGCACTGCAGCACGTCGCATGGGAGTCGTGTGCTGTCGAGCCTGCTCATGAACGGGAGTTCGAGTCTTATGCGCGCCGCAAGCAAGGAATCCTGAGCCCGCGATTCGCTATTTCGCGCCTGTCCCATGGCTGGCGCGCGCGGTGGTCGACTTTGCGCCCGGAACTCGGCCTGCTGAGAGCAGGCGTGTCACCTTTCCCGAGACTCGGTGGCTGCCGTCGGCGGATGAGATCGACTAACGTTTAACACGGAGAATCAGATGCCTGCAGGTTCGCAGATCAGAAAAACCAATGGACGCGGCCGTCTCTTCGACAGCGTGCTCGACACGGTCGGGGATACGCCCTGCGTTCGCATCAACAACCTTGCGCCGAAAGGCGTGCGCATGTACGTGAAGATCGAGGCATTCAATCCGGCCGCCTCGGTCAAGGACCGGCTCGCGCTCAGCATCATCGAGGCCGCCGAGCGCGACGGCACGCTGAAGCCCGGGCAGACCGTCGTCGAAGCCACGAGCGGCAACACCGGCATCGGCCTCGCGATGGTGTGCGCGCAGAAGAACTATCCGCTGGTCGTCACGATGGCCGACAGCTTTTCGATCGAGCGCCGCAGGCTCATGCGTATTCTGGGCGCCAAGGTCGTCCTCACGCCCCGCGCCGCCAAAGGCTTCGGGATGTACCGGAAAGCGGTCGAGCTCGCCGAAACGCACGGCTGGTTTCTCGCCCGCCAATTCGAGACCGACGCAAACGCGGATATCCATGAATCGACGACGGGGCGCGAGATCATCGGCGATTTCAAGGACGAGCGTCTCGATTACTTCGTCACCGGCTACGGCACCGGCGGCACGATCACGGGAGTCGCGCGCGTGCTGCGACGCGAACGTCCCGAGACGAAAATCATCCTGAGCGAGCCCGCGAACGCGCAGCT
>DATEIQ010000125.1:0-7089 GCA_035278845.1 Casimicrobiaceae bacterium | reverse complement strand
TTTGTTCGCTGTTGACGAATTGGATGAACAGGTACGCAAGCTCCTTCTTCTTGCTGGTGCTCGCCACGGCGAGCGACCAGCCGAGGGCGAGCTCGGGGCGACCACCGGGAGGCAACGCGTAGCCGACCTTGCCCGCGATCTGCGACTTCGGTACGAAAGCCATCGATTTCTCACCCGCCTGCAATCCCTCCGACCAGCGGCCAACCGGGGGCCACCATAGCGTCATCGCGAGCTTGCCCGAGAGCCAGCCGTTGAGCGATTCGGGGATCCCCCAATCCTGGGATCCCGGGGGCATGAACTTCTGGTCGTTCATCATGCCGGTCAGCACTTTCAGTCCGATGTCGCTGTTGACGGTCGCCTTCATCGTCTGCGGGTCGAAATAGCGGCCACCGGCGTTACGGAATCGCTCCTGGAAAAAGTACTGGAGCAGCGTGCCTCGTCGAATCATTCCCGCGCCATAGAGATTCGGCGCGAATTTCGCGGTGAAGAAATTACCGATGTCGGCGAACTGCTCCCACGTCCTCGGCGGTGCGAGATCGTAGCCGTACTTGGCTTTGAACTCGGAGCGGTTCGCCGGATCGGCGAACAGATCCTTGCGGTAATAGAGAACGAGCAGATCGCCGTCGTCGGGAATGCCGTAGATCTTGCCGTCCCAGCGCATCTGGTTGTCGCGATACGCGGGCTCCAGCCCCTGCAATTCCTGCGCGAAGCCGAACTTCTTCACCAACGGGTCGAGCGGCTCGATCACGCCGGCAATCGCCATGTCGGCGAGCCAGCTCGGCACGATGCTGACGACGTCGAACGCACCGGTGCGCGCGCGATGCTCGGCCGTCACTTTCGCGAACATGTCCGCGATCGGCGTTTCGATCACGTTCACCTTCACGCCGGTTGCCTTTTCCCAGATGGGGACCGTATACGCCTTCGCGTCCAGCGCGCCGACCCCGGCCGGCCACGTGATGTTCAGCGTCTGGCCAGAATATTTCTTGGCTTCATCCAGCGCGCGCTGTCCGGCGCCGGGTGCCTGGGCGATTGCGGCCGTCGCCATGGCGGCCAGGGCCAGCGCGAAAACGTACAAGCGAGGTTTCATGAATCCTCCATGACAGAAGCGGTGATCCGATGGCGGCTGAATTGTTTTCTAACGTCGAATGCGTGTTGCGCCGCGACCGCGAGTGTCGCCGATTACAGTGCGACGCGAAAGTCCGCAAGCGACACGATGTCGGGCTGGAAGCCGAGCCCCGGCGTATCCGAGAGCGTCACGACGCCTTCGTCGACGGCCGGCAACGGAAAGCGCTCGCGCAGCGGATTCGGGTTCGCGTCCCATTCCGCAGGGCCGTCGCCTCCCACGGCGGCGCGCAGGTGCAGCGACGCCATGAGGCCGATGCCGCCCGCCAGCCAATGCGGGCAGAAGCGCAACCCCGCCGCGACCGCACGGCGACCGATCGTTGCGCACCGCGAGAAGCCACCCCACTTGCCGATGTCGGGCTGCAACGCGCCGAGCGAATGCGACGCGATGGCCGCCTCGAACGCCGAATCTCCGCGCAGATTCTCTCCGGCGGCCAACGGCATCGGAGCCTTCGCCGCGAGCGTCTGCCACACCGGCCACGGCGTGTCGGCCGCTATGGGCTCCTCCAGCCAGGCGAGGCGGTACGGATTCAGCTCGCTGCACATCGACATCGCTTCAGTCGCCGACCATGCCTGATTCGCGTCCGCCATCAGTGTCGCAGCCTCAGGCAGCGCGCGCCGCATCGTGCGCAGGTTGGCGAGATCGCGTTCCCGACCAAATCCGATCTTGAGCTTGAATGCGCGGAATCCGGACCTCCATTGCTGCGTGACGACGCGCTCGACGTCGTCGGGTCCGATACCGCTCGAATAGACAGGCACCCGGGGCGACACACCGCCGAGATAGCGCCACAGCGGCATCCCCGCGCGCCGCGCACCCACGTCGTTCAGCGCCTGATCGATTCCGGCAAGGCACTGGGCGAACGGCCCCTGCTCACCCGTTTGCAGAACCTGCGCCGCGACCTTTCGCTCCAGTTGCGCGAAATGCGCAGCGGGCTCGATTGCCGGCTGATCGATCAGAAGCGGCGCAAACACGCTTGCAACGAGCCGCGCGCGGTGCTCCGCACCGACTTGCGGAAAATTGCACCAGATTTCGCCCCAACCCACGATTCCGTCGCTGTCCGTGACGCTGACCAGCGTCATCGGCCGCCCGGTGATCGCACCAAACGAATTGACGACCGGAACGGCAATGGGGGCGCGAAACACATGGACGTCGATGCGCTCGATGATCGGCATGCTGAGGTGGAGAAACGCCGGGCTTGTGCTTTTGGCGCGACTCTATCTCACCGCGTGTGCCCGCGCGCGGCCCACGCGCGTGCAGTGAGCGGTATCGTGCCATCCGCCGCAACAGGAAGCATCGTGCGGATGCGTTCCTTCAACGCGTTGCGCTTCGCTTCGTCCTGCGCCATCGCATAGCCCGGCGCCGGCCCCTGGCCGCCGAGGAAAGGCGACCAGTAATCGTCGAAATCGCGAAACACCGTGGGGACATCGATTGCACGCGTTTCGACCTCTTCCAAGTCGGCCTGCATGAACAGTTGGGCGAGCGGTTCGGGACGGCAGAGCGGAAAGCGGATGCCTTCGTCCTGGGCGCGCGCTGCCGGATCGAGCGCCGCCGCCGCGTCCCAGAAGTAACGCATCAGCTCCATCCTGTCCGCGTAGTCCCAGACATACAGTGCCACCGTTCCGCCGGGCCGCGCGACGCGCGCCATCTCGGCGACGGCGCGCGCCGGTTGCGGCACGAAATTCAGCACCAGGCCGGAGACCGCCGCATCGACCGTCGATGTCGCGAGCGGCAGCGCTTCCGCGTCCCCGGTCTCGAAACGCACCGGACCGCCGCCGATGCGCGCCTGCGCATACGCGACGAAGCCCGCGGAGCGGTCGACGCCGATGACGGAGCGCGGGTGCGCGCTTTCGGCGATCGTGCGCGTCAGCGCACCGGTGCCGCAGCCGACATCGATCCAGTCCGCGTCGGCGGGGAGCGCGAGCCAGGCGAGAAATTCTTTCGCGACGGCGCGGCTCCAGCGGCCGACGTACGGTTCGTAGAGATCGCCTGCTGCCCAGACGTCGTCGCGTGTGGTCGCCATGGCCTTTGCGTCCTGTCGGGACCTGTAAAAAGACCCTAGATGCGCAGCGCGCCGGCGTATCCGGTGAGTTCGAGATAGCCGCGGCCCGCGAGGCCGCCCGCTCCGGTCGCGCGCACCGCACCTTCCCAGTAGACGGCACCTACGCCCGCGCGCGCGTCGAGTTCCTGGTCGGGGAACAATGGCTCGAGCAGCAACGAGACGTCGCCTGCGCGCACTTCGAACGATACCGGATATTCGATACCCGTGCGCGGCGAGCGCCAGCGCCGTTGCGGCAGGAAAGCGATCTCCGCCGGCGCGAACGTGCGTCGCGCGCCGTGCGCGTCACGATGCGTGCCGCCCGCCCACTGCGTTTCGCCGCGCGCATCGCGGATGCGGAATGCCATCAACGAGCCACCGTCGTCGAGGTTGATGCCGATCCAGTCCCAGCCGACGCCGCTGCGCGTCAGGTACCGGCTCGACCATTCGTGATCGAGCCACGCGCTGCCCGTGACGCGGCGCGTGCGTGCGCCGGATAGGACGGTGCCATCGACCTGCAGATGCGGGCGGCTGTAGTAATAACTCGCGTCGAGCGGATCCGGACCCTTGCGACTGACGCCATCGTCTCCCTGCAGCAGGATCGGCACGCTTGCGACGAAGGCAAGGTCGAGCGTGAAATCCCGCGCGACGATCCGCGCGGCATAGCGCGCGCCGTTTTGCACGAGCGACCAGTCGCCGATCCGCACGTCGGTGCGATCCCTCGCTGCGCTTGCAAGGCCGAAGCCTTCGCGGCCTGCGCGCTGATCGACGATCAGATGCGACACCTCGGGGTCGGCAAGCGCCGCGTGCGCGAACAGCAGCTGCTTCGGCGCGAAGCGGCTTTCGCTCGCCTCGGCGACCCCGGGACGGCTGCGGAAAAACGTAACCTGGAACCCGAGCGGGCGCGCAGTCTCGTCTTCCAGCCAGCCGGTCACGTACCACCATTCGGTGCGAAATCGTGGATGCGCGCCTTCGTCCGCAGGAAAAGTCAGCGTGGTGCCGCGTTGCACATCCGCATACCGAACGTCGCTGCGCGCAGGCAGCGCGAGGAACAGGAGCGGAGCGATCATCAAACGCCGGCGCGCGCGATTCACCTCACCAGTCCTCGCGCACGGCGCGCACCGCGCCGATCGCGGTCGCGTTGCGCGCGCCGGCGCGCGCGGTCACGGTGGCAAGCACGACGAGCGTGACCGCGAGCAGCGCGATCGCGTCCCAGGGCACGTGCAGATCCATCCCCCAGTGGAACGACTGGCGGTTGACGACGTGCACGAGAATCAGGCTGATCACGAATCCGAGCACGAGGCCCGCCGCAGTACCGATGGCTGCGAGCACCGCGCCCTCGACCGCGACCATTGCCTGCAATTGTCCGCGTGTCATGCCGACGTGCCGCAGCATTCCGAATTCGCGTCGTCGCGCGAGTGTTTGCGCGACGAGCGTCGCCGACAGCCCGACGAGCCCGATCAGGACAGCGGCCGCCTCGAGCGCGTACGTCACCGCAAACGTGCGGTCGAAGGCGGCGAGCGACAGCCGGCGCAGATCGCCGGGCGTTGCGATCGTCACCTGCGACGCGCCTCCCGCAATCGTGCCGATGGCGTCGCGAATGCGGCCAACATCCGCATCGCTCGCGAGCCAGAGCGCAACTTCGTTCACCGCGTCGTCGCCGGTCATCGCAGCGTAGCGCGACCGCTCGACGACGATCGCGCCTTGCTGGCGAACGTAGTCGCGCCAGATTCCGGCGACGGTGAACGCGACGTCTCGGCCGCCGATCGGCACGGTGATGCGATCGCCGGGATGAACCGCTTTCGCATCGGCGATGGCTTCGCTGATCCATGCAGGTGGCGCATCGGTCGCGAGCGTAGCGGCCGTTTCGACGAGCGCGAGGCGCGCGCCGGGATCGCGCGGATCGATGTCGCGGGCAAGCAGCGTCACGCGCGGCGTCGCTTTTTCGAGCACGATCGACGTTGCGCGCATGAATTCGGCGCGCTCGACACCCGGCAGCGTTGCAATCGCGGCGCGATCGCCGCCGTCGAACGCGACAGCGTCGGATGTGTTGCGCGCATAGAGATCGGCCGGCAGCATCACCGTCAACCAGTCTTCGAGAGATTGCCGGAAAGACGCCACCATGATCGCCATCGCGACCATCAGCGAAACGCTCGCGACCATGGCCGCCAGCATGGCGGCGACGCGGCCGGGCGACGCCCGCAGATAGTCGATCGCAAGGCGCACCGGGACGTGCCGCGACGCAGGCAGCGTGGCGAGGACACGGTGCGCGACCTGCGGCATCGCGAGAATGCCGCCGACGATGATGGCGGCGATCGCGAGATAGCCGAATATCGGCAGCCCCGCCACGGGCGGCAATGCGGTCAGCGCGGCGCCGAGCGTCATCAGCGCCCACGCCGGCCACCGTGCATGGGTTGCAACGGCGTCGACATCGCCGGCCTTGAGTGCAGCGGCCGGTGCCGCCCGCGCAGCCTCTCGTGCAGGCAGCGCGCTGCCGACGATGGCGGCGGCAACGCCGAGCGCCGCGAAGACGAGCATCGACGACGGCTCGAAGTCAGGAGAAACGTCGGTGCCGCGAAAGAATCCGGCACCGAGGTCGGGGCCGAAACGTCGCAGCGCGAGCGACGCGAGCGCGTGTCCGGCGGCGATGCCCGCGATCGCGCCCGCAACGCCGAGGAGGGCGGCTTCGGCGATGACGACGAGCAGAAGCCGCCGGCGCGGCAGGCCGAGCGTGCGCAACAGCGCAAGTTGCGGGCGGCGGCGGGCGAGCGCGAGCGTTTGCGTGGCGAACACCAGCATGCTGCCCGTGAACAGCGCGACCAGCGCGAGCACATCGAGATTGACGCGGTAGGCGCGCGACAGGCGCGCCGTCGCGGCCGTGCCTTCGGCGGGCGGCGCGACGACGATGCCCGGCGGCAAAATCGCCTGCACGCGGCGAGCCAGTGCATCGATGTCGCGGCCCGGAGCAACGCGCAGATCGACGCGCGTCAACCGGCCGCGCGCGGCAAACAGGTCCTGCGCGGCAGCGATATCCATGACGGCATAGCGCGCGCTGCTTTCGCTCGAGCCCGCGATGCCCGCGATGCGCAGCGGTATTGCCGCGCGGCCGGCGAGCACCGTCACCGTGTCGCCTTCGCCGACGCCGAGCCAGGCCGCCGCGGCGGCGCTCGGGAACAGCGTGTCGCCGCGCAGCGTGTCGAGGCGATCGCCCGCGCTCGCAACGAGCGCCGGGTTGATCTCGAGCGCGCGAAACACGTCGACGCCGACGATCGTGAGCGGCTCGCTTCGGTTGTCGACGACGGCCGCGACGTCGACGACCGGGCTTGCGACCGCGACACCGTCGATGCGCGCGAGCTGCGGATACAGCGCCTCGTTGAAACCGGAACGCGGTCCGCGAACCTGCAGGTCGGCCTGCCCGGACAGCGTTGCGAGTCCGGCCGTGAGCTCGCTCACCGCCGCGCGATTGATGAGCGCCACCGCATAGCCGAGCGCGACGCCGGAGGCGATCGCCAGCACGGCAAGGAGCGTGCGTCCGCTCGCGAGCGCCGCTGCACCGCCGGTGACGGCACGTGCGATGGCGAGCGACGAAGCCGCCACGATCAATCGACGTCGGCGTCGCCAGCCGCGACGAGTCCGGCTGGCGTGAGGCGATACACGACATCGGCGGACACCGCGGCGGCACGCGAATGCGTGGCCAGGATGCACGCCGCGCCGTTCGTCCTCACCGCATCGCGCAGCAGCGCGATCACTTGTCGCGCGCTCTCGGGATCGAGGTTGCCGGTCGGCTCGTCGGCGAGCACGAGCGCCGGCCTGTGGACGAGCGCGCGCGCGATCGCGACACGTTGCAGCTCGCCCCCGGAAAGCTCGCGCGGGCTGCTGTGCGCGCGGTCTCCAAGACCGACGGCCGCCAGCATCGCGGCGACGCGTTCGG
>DATEIQ010000124.1:0-8404 GCA_035278845.1 Casimicrobiaceae bacterium | reverse complement strand
GGCTCGCGCGCTTGTCCAACATTGCCGGTTTGCGGCTGATGATGCACTTCGCCCGCTCCGAAGACGACGACGGCATCGCGGAGCCGCGCGCGAGCTTCGAGCGCGCCTGCGCCGGCCTGCCGTATCCGCGCTCGCTCGCGAATTCTGCCGGCGTCGTGCGCTTCCCGGAAGTGGGCGGCGACAGCGTGCGGCCAGGGATCATGCTTTACGGGGCTACGCCGTTTGCGCATCGCAGCGCGGCGTCTCTCGGACTCGCGCCGGCGATGACGCTGCGCTCGAAACTGATCGGTACTCAGATGCTGGAGCCGGGCGATGCAGTCGGTTACGGTGCAACGTTCGTCGCGACCCGGCCCACGCGCATCGGAGTCGTCGCGTGCGGGTACGCCGACGGGTATCCGCGCCACGCGCCGAACGGGTCGCCCGTGCTCGTGTGCGGGCGCCGCGTGCCGATGGCCGGCCGGGTATCGATGGACATGCTGACCATCGACTTGACGCAGGTCCCGGAAGCCTCTATCGGCAGCGACGTCGTACTGTGGGGCCAGGGCCTGCCTGTCGACGACGTTGCCGCGGCGGCCGGCACCGTCGGCTACCAGTTGCTGTGCGCGGTCGCGCCGCGCGTGCCCTTCGCACTGCGCGAGGGCGGCGCAGCGGAAGACTGATCGATCGGAGAACGAGCATCGTGTACACCGTCGTCACCGGCGCAGCCGGCTTCATCGGATCCAACCTCGTCAAGGCGTTGAACGCCCGCGGGCAGCGCGACGTCATCGCCGTCGACGATCTCACGCAAGGCGACAAGTTTCGCAATCTTGCCGGCCTGGACATCGCCGACTACATCGACTACGAAGAATTCCTGCTGCGCATCGGCAACGGCGATTTCGACGACGACGTCGCGGCAATGTTCCATCAGGGCGCCTGTTCGGACACGATGGCGACCGATGGCCGGTACATGCTGCGCAACAACTACCGTTATTCGGTCACGCTGCTCGAGCATTGCCAGGACAACGACATTCCTTTCATTTACGCGTCGAGCGCGTCCGTCTACGGTTCGGGCACGGCATTCCGCGAGGAACCGGCGAACGAAGCGCCACTGAACGTCTATGCGTATTCGAAATGCCTGTTCGACCGCTACGTGCGCCGGCTGCTGCGGGACCGCACGGCGCAGATCGCGGGATTACGCTACTTCAACGTTTACGGACCGGGCGAGGCACACAAGGGACGGATGGCATCCGTCGCGCACCATCTGGTGAATGAATATCGGCGCGACGGCCGCGTGCGTCTGTTCGAAGGATCGGATGGCTACGCCGACGGCGAGCAGCGGCGCGACTTCATCCACGTCGACGACGTCGTTGCGGTGAATCTGCACTTTCGCGATCATCCCTCGCGCTCGGGCATCTTCAATGTCGGCACCGGCGCCGCGTCGACGTTCAACGCGGTGGCGCAAGCGGCCGTCAATGCCTGCCGGCGCGCTGCGGGCGAGTCGCCGCGCGCGCTGGCGGATCTCGTCGCCGCCGGCATCGTCAGTTACATGCCGATGCCCGATGCATTGCATGGCAAATACCAAAGCTTCACGCAGGCCGACATCGGTGCCTTGCGCAACGCCGGCTTCGTCGCACCAATGTTCGATGTCGAGCAAGGCATCGCGCACTATGTCGAAAGTCTGATTTCGCCGTCGCGCGCGCCTTCGTAGAGTGGGGGCTCGATCGCGGCCGCGCGCGTGCACGAAGCGGCGCGGCGCGACGAATCCGCCCATTCTCGTGAAGGAGCACGCCATGATTCGCTGGTTGTTCGCATTCCTGCTTGCATTCGCCGCGCAACTTGCCGTCGCGGCGGTCAACCTCAACACCGCCACGAAGGAAGAGCTCATCGCGGTGACCGGCATCGGTCCCGCCCGCGCGCAGGCCATCCTCGATTACCGCGCGCAGCACGGCGCATTCAAGTCGGTCGACGAGCTCAAGGACGTCAAGGGCATCGGCGCCCGCCGATTCGAGACGCTGAAGCTCGAATTCACCGTGACGCCGCCTGCGGCCAGGCCGGGCCCGCGCGCGGAAGCGAAGGCGCAGGCAATTCCCACGAAGGGCGAGGCCGCCAAGACTGCCAAGTAAAACCACCGTCAACGCCGGACGTTACCGGCGCGTTGGAAGCAGGTCGGGACCGTTGGCGCCGCTGGCAAGGGCCCTCGTCGCAGCGGTGCGCGCCTTTGCAAGCGCGTACCGGTGCGGCGTCCCGAACTCTTCTTTCGACGGAGAACGCGTATGAATCGGTTGTTACTGGGTTTGGGACTGGCCATGCTCGTGGGTGCCGCGCCAGCGATCGCGGCCAATGACAGCGCCAAAGCCGCAGCGGCACCTGCGGCCAAGGACACCGCGAAGGCCGCAGCAGCACCTGCGGCCAATGACACGGCCAAGGCCGCGGCGGCGGCAACCGCAACCGCATCGACTGCCGGCAGCGAGGCTGCTGCGGACAAGGCGGCGAAGGCGCAGAAACAGCGCTCGGCCAACGCGCAGGCGAAGGAGGACAAGATCGCCAGGATGCGGGCGAAGCAGGAAAAGGCGAAGCACGACAAGGCGGAGAAGGCCAAGGCGAACGCCAAGGAACAGCAGGCCGCCAAGCCCGCAAACTAGCGCGCAATCCCGACCCACGAGAAAAGCGTGTCCGGCTTTGTCTCGCGGCTGCGGGCTACAATCGTGCGGTGACTGATCGCACGCTTTCCGATACTGTCGGCAACACCCCGCTGGTCCGTTTGCAGCGAATGCCGGGAGCGACGTCGAACGTCGTCCTGGCCAAGCTCGAGGGCAACAACCCGGCCGGGTCCGTCAAGGACCGGCCGGCGTTGTCGATGATCGTCGAGGCCGAGAAGCGCGGGCGCATCAAGCCCGGCGACACGCTGATCGAAGCGACGTCGGGCAACACCGGCATCGCGCTCGCGATGGTCGCCGCGATGCGCGGCTACAAGATGGTGCTCGTCATGCCGGAGAGCCAGACGGCCGAGCGCGTGCAAACGATGCGCGCGTATGGCGCGGAACTCGTTCTGACGCCGAAGGCCGGCGGCATGGAAGCCGCACGCGACATCGCCGATCGGATGCGCGCCGAGGGCCGCGGCACGATCCTCGACCAGTTCGCCAATCCCGACAATCCGCTCGCGCACTACCGTGGCACTGGCCCGGAGATCTGGCGCGACACCGACGGCAAAATCACGCATTTCGTGTCGGCCATGGGAACGACGGGCACGATCATGGGCGTGTCGCGCTTCCTCAAGGAGCAGAATCCGTCGATCCAGATCGTTGGCGCGCAGCCCGAGGAAGGGTCGCAGATCCCCGGCATCCGCAAGTGGCCGCCCGCGTATTTGCCGAAGATTTTCGACGCGCGGCGCGTCGACCGCGTCGAGAGCGTGTCGCAGGCCGACGCCGAGGACACGGCGCGCAGGCTCGCGCGCGAGGAAGGCATCTTCTGCGGCATCAGCTCGGGCGGGGCGTGCGCGATCGCGCTGCGCGTCGCCCGGAACGTCGAGAAAGCGACGATCGTGTTCGTCGTTTGCGATCGCGGCGACCGCTACCTTTCCACCGGCGTATTCCCGGCGTGACGAACGCTGCGCGAGCGGCGTTCACGATCGTGCGCCCTGCCGGTGACGGCATGGACACGAACGCCGCGCGCGAGCATGCGCGATGACGCCGATCCTCGCCTTCGACATCGAAACGGTGCCCGATGTCGCCGGCATCCGGCGCGTGCACGACATCGACGCGCGCGTCGACGACACCGGCGTGCTCGCATGGTTCGAGCAGCGCCGGCGCGCGGCAACCGGCAACGATTTCGCGCCGCTGCACCTGCAGCGTGTCGTCGCGATCGCCTGCGCGCTACGCGAAGACTCCGGCTTTCGCGTCTGGTCGATCGGCGATCCCACTGATCCCGAGCCCGAGCTGATTCGCCGCTTCTTCGACGGCATCGAGCGCTACACGCCGCAGCTCGTCTCCTGGAACGGCGGCGGGTTCGACCTTCCTGTTCTCGGCCAGCGTGCGCTGATCCACGGCGTGGTGGCGGCGCGTTACTGGGACTGGGGCGACGACGATCGCGACTTCAGGTTCAACAACTACCTCGCGCGGTTCCATACGCGACATATCGACGTGATGGACGTCGTCGCGCAATACCAGCCGCGCGCGAGCGCCGGCCTCGACGCAATGGCGCGGCTGTGCGGATTTCCGGGCAAGCTCGGCATGGGCGGCGCGGAAGTGGGCGCGGCGATCGCCGCCGGACGCATTCACGACGTGCGCGCCTATTGCGAGTGCGACGTGATCAACACGTACCTCGTCTACCAGCGGTTTCGCCTGATGCGCGGCGAGGTCGACGGCGATGGCTACGCGCGCGAGCTGGCCCTCGTGCGCGAGCGGATCGGCGCATCCGACGCGGTGCATTGGCACGCGTTCCTCGCGCGCTGGCCCGACTGAAGCGTGTCTACAGCATCTTTGGATGCAACGTATTCGCGAACAAGTCGAGCGCGCACCAGACGCTACAAGCTGATCGTTCCGCGCCCGATCTCGATGACGCGTCCCGACACGTGGATCGAGCGGTCGGCGTCGACGCGAAGCCCGAGCCGGCATGGCCGGCCGACAGCTTCGCCCTGGTCGATCGCGAGCCGCGCGGGCAGGGGAACGCCAGTCGCGAGCAGATAGCCGCCGAGATTCGCGCACGCGGAACCGGTGCCGGGATCCTCGACCACGCTGCCGTGCTTCAGGAAGAAAAAGCGCGAAAGCACCGCGTCGCGGTCACGCGCGAATACGTACGCCAGTGCACGGCCGGCCACGCCGCCGAGATCGGCGAGGTGCGCGGCCGATGGTTTCACACGACGAACGGCGTCGTACGACGCGAGCGGAATTACGAGCTGCTCGCTGCCCGTATCGATCCAAAGCGGCGGATGCGCAGCATCGAAATCGCCCGGCTGCAAGCCGAGCGCCTGCGCAAGCGCAGCGGCCCCGGGGGCGGAGCCTGGTGAGCGTGGTGCATTGGCGGTCAGCGTCCACACGTCGCCGTCGGCACTGACGGGGATCACGCCTGCCTTCATTTCCAGCGTCACGCGGTCGCCAATGCTTCCGATCGCCCGCACGACGTGCGCGGTGCCGAGCGTTGGATGGCCGGCGAACGGCATCTCGAACGCGGGCGTGAAGATGCGTACGCGCGCCGACGCCGTTTCCGACGGCAGAACGAACGTCGTTTCCGACAAATTGAACTGCAGCGCGAGCGCCTGCATCGTCGCGTCGTCGACGCCGCGGGCGTCCTCGAACACGGCCAGTGGATTGCCGGCGAGCGGCGATTCGGCGAACACGTTGACGATGCGGAAGGCGAGCGGTTTCATGAGGACGGCGTCATGCAGCGACGCCTTTCGGACGATCGTTGTCGAGCAGGCGGCGAGCGAGCTCGCGGAACGTGGCATCGCGAGCGTCGTGTACGCGCAGCACTTCCGCGTGCCGCAACAACGGAAAGTTGCGGCGGATGGCGCGGGTGTACGACGGGTCGTAATGCACGTCGAGCAGGTTGGCGGCGAGATCGGTCGTTGCACCAGCGCGCGCCCATTCCATCCAGCGGGCGATGGTGGCCTTGCCGTGCAGCTTCGCGAGCGGCGCGAGCTGCGCGTCAAGCCTTGCGTGATCGATGGCAAGATGCGCGTAATCGCCGGCCAGCATCGCGACACGGAGCTCGCGTTCCGTTTCCAGCCGCACGCATGGCGATGCGCGCATCGTGCCGAGCAGGCCATCCGGAACCTGCAGCCGGCCGATGCGCCGGCTTTCCGATTCGACGAACACGGGCCGCGCGGGATCGAGCGCGGACAGCGCACCGAAGAGCGTGCTCTCGAACATCTTCTGCGTCGGCTGCGGATCGCCGGGCAGGTCACCGAGCAGCGACCCGCGATGGCGCGCCAGCCGCTCGAGATCGAGCACCTGCCCGCCCTCCGCGGCGAGCGCCTCGATCAGCCGCGACTTGCCGGCGCCGGTCAGGCCGCACACGACGCGGAACTGGAACTGCTGCGGCAGATGCGCGAGCATCATGACGACGTGGCGCCGCCACGCGCGATAGCCGCCGTCGAGCTGCACCGGGCGAAAGCCGATTTCGGCCAGCACGTGCGCAAGCGAGCGGCTGCGCTGCCCGCCGCGCCAGCAATAGACGAGCGGTGCGAATTCGTGCGGCTTGTCGCGCGTGTGGGTCTCGCAGATGCGCGCTATGTTGCGTGCGACGAGCGCCGCGCCGATTTTCCTCGCCTCGAACGCCGACTGCTGCACGTAGATGGTGCCGACCAGCTTTCGCTCGGCGTCGTCGAGCACCGGCAGGTTGATGGCGCCCGGCACGTGATCCTCCGCATACTCGGACGGCGAGCGAACGTCGATACGATCGGCGTATGCGGTCCAGTCCGCGGGATCCGCCTTCGGCATCGTGCGCGCCGGCGGCCCGGGCGGCAGCGGCGTGGTCATCGGCGCGCCTCCGCGCGAAGAAAGCAGTGCAACGCGCGCGCGGTCATCGCTTCGCAAGCAGCTGCGACAGCGCCGGCCACACGTTGTCGAGAATGCGCGGCTGTGCGGCCGCTGTCGGATGGATGCGGTCGCCCTGGAACTGCGTGAGATCCTCGCCGAACCCCGCGAACACGTACGGCACGACGGGAACGCGGCGCACTTTTGCGACATCGGCGAAGATCGCGTCGAACGTTCGCGCGTACGCGGATCCGTAGTTCGGCGGTACCTTCATGCCGACGACGAGCACCTTCGCATGCGCGGCCTGCGCCGCGGCCACCATGGCGTCGAGATTCTCGCGCGTCGCCTGCAGATTTCCGCCGCGCAGCGCGTCGTTGCCGCCTAGCTCGATGATGACGATCGACGGCCGATGCTCGCGCAGCAGCGCGGGCAGGCGCGCGCGCCCGCCGGCCGTCGTATCGCCTGAAATCGACGCATTGACCACGCGCTCGCGATGGCCCTGTTCGGCGAGCCGCGTTGCGAGCAGGTCGACCCAGCCTTCGCCGCGCGCTAGGCCGTAGCCCGCCGAGATCGAGTCGCCGACGACGAGCAGCGTGGGCGCAGCCGGTTGCGCCCCCGCGTGCGCGGCCAGCACCAGCAGGACGACTGCAAAAAATCGGAACGGCACGCCGAAGCTCACCCATCGCCCGGTCGCGCACGACGGCTTCATCTTCACCATTGCTCGATTGTAACGGCCGGTAGAATCGGGGCGCATGGAGAGCGGAACGCCGGCGGCGAGCGTCATCATCCAGACGTTCAACCGCAGCAACATTCTCGGCTACGTGATCGATTCGGTGCTCGCGCAGACGCGCGCCGACTTCGAGCTCATCGTCGTCGGCGACGCGTGCACCGACGACACCGCGGACGTCGTCGCGCGCTGCGGCGATCCGCGCGTGCGGTTCGTCAATCTGCCGCAGAACGTCGGCGACCAGTCGGGGCCGACGAACGAGGGCGTGCGCCTCGCGCGCGGCCGCTACGTCGCGCTGCTCAATCACGACGATTTCTTCTTTCCCGACCATCTCGCGGAAGCTATTGCGACGCTCGAGCGAACCGGCGCCGATTTCACGTACACGCTGCAGCTCGAGGCCGATCCGGACGGAAGCTGGCGCATCAACGCGACGTTTCCGCACGACGGGTTCGATCCGCTCCTGCATCCGAACGCGAGCACTTGGGTATTTCGGCGCGAGCTGTTCGCGCGCGTCGGGCCGCTCGTGCGGCGCGATCGTGTCTTCACCTATCCGACGCGCGACTGGCTGTGGCGCGCGTACCGGCAGCGCGTGACGATGGCGCCGACACCGGCGGTCACCGTGGTCGTCGTGTCCGCTACGACGCGCCGGAACGTGTACCCGGAACGCCAGTGTCACGAGCACGCGGCGATCGCGCGCGCGATGCGCGAGGAACCGGATTTTCGCGAGCGCTGCCTCGTGCGCGCGTGGCAGAACCCGCGGCCGACACATTTGCGCTCCTACCGCGCGGGCGATCTGTGGCGGGCGCTCGGCATGCGTGCGGCCGGTCGCGTCGCGCTTGCGCTCGGCATCGATCCGGAAGCCGTCTACTGTTACCATCGCTTTCCCCGCAAATGGGGCATCCTGCCTGCGCGCGGCGCCGTGATCGCCGAGCTGTATCGCCGGCGGGGCCTCGCCAAACGCCCGTGAACGCGCGCGACGAATCGAATTCCACCGACGCCGGCTTCACCGCCGAGCACGGCGCATTGCCGGGCGCATCGCGCGACGGGCAGAGCATCACGCGCGACTGGATGCCGCTGCAGAATCTGATCGACGGCGTCGTCGTGCGCGAAGTGCGCACGACCTCGCCGTGACCGACAACTGCCCGGGATTCGGCTCGGTGGCCAAGTACGTCGCGACGTCGATGCGCGCTCCGCGTCGTTCAGCACGAGGATCGTGAGCTTCAGC
>DATEIQ010000123.1:0-4415 GCA_035278845.1 Casimicrobiaceae bacterium | reverse complement strand
CTGGGTCACCCTGCATCGTCGCCTCCGGGACATGGCCTTGCGGGACGCTCGCGAGGACAGGCTAGCGCGAGCCTCCCGTCGGGGCAAGGAATCGTTGCCGGGCGTGGAGCGGAATCGCGCGCGCGGACGTGCGCAGAACGGTTAGCTCCGAGGCCGGTTGAAGAAGTGCTTCAGTCGTCGCCGCCTGCGACAGCGGCGGCTTCGGCGCACTGCTCGGCCATCACGCTGCAGGCGCAGCTTGCGCAACGTCCGCATGCCGTTGCTACGCCGAGGCTCGCCTGGAGGTCGGCGAGCGAGCGTGCGCCCAAGGCGACCGCGCTGCGGATCTCGCGGTCGGTGATGCCGTTGCAAAGGCAGACGTACATGGCTGCGGAGGAACGCAATAAGAATCGTTCGCATTATGCGACCGGGAAGCCGCGTGCGCAAGGGGGTGCGTGACCGCGGAGCTTGACGCAGGTCACGACTGCGCCATCTTCCCGGTCCGGCGCGAACATGTTGTCGCCGACAAAAGGGGGCGAAAGCCTTATTGGCGGCAAAAAAACGACACTGGCGACCGCTTGCGTGCTTTGGCGATACGGTCGTCGGCAGGCCGACACCGTTCGCGAATCCTTCGGGATAGTATGACGTCGGCATACGAACCGGACGACGAAGCCGGCGCATGCGGGGCCTCAATCGCGCAACGCGGGTGACCGAAACCATGTCGTCGAACAAGCAGCACAAACGCAAGCTGGCCGCCGCCTTGAGGATCATGGGCACGTCGCTGGCGACTCATACCCATTCCACGTTCAAGCCGTCGAGCGCCGCCTCGAAGACGTTGGAGGAATTCAAGGCGCGGCGCGCCGCGGAAAAGCTCGGCCTCATGCCGCGCGTCAAGCCGAAGGTGACCGAGCGCTTCGAAATCGACGTCGATACCGCGCAGGTGACGAAGCTGCCGCTCCGTCAGAAGACGCTCAAGTCGGGCTGAGCCTCGCCCGGAGCACGCTCCGCGCCACTGACCGGGTCGTGGGCTCGGCGCCCGTCAGTGCAGCGCCGACCCTGACGGCTGCTCCGGCGCATCGTAGATCGACGGTCCGCCGCCTCTACGCGGCGTTTCCCGGCGCTCGCCGGGACTGGACTCGACCGCCGTGACGTCGCGCCCCTGGCCGGTCATCGCCGCACCGACGAGTTCACCAAGCGGCCGATTCGTGCCGCCGCGAAGCGCGATGGCCGCGCCGGCCGCGGTGTACACGCACCCGGCGAGCGAGCGCTGGCGCATGCCGTAGAGCGCGAGCAGGGCGCCGCCCGCAAGTGCTGCGGCGCGCAGCGCAGGCGGCCAGTTTTCCTGCATGACGAGCGGCCGCGGCAGTCGCGGCTCGACGCCGCCCTGCAGGCTCGGCACGTGCTCGGGATGGTCGTGCGCCACCAGCCGATCCTCGATTTCGGCGACGCCCCACACGCCGCGCAGCGTGTCGAGCAGCGGCCCGGCTTCGCGCGCGAGAATCGGCCCGCTCAGCGTGACCTTGCCGCGGTGGGCGCCGACCTGGATCGCGTGCGGATGCGAGACGAGCCGTCCCATGCGCGCGCGCACGCGCTCGATCAGCTGCAGGTCGTCGGGCGCCGGTCGCCTGCGGACGAGTCGATCGACGCGCGCTCGCACGCCGTCGAACCGATGCGCGATGTCGCGGCGCGTGACGCCGACCGCTTCGCGCACATCGAGCAGCGCGCTGTAGGCCTTGTCGCGCGCGACGGCGCGCCGGCGCCGGCCCTTGTCCGGATCCAGTGTATACATGAGGGCCGCGCCCAGCGCCAATGCGCCAAGCACTTTGGTCCAGGTCCGCTCCGTTTCCAGTTCGTCGGTCATGATCAAATTCCTTTCGTGCGTGATCCGGATCCCCGGCCAGGCGCGCCAACGCGCGCGCGGCATCCCGTGTCGATTCGGGAATCCTCCAATCGACAACTCGACGCATGCACAATTCCGTGCGCGCCGCGGCGGCGATGTCAGCGTCGGCATCCGGCGACAGACGATTCACGACAACCGGGAGGGAATGATTTGACGGCATCGATCATTTCGGTCGCGAAATTGTCGAAGACGTACGCCACCGGCTTTCGCGCGCTCGCCGACGTCGACCTCGAAATCCGTCGCGGCGAGATCTTCGCGCTGCTCGGCCCGAACGGCGCCGGCAAGACGACGCTCATCAGCATCGTCTGCGGCATCGTCAACGCCACGTCCGGCAGCGTCCGCGTCGGCGGCCATGACATCGTCGCCGATTATCGCGCTGCGCGCTCGATGATCGGACTGGTGCCGCAGGAGCTCACGACCGACGCGTTCGAGACGCCGTGGGGTGCCGTGTCGTTCAGTCGCGGCCTGTTCGGCAAGTCGGCGAATCCGGCGCACATCGAGAAGGTGCTAAAGGACCTTTCGCTGTGGGACCGCAGGGACAGCCGGATCATGACGCTCTCCGGCGGAATGAAGCGCCGCCTGCTGATCGCGAAGGCGCTGTCGCACGAGCCGCAGGTGCTCTTTCTCGACGAGCCCACGGCCGGCGTCGACGTCGAGCTGCGGCGCGACATGTGGAACCTCGTCCGTGCGCTGCGCGACAGCGGCGTCACGATCATCCTGACGACGCACTACATCGACGAAGCCGAGGAGATGGCCGACCGGATCGGCGTCATCAGCAAGGGCGAGATCATCCTGGTGGACGACAAGGCGGAGCTGATGCGCAAGCTGGGGCGCAAGCAGCTGACGCTGCAGCTGCAGGAGCCGCTCGCCGCGATTCCTCCGTCGCTTGCGCAGCACAAGCTCGAGCTCGGCAACGGCGGCACCGAGCTCACGTACACGTACGAGACGGGCGGCGAGCCGACAGGGATCGCGTCGCTGCTCGACGAGCTCGACCACGCCGGCGTCCGGTTCCGCGACCTGTCGACGACGCAGAGCTCGCTCGAGGACATCTTCGTGAGCCTGGTGAGGGAAGACCGATGAACGTGCACGCGATCCGCGCCATCTACGGCTTCGAGATGGCGCGCACCCGCCGGACGCTGATGCAGAGTATCGTGTCTCCGGTGCTGTCGACGTCGCTGTACTTCGTCGTGTTCGGCTCGGCGATCGGCGGACGCATCCAGGAGATCGGCGGCATCGGCTACGGCTCGTTCATCGTGCCGGGACTCATCATGCTGTCGCTCCTGACGCAGAGCATCGCCAACGCGTCGTTCGGCATCTACTTTCCGCGGTTTACCGGAACGATCTACGAGCTTTTGTCGGCGCCGGTTTCCTATTTCGAGATCGTCGTCAGCTACGTCGGCGCGGCCGCGACAAAATCGATCATTCTTGGGCTCATCATCCTGGTGACCGCCACGCTGTTCGTGCCGCTGCACATCGAGCATCCGGTCTGGATGCTGCTGTTCCTGGTGCTGACGTCGGCGACGTTCAGCCTGCTGGGCTTCATCATCGGCATCTGGGCCGACGGGTTCGAGAAGCTGCAGCTCGTGCCATTGCTGATCGTCACGCCGCTCACGTTCCTGGGCGGCAGCTTCTATTCGATCGACATGCTGCCGCCGTTGTGGCAGAAGGTCACGCTGTTCAATCCGGTCGTCTACCTGATCAGCGGCTTTCGCTGGAGCTTTTTCGGCCTTGCCGATGTCGCGGTTTGGATCAGCATGGTGATGACGCTGGTGTTCATGGCAATCTGCCTCGCAATCATCGCGTGGATCTTCAAGACCGGTTACAGGCTCAAGACGTAGAGTGCGGGTAAAGGCCCGGATGAGCGACGCCGCGCAGAACTACCTCGACCGTCCGGTCCTGCGCGGACGCGACCACGTTCTCGGCCCCGACGACGCGCCGTTCACGCTGGTCGAATACGGCAGCTACGCCTGCCCCTATTGCCGCGCAGCGAACGAGGAGGTCGTGCGCCTGCGCGACCGCCACGGCGACCGGCTGCGCTACGTCTTTCGCCAGCGGCCCATCACCGGCAGCGATCTCGCACGGCGGGCTGCCGAGATCGCCGAGACAGCGCCCGGCGACGATGCCTTCTGGCGCGCGCACGTCGAGCTGATGTCGCGCTCGCGCGACCTGACGGAGGACGATCTGCGCGCAGTGGTCGCCGACGTCCCGTTGCCGGTCGACGCGGAAGCGCTGGCGCGCGCCCGAAAGCGCGTCGACGAGGATGTCGCGAGCGCCCGGCAAAGCGGCGTGCGGATGACGCCGACGTTCTTCGTCAATGGCCGCCGCTACGACGGCGCATGGGACGACGTCTCGCTGTCCGAGGCGATGCTGGGATCGCTCGGCCATCGCGTGCATTCGGCGGCCGTCGATTTCGCGAGCTGGGCGCCGGCGACCGGCTTGCTGTTGTTGTTGATGTCGGTGCTCGCCATCGTCATCGTCAATTCGCCGCTTTCCGAAAGCTTCATCGCGGCGTGGCAGACCGAGTTCGGAATTGCCG
>DATEIQ010000122.1:0-6402 GCA_035278845.1 Casimicrobiaceae bacterium | reverse complement strand
AAGGTGAGCCTTACGCGAATGATCAATCGCACGCTCAAAAGCGGACTCCAGGCCGGCCTTGCGCAGCGCCCGAAACGCGCGGTCTACCGAGAAAAAGCGCTCGCATTGGGCAATCCGTACCCTCCGATCGACAAGGCGCTGGCGCTGGCGGCCGCGCTCGAAGACGAGGAAATCCTGCGCAAGCTCTGGCTGCGCAAGTGAAGATCGTCGACCTGAACGTCCTCCTGTACGCGGCAAACTCGGACGCGACGCATCACGAGCGGTTACGGACGTGGTGGGAGGCAGCGGTCAATGACGAAGAGACGGTCGGCCTGCCCTGGATCGTCTTGCTCGGCTTCCTTCGGCTTTCGACGAGTGCCCGCGTCTTTCCGCGTCCGCTGCTTCCCGACATGGCGGCTGCAAAAATCGACGTGTGGCTTGCTCTGCACAACGTCCGCGTGGTGCGGGAAAAGGACGATCATTGGGAACGGCTGAAGACGCTGATCCGTGATACGGGCACCGCGGGCAACCTTACGACGGATGCACATCTGGCAACGCTCGCGGTGACGCACGATGCCGTGCTCGTGTCGTGCGACAACGATTTTGCGCGTTTCAAGGGACTCCGCTGGGAGAATCCGCTCGCATAGCCAGCATTGGCCGTCCGCGGCGGGCGCGGACCATCATCGGCTATGTGGGGGTTCGGGTCAGCGCGGCAATTGCTTCGCCCACTCGCGCAGATCGGCCGGCAGGCGGGTGTCGGCATTGGGATACGCGGCGCGAAAACGCGCGAGCTCGCGCACGGCTTCGTCCTCGCGGCCCAGATCACGCATCGCGCGGATGCGTGCGAACCACGCTTCGACCTCCAATGCGGCGACCCGGTCTTGCGCCGCGCGTGAGGCTTGTTGCGTCGGCGCTGCACTCGAAGCCGCGGAAGCAGCTTTGCCAGGCGATGCCGGTTTCGCCGGCGCCGCGTTGGATTCAGCAGCAAGAGCAGGTGGCGGCGCCGCGAACGCTTGCACACGCTCGGCATCGAGACTCCCCCTTTCACGCGACGCGCTTGTGTCTGGCGCGGCAGGCGCACCCTGCGGCAGTGGCGCGATGGTCGCCGGAGCAGCTTCGGTTCGCGGGGTCGTCACAACGGGCGGCACAGCGGGAGGTGCAGCGGGAGGCACGACGGGTGCCGACGTGGCAACTTGCTTCTCCGCCGGCGCAGCCGGCATGTCGGTCGCCGACTGCACCGCGTCGTCAACCAGTGTTTGCGAGGGCGGCTTCACGCCGACGAAGACCACCGCGATCACCGCCGCCGCAGCGAGCGGCGTCAACCAGCGCCATGCCCGCGGACCGAGCCATCGTTCGCGTCCTTGCGGTGCACTCGCGACGGCTCGATGCGCAGCCGCAAGAATCGTTGCGTCGACGTGCGAAGGCGGCGTCTCGGTCGAGTGCTCGCGCCACAGGCCGGCGAGCGCCGGGTCGCGATCGGGGTCAGTGCTCATCGGCGGATGCTTCTCGCAATTCGATCAAGGCGGTGCGCAGGCGCGCGGCCGCGTAACGCAGGCGACTCTTCACCGTCTCGATCCCGACGCCCGTCAAAGCGCCGATCTCGGCGAGCGAAAGCCCGCTCTCCTGCTGCAGGAGGAACGCATCGCGCTGTGCGGGCGGCAATGCCGTGAGCGCCGCGTTCAGCCGCTGGCGAATCTGGCCCGTAAGCACGCGCACGTCCGGCTGATCGCCACGCGATGCCGCGAGCGCAAGGAGTTCGGCGCCGGCCGCCTCGTCGGCGTCGGTCGACACGAGCTTCGCCTGTCCGGTCGACCGCCAGTGATCGACGATGCGGTTGTGTGCGAGCGTGTAGAGCCACGTCGCGAAGCGGGCGGTGGGCGCATAGCTGTTGCGCGAGCGGATCACGTTCATCCACACGTCCTGGAACAACTCGTCGGCAGTGCCGGCGTTATTGCAATGACGCAACAGATAGCGGTACACGCCGTTGCGGTGGCGCGCGTACAGCGCGTCGAACGCCGCCGCGTCGCCACGCGCATACGCGAGCATGAGCCTCTGATCGTCGTCGTCGCCGGGCGCATCGCTCACGGGTCTACCCTCCGCGCTGGCGCGCTTCGGGGCCAATTCGCCCTTGGGGCGGCCCTGCGGGCTCATGCGCGCAGTATGGATAGCCGACGTCGCCGCCGCAACGCGACTACCTCCGCCGCCGGTCGACGCCACGAGCGACAACGCTTCAGCGCGGTGCCGGCACGAACTGCATGGCGGGAAACGGATCGGGAGGACGCTGCGCGTAGCGCGGTTGCGTGAGGACGCCCATCGCAATCAAATTGTCGCGGCGGTCGTACTGGATCGCAATCGTCTCCACGGGCGACGTGCTCGCGCGATCGAAGCGCACATGCTGCGCGTAGGACGTCTCGTCGCGACCGAAACCGGTGCCGAGCTTCGGCGCAGCGGCAAACCGCTTCGCTTCGGTCGCCCCACCCGCTGCAGCAGCCTCCTGCCGCGCGGACCGCGATGGCTCCCCAGCGTCGGCAGCGGATGCATCGGCCTGGGGCTGCTCGGTCAGACCGGGCGACGCCGGCACGTCACCGCGCTCGCGGTGCGCGTCCCCCTGCGCCGCGATTTTGTCGCGCAACGAGGAAAGCGGATTCGCGCGCGGCCGTTCGCGAAAGACGGCCACGCCGATCACGCCGACGTCGTTCGGCCGGCCGGTGCGTCCCGCATAGCTGTCGCGGAGGTCGGTGAAGTAGAACGCCGCCGTCCGCTCGAGGCTGAGCCGCCAGCCGGCGATCTCGACGCTGCCGCCGGCGTCGATCACGTAGCCGGACTGCGCCGGCGACGCCGTCTCGCCGCTGACGACATTGACGCCGTCGACGCTCGTCACCGCCAGGATGCGTTCGCCTGTCCGGTTGCGGATGCGGATTTCGTACTCGTGACCGGGCGCGCCGATGACGTAGCGCCGGCCGTCCTTCTCGTACACCGCGAGCACGGTGCCGTTGGTTCGGTCGTAGACGTCGACGCTTGCGAGAGGGCTCACAGGCCAATGCGCGAGCGAAGATTGCGCCGCGCCGAACAAAATCCCCGCAAGCAGAAGCAGCTTTGCCGGCCAGCGACCGCGCTTTACCCGACTGGAGCAAGGCGAGGCATTCATGATCTCTCCCTTCACCGGTGCGATGGGTCCGGTGCTGCCAGCCATGAACGGGCGCGAGGCGCAAATGGGGTTAACGACGCGACGCGGGACGCACGGCCGGAAGAAACATTGCCAGCCGCTCGGCCGATCGAGATGTTCGCCTGGTCGCTCGCGGTGCCCGCGAAACCTCAGCGCGGCGCCTCCCGGGTCCATAGGGCGGCACCACCCCCGGATGCGATAATTTGCGGTCATGGCCGACACCGCCATTCATCCCGGCATCGTCACCGGACTTGCCTTCGCGCTCGCGTTCGTGTTCGGCGCGGTCGCGTATCGCGTGAGCTTCTGCACGATGGGCGCGATCACCGACATCGTGAACTTCGGCGACTGGCGGCGCATGCGCATGTGGCTGCTCGCCATCGCCGTCGCGATCGCCGGCACCGCGGCATTGCAATCGGCCGGGCTGATCGACACCGCGAAGACGATCTATACGAACGGCAAGGTGCCGTGGGTTTCGCACCTCGTCGGCGGCTTCCTGTTCGGGTTCGGCATGACACTGGCCTCCGGTTCCGGCAGCAAGACGCTGATCCGCGCCGGCGCGGGCAACCTGAAGTCCGTGATCGTGCTGCTGTTCCTCGCGGCAGCGGCGTACATGACGCTGAAAGGCGTGTTCGCGCCATGGCGCGCGAACGGCCTCGACACGATCCGTTGGGATCTGGGTACCGCGACCTCGGATCTTCCCGCGCTCGCGATGTCGGCGGGTATCGGCGCGGCTGCTCGCTTGTGGCTGCCCATCGTCGTCGCGCTCGCGCTCGCCGCGTTCATTTTCGTCAACCGCGATTTCCGTGCGACGCCCGAGCTCATCGTCGGCGGGCTCGTGATCGGCGCCGTCATCGTCGGCGGCTGGTACGTCTCCGGTCATCTGGGTTATCTGCCCGAAGATCCGCAAACGCTCGAGGAGAAATTCGTCGCGACCGATTCGGGGCGCATGGAGTCCTACAGCTTCGTCGCACCGACCGCGTACCTGCTCGAGCTGTTGCTGTTGTGGACCGATCAGTCGCGTCTATTGACGTTCGGCATCGCCGGCGTGCTCGGCATGATCGCGGGGTCGGCGGCCGTGGCGCTCGCGACGCGCACGTTCCGCTGGGAGGGCTTCGGGTCGGTGGAAGACATCGGCAATCACGTCGTCGGCGCGATACTGATGGGCTTCGGCGGCGTCACGGCGCTCGGATGTACGATAGGCCAGGGACTGACCGGGATTTCGACGCTGGCCGTCGGCTCCATCCTCTCGCTCGGCGCGATCATCCTGGGGTCCGTCATCGCGGTGAAGTACCAGATGTGGCGCATCGAGCGCAGCGAGGCGCGAACGGTTGCAGCACCCGCCCGGGCGACGAGCGGCACGGTGGTCAGCGCTCCCCCTACCTAGCAGGCTGCTAGCATTGGCGACATGATCATCTTCGAACTCGGCTGTGCGCACGGACATCGCTTCGAGGGGTGGTTTGCCTCCGGCGAAGAGTTCACGCGGCAACAGGAGCGCGGGCTCGTCAATTGTCCCGTGTGCGACGACGCGCACGTCGAGCGCCTTCCATCGGCGCGCGTGAGCGTCGCGAAGGGTTCGGCGCGCGACAATGCGCCGCCCGCCGAGCCTACGGAGGAGCGCCCCCCGGTCGCGGACGCACCTGTTGGCTTGCCGGCGGAAGCGCTCGCGAAGCTGCGCGAGCTCGTCCGCAACACCGAAAACGTCGGCCGGCGCTTTCCCGAGGAAGCGCGAAAGATTCACTATCAGGAAGTGGCGCCGCGCGCGATTCGCGGCCAAGCCTCGCAGGAAGAAGCGAAGGCGCTGTCGGACGAGGGCATCGACTTCGCGTCGCTGCCGCCGTTTCTCTCCGGCGAGACGCACTGACTGGCCATCTTTACCGGCCCGTTTGCATTTCCTCGCCGCCGTTTGAGCGCACGCGCTTTTTGAGCGCGTACGCAAACTGATTTCACCGCAAACCGCGATGTCCCGCAGGTCGCGGGACACGCGGACGTTCTCGCGCCGCGGCCGACTCTGCGCTGCATTTCGGAATGGACCTTGCTAACTCGCAAGGCGCGCCACTGCGGGCGTTCGGAGTCGTTCACCCGATCGCTTTCCACTTTCGTCAGGAGTTCAAATCCATGTTTGCACACAATAAGCGTCTGCAATACACGGTCCGCGTAAGCAACACCGATCCGGTGCTCGCGAACCTCATGCTGGAACAATTTGGCGGGCCGCAAGGCGAGCTCGCCGCGGCGATGCGCTATTTCACGCAGGCGATCGCCGAGGATGATCCCGGCCGCCGTGACATGCTGTACGACATCGCCACTGAGGAACTCAGTCATCTCGAAGTCATCGGCACGATTGTCTGCATGCTGAACAAGGGGATGAAGGGCGCGGTCGCGGAAGGTCTCACCGAGCAGGGCGAGCTGTTCCGGCGCCTGAACCAGGGTGGCGACAGCCACGTGACGTCTCTGCTGTACGGCGCCGGTGCGCCGCTCACGAACTCGGGCGGCGTACCGTGGACCGCCGCGTACATCGACACGATCGGCGACCCGACGTGCGACTTGCGCTCGAACATCGCGGCGGAAGCGCGCGCCAAGATCATCTACGAGCGGCTCATCAACACCACCGACGACGCCGGTGTTGCCGAAGCGCTCGGCTTCCTGATGACACGCGAGATCGCGCATCAGAAGGCGTTCGAGAAGGCGCTTTACGCGATCGAGCCGAATTTCCCGACGGGCAAGCTCCCGGGCGTGCCGGAATTCACCAACAAGTACTTCAACATGTCGGTCGGTCCCGGCGACATGCGCGGGCCGTGGAACCAGGGACCGCAGTGGGAGTTCGTCGACGGCGAACAGGCGATGACCAATGCGGACAAGGATGGCGACGGCAGCTTTTCGGTGAACCTCGCGAGCGACGAACAAACGCTCGGCGACGAAGCGAAGGAGCGGTTGATGTCCGACCTCGATGCCGACCCCACGACAGGGGTGGATCTGGGCGCCGGGCCGGGCGCAGGAGCGACGACGGGAGAATCGGCGAACGGAGACGATCGTCCGCCCGAGAATCCGGAAGGCGCGCGGCGTACCGCACGCACCGGCAAGTCAGGCACGACGACGAGCGGCCGCCGCCGCTGATTCAAGCCGGCGTCGATGTCGCCCCAGCAGCTCGCCGGCACGCTCGCCCCCGAGCAGGCACGGAACGGGCTGCGCCGCTTTCTCGCGTACCTGGGTCCGGCGACGCTCGTCAGCGTCGGCTACATGGACCCGGGGAACTGGGCGAC
>DATEIQ010000121.1:0-3215 GCA_035278845.1 Casimicrobiaceae bacterium | reverse complement strand
CTTTCGGCGAGCTGGGAGATCGACTTCTGGGGACGCATCCGCCGGCTCACCGAAGCCGCGCGCGCGCAGGCGCTCGCGAGCGACGAAGCGCGCCGCGGCGTCATCGTCTCGCTGGTCGCGGGGGTGGTGACGAACTACCTGCAGCTTCGCGGGCTCGATGCGCAGCTTGCCATCGCGAAGCAGACGCTCGGCGCGTACGGCGAATCGGTGAAGCTCTTCGGCCTGCAGTTCAAGTACGGGCAGATTTCGCAGATGAACGTCGCGCAGGTGCAGTCGCAGTACGAGACGGCCGCCGCGCAGATCCCGCAGATCGAATCGCAGATCGCGCAGACGCAGGATGCGCTGTCGATCCTTCTCGGCCGCAACCCCGGTCCGATCGAGCGCGGCAGGACGATCGACGAGCTCGTGCCGCCCGCGATTCCCGCCGGCGTGCCTTCGGAGCTGCTCGAGCGGCGCCCCGATCTGCGGCAGGCCGAGCAGGCGCTGGTCGCGGCCAATGCGCAGATCGGCGCCGCCCGCGCGCTCTACTTTCCGACGATCTCGCTGACCGGCGCGCTCGGCACGTCGAGCAACGATCTTTCCAGGCTGTTCAGCGGACCGTCCCGCGCCTGGAGCTATGCGGGGCAGCTCGTCGGCCCGATCTTCACGTTCGGCGCGATCAGCGGCCAGGTCGCACAGGCCGAAGCGGCGCGCGACGCTGCGCTGTGGAACTACCGGCTCGCGATCCGCAACGCGTTCGGCGACGTCGACAACGCGCTCGTCGCGAACGCCAAGATCGCGGAGCAGCTCGCGGCGCAGGGGAGGCTCGTCGCGTCGCTGAAGGACTACGCGCGGCTCGCACGCCTGCAATACAACGGCGGCTATGCCCCGTATTCGACAGTGCTGCAGGCGGAGCAGTCGCTGTTCCCCGCCGAGCTCACGCTGGCCGCGGTGCGCACGTCGATGCTCGCGTCGTCGGCGAACGTCTACAAGGCGATGGGCGGCGGCTGGGTCGATGTCGCCGACGCCATGAGCGGAACGGCGGCGCCATCGCTGCCGTCCGGGAATCGGCAAATTTTTTCGACGCCGATCAATTGATCGGCATCGGCACCGCTACTTCGCCGGTGCGATGGCGAGCGATTGGTGCGAGGTTTTCGCGGGCGGCGGAAAGCGATCCGGACGCCGGTCGGGCACGAATCCGTCGCGGTTCGGCATCCGCACCTTCGCCAGCGACTGCGCGTTCATCACCGCGTCGTCCGGAATGATCTTCGACTGCGCGAGGATATAGGCCGTCACCGCGTAGACGTCGTCGTTGGAGAGGCTGTCGGGCGCCGTGAGCGGCATCGCGCGCTTGATGTAGTCGAAAAGCGTCGTCGCATACGGCCAGTAGCTTTCGACGGTCTTGACCGGAGCTTTCGTCTTGTCGTCGTTGACGAGGGTGCCGCGGCCGCCGACCAGCCGATCGCCGATGCCGCCCTGCAGATTCTCGCCGTGGCACGCCGCGCATTGCTGCAGGTAGATCGACTTGCCCTGCAGCACCGATCCCGATCCCGACGGCAGCCCGCGCCCATCGGGCAGCGGCGAGAAAAAGCGCGCGAGATCGGCGTCGGTGGCCGTGGTGCCGAAACCATACGACGCCTTCTGAGCATCGGCGCCCGCGGCGGTTCCACACGCGAACGCAATCGCGATGGCAACCACGAAGCTAGTACGCATGAACATTCGTCACCTTGCCGTTGGCCGCGACGTGCCAGCTCTGGATGGCGTTCAGATGGTAGATCGAGCCGAGCGGACCGTTGAGCCCGCGCACGGCGATCAGCTGCCCGAGCGTCGGCTGCGTGTAACCGGTGGTGTCGACGCAGCGGCTCTGCAGGATCGCCTCCTTGCCGTCCCACCGCCACGGCAAACGAAAGCGCGTGTGGCAGATCGGCAGCACCGGCGATTGCAGCGCCGCGTTGCGCCACGTCTTGCCGCCGTCGACCGAGATGTCGACGCGCCGAATCGCGCCGCGTCCCGACCATGCGATGCCCGTGATTTCGTGAAAACCCGGCCCGTCGAGCGTCATCTCGCCTGACGGCGACGTGATGACCGACTTCGCTTCCATCTCGAACGAGAACTGCACCGCCTTGCCGCTCGGCTCGAGGTCGGTGTACTTCGACGTCTCCTCGCGCGTCATGAACGGCGCGTCGGACACCTCGATGCGGCGCAGCCATTTGATGTGCATGTTGCCTTCGTAACCCGGCACCATCAACCGCAGCGGATAGCCCTGCTCGGGCCGGATCGCCTCGCCGTTCTGGCCGTATGCAACGAAGCAATCCTTCAGCGCCTTCGCGAGCGGAATGCTGCGCGTCATCGCCGCGGCGTCGCCACCCTCGGCGAGCAGCCACGCAGCGCCGGGCTTGACGCCGACTTCGTTCAGAAGCGTCGCGAGCGGGACGCCGGTCCATTCGGACGTCGACGTGAGCCCGTGCGTGAACTGCACGGTGCGCATCGTCGGCTTCGACCACTCGGTCAGGCCGTTGCCCGAGCATTCGACGAACATGATGCGCGACATCGCCGGAAAGCGCCTGACGTCGCGCATCGTGAACTTCTTCGGCGTCTTCACCATCCCATGCACGAACAGCATGTGCTTCGCGGGGTCGATGACAGCGGTGCCGCCGTGGCTGCGCTCGAAGTGCAGGCCCGACGGCGTCACGATGCCGACGCCGCTTTCGAGCGGCGTCATCGTCCACGACGACTGCGGCGTCGCGGTCTTGAACCGCCGCCGCACTTCGGTTTCGAACTGCGAGCGTGTGCCGTAGCTCTCGTCTTCGAGCGGATAACCCTGCACCTTGCTCGCGTCGGCCGGGACGTCGTGAACGCCGGGGTTCTGCGGCGCCTGTGCGAGTGCGGTCGACGCGATGCCGCTGCCGGCGGACAGCGCCGCCATCGCGCGCAGGAAACGCCGCCGCTCGGAGGCGACGAGGCGCGTGCGCCAGGCGTCGTGCAAGCGATCGTTCGCCATGTGCCCTCCGCTCAAGCCCGGTCGACGACGCTGGCGCCATCGTCGGCGCTGCGAAGCCCGCCGCCATTGCCGCGGCGAACCTCATTGTCCGCCGCTCCGCGCACGAATGGCAAGGCATCCGGATACAGCGCGGCAAGCGTAGCGAGCGCGATCGAGCCGAGCTTCGCACGCCATGCGACGGCGAGCGACTGGACGTTGCACGCCTCGTCCGCACCCATCGCGAGTTCGGCCGCGA
>DATEIQ010000120.1:0-5681 GCA_035278845.1 Casimicrobiaceae bacterium | reverse complement strand
CCTGCACGCACGAGGAAGCGAGCCTCGCCGGCGGGTACATCGACGGCGATTGCATCGAGTGCCCGCTGCACCAGGCGGTGTTTCACATCCCGACCGGCGAAGTGCGCGAGCCGCCGGCGACGGAAAACCTGTGCGTTTATCCGGTCAGGATCGAGGACGGCGACGTGCTGATCGAGGTGCCGACCGGGTACATGGGGTCAGAGCTGTGCTACTCGTTCGGTCATAACTACGCAGATGCCATGACTCCTCGAACCTGTATTACAGCTCTTACCCCATTTACCCCATTACCGCGCGCGATTGCGCGCAAGCCACGCGTCGACACGCGCGACGACTGCATCGAGCTCGGCGAGCTGCATCCCTTTCTGCGCCGCGACCGTCTGCACCAGCTTGTCGACGCGCTCGATGTTGCGCGCTCCCGCCGCGAGCGCGCGCGCGGCCGACGACGGCTTGGCGAGGCCGAGCGCGGCGTTCGCGTATTTCTCGAACGGGACGAGATCCTCGTCACTCGCACCGAGCGCTTTGCACACGTCGCCGACGAAGCGATAGACGCGGCGAGACGCTTCGACGTCCGAATGAACGGCGTCGCGAATCGCGCGCATGCTGTCGACCTCCACACAGCGGTAGTTCCCCGTGATCAGCATGCTCCACTTGGCCAGCGGCACGAAGATCGAGTCGTGCACCTTGAGCTTCACCGGCAACTCCAGGCTCCCTGACGCGGTCGGAAAACGGATTGCCTCGATGTCCGCTGCCAGCGCGCGCAGCATCGCCGTGTCAACATCGGATGCGAATCGCGCGGCCTTGAAATTCGTCGGCAGGCTGACCTGAAGCACGTTGACCTTTTCCTCGGGCGGCCGGAACGCTTGCGGATCGGGGCTGCACAGCGTGACGCGCGCAGGATCGAACGCATCCCAGACCGAGGGATCGGTGTAGCAGCCGCGCAGCGACGAAACAGGAAGATTCGGAATGCGCGCGAGGTACGCCAGCGGTGGCATGTTCATGATCGACATGCACGGCACACGCGATTCCGCGATCTTGCCGAGCAGTTCGCGCACATCCGTCGCGGCATACTGCGGCTCCTGCATCGCCAGCGCGACAAGGCCGTAGCGCGTCGGATCGACGTCTGCGGCGCCGCCTGCGGTGACCTTGCCCTGCAGACGCCGTGAATCGACCTCGACGAGCCCGTCGTGCCCCTTGACCGGCAGCCGCACGCGGAAGCCCTCGGCGTTGATCAGCGTGGCTTCGGCGGGCAGGCAAACCAGGTGCGCCGAGTGGCCGGCGAGCAGCAACTTCGCCGCGAGCAGCGAGCCGTACGACGCGCCGAGAATCAAAATTTCCTGGCGTTCTTGCATCGATCCTCCTGTTTGCGAGGCCATTTATCCGACCGTCAGCGCGGCGCCGTGGATCGCGCGCGCACCCGGCGACGCGAGGAACACGATCGTCTCCGCGAGATCGTCCAGTTGCACCCACCGCGACGGATCGGCATTCGGCATCGCCGCGCGGTTTTCGGGCGTATCGAGCGTCGTCGGCAGCACGCAATTGACATTCACGTTCCGCTCGCGCAACTCGGCGGCCATCGATTCGGTAAGACGAATGACCGCCGACTTGGTTGCACAGTAAGCGCCCATGCGCGCGGTGCCCCGCAATGCCGCATTCGCCGCGACGTTGACGATCCGGCCGCCGCCCTGCGCGAGCATCCGTGGCACGACGGCGCGGACCATGTTCAACATCGTCCCGACGTTGAGATCGAGCAGGAAGTTCCATGTCTCGTCCCTCGTCTCGTGCACCGGCTCTCCCATCCGGAAGCCGCCGGCAACGTTGCAAAGCACGTCGATACGGCCGAAGCGCGCCATCGTCTCCGCCGCGACCCGCGCCGCGTCCGCCTGTTGAGTCAGATCGGCCGCGACCGCAAGCTGCCGCTCGGGGCGCACGCCGGCCATGGCGTCGGCGTGCCGCGCAACCAGCACGAGATTCGCGTCGCGCGCAGCGAATGCGCGCGCGAGGGCGCCGCCGAGATTGCCGTAAGCACCGGTCACGACAACGGTCTGATTCGAGAACTCCAAGCCCTTCTCCGGCGGAACGCGGCCGCGGGGCGCGGCCAAGGCGTCGTATAGACCGGTTGCGCCGGCCGCGCAATCTCGCGATGCAGCAACGGGCCCCTATCACCGCGATAATTTTGCTATCGTCACGGCTCTCAAGGTCAGCCGATGCGCCCGCGACCCGCGATGACAGCCTCCACCGCGCCACAAACTGCTCTGCCGCGCCGCAACAACGTGCTCGGCGTTCACTCGCTCGACCGCTTCGGGTTCAGCGTGCCCGATCTCGCCGAGGCGGCGCGCTTTTACGAAGCGTTCGGCCTCGACGTGCGCCGCGAAGGCACGCGCCTCGAGCTGCGCACGACGGGCAGCCCGCATTGCTGGGGTGTCGTGCATGCAGACGGACAGCCGAAGCGCCTGCAATACCTGAGCTTCAGCGCTTACGGCGACGATTTCGACAAGCTCGCCAGCCGCATCGGCGATCGCCGCTGCGAGCCGCACGCGCTGGCCGATGGCGAAGGCATCTGGATTCGCGATGCCGATGGCACGCCGGTGCGTATCCGTTCGGGGCCCAAGGTCTCGGCAGCGGCCAGGACGCCGCCGGCGCAGGTGGCGGAAGTGCCGCCCGGCCATGGTGCGGCGCCCGCGCGCAGCAAAGCCGCACCGGTCCGTCCGCGGCGCCTGTCGCACGTGCTGCTGTTCACGCCCGACGTCAACCGCCAGGTCGCCTTCTATACCGACACGCTCGGGTTGCGGCTGTCCGACCGCTCGGGCGACGTCATCGCGTTCCTGCACGCGCCGCACGCGAGCGATCACCACGTGCTCGCATTCGCCAAGTCGGATGCGCGCGGTCTTCACCATTCGAGCTGGGACGTCGCGAGCCTCGACGACGTCGGCCTCGGCGCCGAGCTGATGCGCTCGCACGGCTATGTCAGGGGCTGGGGCGTCGGCCGGCACGTGCTTGGCTCGAATTATTTCCATTACGTGCAGGATCCGTGGGGCAGCTTCGCCGAATATTCGTACGGCATCGACTTCGTGCCGGCGGACATCGACTGGCCCGCGGCCGATCATCCGCCAGAGGACTCGTTCTACATTTGGGGACCTCCGGTGCCCGACGACTTCATCGTCAATCACGAACGGCCGGCATAGGCCTCACGGGCCGCGAAAAGGGAGGAACATCGATGATTCGCATCGGACGCATCGCTCGCATGGTCGCCGCGTGCGCGACGCTCGCGGCATCCGCGAGTGCACTCGCGCAAGGCGCGCAACCGCCGATCCGCATCGGCAGCACGCTCGCGCTGACCGGCCCGCTCGCCGCGACGAGCCTCGTGCACAAGGTCGTCGGCGAGATTTACGTCGAGCAGCTCAACAAGCGCGGCGGCCTGCTCGGGCGCCAGGTCGAATGGATCGTCAAGGACGATCAGTCGAAACCCGACCTCGCGCGCACGCTCTACGAGCAGCTCGTCACGGCGGACAAGGTCGACCTGCTGATGGGGCCGTACGCGACCGGAGCGATCCTGTCCGCGATGGGCGTGGCGCAGCGCTACAACAAGGTGCTCGTCCACCATACGTTCGGGATTCCATCGATGGCGAAATACGAGATGCAGTTCCCCGCGTGGTCGCTCGGTCCGGAGCCTGGGACCACCGTGCCCAACACGGTGTTCGACGCGCTTGCGGCATCGCCCAAGCCCCCGAAAACGATCGCGGTGGTGACGAGCAAGTTCCCGTCCGTGCATTTCATGTCGCTCGGCGCGCGCGACGTGGCGAAGAAGCGCGGCCTCACCGAAGTGCTGTTCCTCGAATGGGACTTCGGCAACCTCGACTACGGCCCGATTGCCGCGCGGATCAAGGACGCGAAGCCCGACTTCATCTGGGTTGGCGCGATCGGCCTCGAGGGCAACCAGCTGCTCGACGCGCTCCACAAGATCGACTACACGCCGCAGGAGCACTTCTACATGTACCCGGCTCCGGGGCCGATGTCGAAGTCGCCGCTCGCGAAGAACGCGCTGTCGATGACGGTGTTCGAGGAGCATCCGCCATTCACCAATGCGCCGGGCGTGAAGGAGTTCATCGACCTGTATCACGAACGCGCCAAGAAGGCCGGCATCCCCGACACCAACGTCGAGGTGCAGGCCGCTGCGTCCTACACCGCGTGGCAGATTCTCGAAGCGGGCGTCAAGGGTGCCGGCAGCCTCGACGACAAGGCGATCGGCGCCTACCTCAAGACACATCGGATCGACACGATCCAGGGCAAGCTGCGCTTCGACGGGCCGAGCAACTACGGCGACGACCTGATGCGCGTCAAGCAGGTGCAGGACGGACGCTGGGTGACCGTGTATCCCAAGGAGTACGCCGCACCGGGCGCGAGCCTGCGGGTTCAGTAACGGAATTCCGCCGGTCAGCGGGATGACGTTCCCGAGCGGCACGCTGCTCGCGCAGTCGGCGCTGTCCGGCATCTTCATCGGCAGCCTCTACGGCTTGCTGGGCCTCGGGCTGGGCCTGGCGTGGGGGCTGCTGCACGTCATTAACCTCGCCCACTTCGGGTTCGCGTTTCTCGCCGCGTACATCTGCTATCAGCTCGCGAGTGTCGGCGGCATCGATCCGTTGCTGACACTGGCGCTCATCGTGCCGTTGTTCGCGATACTCGGCATTGCCGTGCAATGGCTGCTCGCGCGCTTCGCCGTGTCGCCGCTCAATTCGCTGCTCGCAACGTTCGGGCTCACCGCGATCATCGAAGCGGGCATCCAGGGCATCTGGACCGCGGACTTTCGCAAGCTGGAGTCCGTGTACGCGGGCCTCAAGTTCCGCATCGGCGGCCTGTACCTGCCGGTGCCGGAGCTTTTGACGCTCGTCATCGCCGTAGCGCTCTCGTTCGGCATCTGGGCCGCGATGCGCTATACGAGCCTCGGCCGCGCGCTGCGCGCGCTCGCCGAGGACGCGCCGATCGCCTCGGCGTTCGGCGTCGACGCGCGCGCCCACGCGCTGCTGCTTTCCGGGCTTTGCGGCGCGCTCGCCGGCATCGCGGGCGTTTGCCTCGCGCTTTCCTTCACGCTGACGCCGGCGCAGATCTACGCCTGGGTCGGCGTCGTGTTCGCGGCGGTGATGCTCGGCGGATTGGGCTCGGCGCTCGGGCCGCTGGTCGCCGGCATCGTCATCGGCGTCAGCGAAGCGGTGACGATGGCGTTCGCCTCCCCATCGTGGGCGCCGATCGTGTCGTTCACGATCCTGATCCTGCTCCTGCTGCTGCGGCCGGGGCGAAGCTGAGATTCGACCGCACGCTCGGCGCGATCGCGGTCGCGGGCTGCGCGCTCGCGGTCGTTCCGTTCCTGCACCTGCCTGCATTCTACGAATCGTTCCTCTACCTGGTGTTCCACTGGATCGTGCTCGCCACGTCGTGGAACATCCTGTCCGGCTACTCCGGCTACTTTTCGTTCGGCCACGGCGCGTTCTACGGCACCGGGATCTACACGACGGCCGTGCTGGCCGGAAAATTCGACGTTCCGTTCCTGTGGACGCTCCCGGCGGCCGCATTGGTCGCCATCATCCTCGGCGCGGCGCTGGGGGCCGTCGTGTTTCGCGTCAAGGGCGTGCGCGGCGAGCTTTTCGCGCTGGTTACGCTTGCGTTCACGTTCGTCGTCGGCACGATCA
>DATEIQ010000119.1:0-13335 GCA_035278845.1 Casimicrobiaceae bacterium | reverse complement strand
CGTTGCGCCGGTCGGAACGTCGAACACGTCATAGTGCCATTGGAACGGCGTGAAGCGCGCGTGGCCGCCGAACCAGGCCGCGCGGGCGGGCGTATCCGTCGTCTCGACGTCGATCCAGCCGATCTCCGGCGTTTGCGTGCGTTGCACGCGCGCGCCCAGCGCCTGCGCGAGCAGCTGGCCGCCGAGGCAATGACCGATGACGGGAACCTTCGCGTCGACCGCATCGCGCAACAATCGGGACAGCGGATCGATCCAGGGAAGCGCCTCATAGACGCTCATCGGCCCGCCCATCATGCCGATGCCGGCGAATGCGCATGGGTCTGCCGGAATCGGATCGCCGGCATCGATCGCGATCAACCGCCACGGCAGGCGCTCACGGTCGAGCCACTCGGCGAAATGCGCGGGGCCTTCGGTCTCGCTGAAGCGGAAGATCGCGATCGGACGCATGCTCTTACGCAAGCGGCGCGCGTTGCGCGCGACATTACAATCAGTCATCTTACCAGTGGTCAACGTTCCCGGAGCCGCCGTGCAATCCTCCTCTCGCCTGCCTGTCGGCGCCGCGCGGCGCGCGTGCGTGGCCGCTGCGCGGAACGCGTGCGTCGCCGTCGCGCTCGCCGCGTGCGCGGCTTTCGTCGCGGCTGCTGACGTCATCGCGCCGAACGCTCATCTCGTCGCGGAGAACATTCCACCGATTCCCGCAGCGCTTGCGGCCAAGGTGGCGCCGTACACCGAGTTCAAGCCGACGCTTGCCGTGAGCTGGCATCCGGTCAAGCGCGAGCTCGTCGTCGCACGCCGCGCGGTCAACACGACGCAACTTCACCGCATCGCGTCGCCCGAGGGCGAGCTCGTGCAGGTGACCGATTTCCCCGAGCCGGTGCGCTTTGGCGTGCTATGGCCGAAGGCGCCCGACGTGCTCGTGTTCACGCGGGATTCAGGCGGCAACGAGCAGCGCCAGGTCTACCGGCAGGATCCCGGCGGCGGCGCGCCGGTGCTGCTTACGGACGCCACCCGCAAGAACGATTTCGCCGGCATGACGCGGTCGCGCGACCGGATGCTCGTCGAGTCGACCGACGTCGACAAGTCCGGCCGCCGCGAGGATCCCACACTCGATCTCGCGCTCGTGAACCCGCTCGAGCCTGCAGGCGCGCGCAAGATCGCCACGCTGCCGGGTACCGGCTGGGGCGATTACACGTTCTCCTTCGACGATCGCCGACTTGCGCTGATCGAGTACAAGTCGATCAACGAGTCCTACGTGTGGGTGATGGACGTCGCGACCGGCAAGCGGCGGCGCGTGCTGCCTGCCGAAGGCACGACGCCGGCGCGCCCGATCGCATCGAGCGACCTCAATTTCGCGCGCGACGGTCGGGGCGTCTTTCTATCCACCGATCGCGATGGCGAATTTCGCAACCTCGCGTTCCTCGATCTCGAAAGCGGCGCGGTCGAGTACTTCGGCGAAGGCGGCGATTGGGACGTCGAGTCGATCGCGCTGTCGCCCGACGGGCGCACGCTCGCCGTGATCACGAACGAGGCCGGTGTCGGCGTCCTGCGCCTCTATGATGCGCAGTCGCGCAAGCCGTTGCCGCGTCCGAAGATGCCGATCGGCAGCGTGCGCGGCCTCGTATGGCACGAGAACTCGCGCGATCTCGCAGTCTCCGTCAATAGTGCGCAAAGTCCGAACGACGCATACGCCGTCGATGTCCGCGACGGCAAAGTCGCGCGCTGGACCGAAAGCAAGGTGGAAGGCCTCGACGCCGCGGCATTCCGGAGCGCCGAGCCCATCGAATGGAAGAGCTTCGACGGGCGCACGATCGGCGGCTTCATCGTCCGCCCGCCGCCGCGCTTCACCGGACGCCGGCCGGTCATCGTGTCGATCCACGGCGGCCCCGAGGCGCAGGCACGTCCGGGATTCATGGGACGCTGGAACTACTTCATCGACGAACTGGGCATCGCGGTGGTCGAGCCGAACGTGCGCGGCTCGACCGGATACGGCAAAACGTTCGTCGCACTCGACAACGGCATGAAGCGCGAGGACTCGGTGAAGGACATCGGCGCACTCTTCGACTGGATCGCACGCGATCCCGGACTCGATTCGTCGCGCGTCCTGGTCGAGGGTGGAAGCTACGGCGGCTACATGGTGCTGGCCGTGTCCACTCATTATGCGGACCGAATCGCCGGCACGATCGACGTCGTCGGCATCGCGAACTTCGTCTCGTTCCTCGAGAACACCGAAAGCTATCGCCGCGACCTGCGCCGCGTCGAATACGGCGATGAGCGCGACAAGGCGATGCGCGACTTCCTGGCGCGCATCTCGCCCGTTAACAATGCCGACCGCATCAAGGCCCCGCTATTCGTCGTGCACGGCCGCAACGACCCGCGCGTGCCGTACACGGAAGCGACGCAGATCGTCGCGGCGGCGCGGAAGAACGGCGTGCCGGTCTGGTATCTGCTCGCCGACAACGAAGGGCACGGCTACGCGCGCAAGGAGAATGCCGACTTCCTGTTCTACGCGATGATCGAGTTCCTGCAAACGTACCTGCTCAGGACGCGCTGAATGCGGCCGACCGGGCGAGCGTCGCTCTAGTCGCTCGCGAGGAGCCGATAGCCGACGCCGGTCTCGGTGATGAAATGACGCGGCCTGATCGCGTCGTCGCCGAACTTGTCGCGCAGTTGCTTCATGTAGATGCGCAGGTAGTGCGTGTCGCCCGCGTGCGTCGGACCCCAGATTTCGCTCAGCAGCTGCCGATGGGTGACGACCATGCCGAGATGCTTCGCGAGCGTCGAGAGCAGCCGGAACTCGATGGGCGTTAGCCGCAGATCCTCCTGCCCTCGCCGCGCGGTGCGCGCCTGCAGGTCGACGATGACGTCGCCGATTCGCAGCGTCGCGACGCCGGCCGCCGTACGCACGGCATGCCGCAAGGCCGCTCGAATCCGCGCAAGCAGCTCGCCGACCGCGAACGGCTTCGTCACGTAATCGTCGGCGCCCGCGTCGAGCGCTTCGATCTTGGTGCGCTCCTGCACGCGCGCCGACAGCACGATGATCGGCATGGGCGACCAGTCGCGGATGCGGCGGATCACGTCGATGCCGTCCGTGTCGGGCAAGCCGAGGTCGATGATGGCGAGATCGGGCTTGTGCGTCGCGGCATCGATCTTCCCGCGCCGTCCGTCCGCCGCTTCGACGCAGCGATAACCGTCGACGTCGAGCGCCGTACGCAGAAAACGCCTGATCTCCGGCTCGTCTTCGACGAGAAGAATCACCGGGCGCCGTGGCTCGGCCATATCAGAGCGGCTCCGCTGGCGAAGCGGGCGCCTCCTCGAGCCGGAGCGTGAAGCGGAAGGCAGTTCCGCCGCCGGGAACCCGTTCCGCCCACGCGTCGCCGCCGTGCAGGCGCACGATCGCGCGGCAAATCGCGAGCCCGAGGCCGATGTCGGTGCCGCCGCCTTCGACCGGGCCGCGGTGGAACTTGGCGAAGATGCGCGCGAGCTCGGCGTCGGACAGGCCGCCCGCGTAATCCTCGACGCTCACCACCACGTCCGCTTCGCGCCGCTCAGCGCGCAGCCGCACCACCGTACCGGCCGGCGTGTGGCGGGCGCAGTTCTCGAGCAGGTTCGAGAGCGCCTGCTCGATGAGCGGCGCGTCGACGCGAACCAGCGGGAGATCCGCCGGCATCTCGACGATGACGCGGTGTGCGGCGAGACGCGCGGAAAGACGCGCGAGCACGGCGCCGGCGATCTCGCTCAGGGCGACCCAGTCGCGATCGAGCTCGATGGCGCCCGTCTCGAGCCGCGTCATCTGCAGCACCTTGGCGACGTGCTCGGACATTTCGCGTGCCTGGTCGAACACGCTTTGCGCCAGCGCGCGGCGCGCAGGCGCATCGAGCCGGTCCCCGCTTTCCGCGAGACTCGACGAGGCGCCGGCGATGACGGCGAGCGGCGTACGCAAATCGTGCGAGATCGACGCCAGCAGCGCGCTGCGAATGCGCTCAGTCTCGGCCTCCAGCGCGAGCGCAGCCTGCGCCGTTGCCTGGCGCCGCACGCTTTCCACGAGCCGCGAAACCACGAGCGCGACGGTGAGGATGATCGCGAACGTCAACAGGTACTGGAGATCGTCGATCGTGAGCCGCCCGCGCGGCGGCACGAACAGCACGTCGAACGTGACGACGGCGAGGACGGCCGCCGCGATCGCCGGTCCGCGCGACTGGAGAAGCGCGACGAGCACGACGGCCAGCAGGTACACCATCGCGATATTGACGACGTCGAACCGCGCCTGCATCGCCCATCCGGCCAGCGTGGAGAGCGCGATTGCGCCGACCGCCCACGCATACCCGACCCACCGGCGTGCTTGCGCTCGCATGGCGTCGATGTTACGCATCGCGCGCGTAAATTTCCCGTAAAACCTGCGGCGCCAGCGCACCGATCACGCGCCGCTGCGCCTATGCTGGTCTCATGGACGTTGCAATCACGCCCGCGATTCCGGCCGCCGACCCGGCAGCCCGGCCATCGCAACCGCAATCCACGGCCGCCCTCGCGCTGCTTGCGCTCGGCGTGGTCTATGGCGACATCGGCACGAGCCCGCTGTACGCGGCGAAGGAGACTTTCAGCCCGGTCCACGGCATTCCGCTGACGACCGCGAACGTGATCGGTGGACTGTCCGCGATCTTCTGGTCGCTGATGGTCGTCGTGTCGCTCAAGTACGTGACGCTCGTGCTGCGCGCGAGCAACCGAGGTGAAGGGGGCATCGTCGCGCTGCTCGCGCTCGCGACCGGGGCCGTCCGCGGACGGCCGCAGCTGCGTGCCCGGCTGCTGGCCGTCGGCACGTTCGGCGCCGCGCTGTTCTACGGCGACGCGGTGCTCACGCCCGCGATTTCGGTGCTATCGGCCGTCGAAGGACTGGAGGTGGGCACCGCGGCGTTCAAGCCGTACGTCGTTCCGATCGCGGCGGGGGTTCTCGTCGCCCTCTTCGCGCTGCAACGGCACGG
Organism: Casimicrobiaceae bacterium; assembly: GCA_035278845.1. Classification (GTDB taxonomy): domain Bacteria; phylum Pseudomonadota; class Gammaproteobacteria; order Burkholderiales; family Casimicrobiaceae; genus VBCG01. The sequence continues at coordinate 8,359 of DATEIQ010000119.1, read as the reverse complement.
CACGGGCGTCGTCGGCGCGCTGTTCGGCCCGGTATGCCTGCTCTGGTTCGTGGCGCTCGGCGCGGTTGGCGTGTACGGGATCGCCCAGGCGCCCGAGATACTCGCAGCGCTCGATCCCCGGCACGCGATCGTGTTCGTGACCGCGCACGGCTATGCGTCGTTCGTCGTTCTGGGCGCGGTGCTGCTTGCCTTCACTGGCGCGGAAGCGCTCTACGCCGACATGGGTCATTTCGGCAAGCGCGCGATCCGGCTCGCATGGTTCGGCGTGGCGGCGCCCGGGCTCGTGCTGAACTATTTCGGCCAAGGCGCGCTGCTCATCACGCGCCCCGCTGCGCTCGACAATCCTTTCTACCTCGCGTTTCCCGGCTGGGCATTGTACCCAATGGTCGCGCTCGCGACGGCGGCGACGGTGATCGCGTCGCAGGCGACGATCTCCGGCGCGTATTCGATGACGCGACAGGCGATCCAGCTCGGGCTCCTGCCGCGAATGACGATCCGGCACACGTCGGCGCGCACGATGGGGCAGGTCTACATGCCGGCCATCAACTGGATGCTGCTCGCCGCGGTGGCTGCGACCGTGATCGGCTTCGGCAGCTCGTCGCGCCTCGCGTCGGCATACGGCGTCGCCGTCATGGGAACGATGCTCGTCACGACGCTCCTCACGTTCTTCGTGCTGCGCTACGACTGGCGCTACCCACTCGTCGTCTGCGTGCTGGCCACCGGATGCTTCGCCGTCGTCGACGTCACGTTCTTCGCCGCGGCCGCGCAAAAGGTTCTCGACGGCGGCTGGTTTCCGCTGGTGCTCGGCGCCGCCGTGTTCGGCGCGATGTGGACGTGGCGGCATGGGCGCGAGGCGCTGCAGGCGCGGCTGCGCGATGCGTCGCCGCCGCTGACGGGCTTGCTCGTGTCGCTGTATCGCGATGCTCCGCCCACTGTTCCCGGCACCGCGGTGTTCCTGACGCCGAACCCGGATGCGACGCCGAACGCCTTCCTGCACAGCCTCAAGCATTACAAGGTCGTGCACGAGCGAAACGTATTCCTGACGATCGCGTTCGACGCCGTCCCGTGGGTGGCGACTGAAGCGCGGGTGCTCTGCGAGCCGCTGAACGCGAGCTGCTGGCGCGTCGTCGCGCGCTACGGTTTTCTCGAGCAGCCGGATGCCCCGCTCGCGCTCGATCTCTGCGCGCCGTACGGGCTTGCCGTGGAGCCGATGGAGGCGACGTACTTCCTCTCGCGCGAAAACATCGTGCCGGGCGCTGCGGAGAGTGGCGCCGCGCGATGGCGCGACCGGGTCTTCGCCGCAATGGCCCGCAACGCCGGCAGCGTCACCGATTACTTCAACCTGCCGGCGAATCGGGTGGTGGAGCTCGGAACGCGCGTCGAGCTGTGACCGATGCGGCGGCGTCGGCGGGCGCGCGCATCGCCGCTCCGCACGACGATGCCACTACCCGGACCCAATAACGCGCGGCGTCCGCGCGCGGACCGAACTCACCAGCCGCGCGCAATCCTCGCGTACGCGGAGTGGTTGTGAATCGACTCGAAGTTCTCGGCCTCGACCGTAAACGCCCCGCAGCGGCCGTCGGTGGCAAGCCGCGACGCCACGCCCCGCACGAGGTCTTCGACGAAGCGCGGATTGTCGTAGGCGCGCTCGGTGACGTACTTCTCGTCGGCGCGCTTCAGGATGCCGTAGAGCTCGCACGACGCGGCGTCCTCGGCGATGCGGACGAGGTCGGTGACCTGCAGCGGCTCGCGCGGTCGCACGACGATCGTCACCAGCGAGCGCTGGTTGTGCGCACCGTATTCGGAGATCTCCTTCGAGCAGGGGCACAGCGACGTCACCGGAACCGCCACGCCGAGCGTCGCGTTGAACGCGCCGCTCGCGAGCTCCGCTGTGAGCTGCACGTCGACGTCCAGCAGGCTCGCGACGCCCGACACGGGCGCGAGCTTGCGCACGAAGAACGGAAACGCGATCTCGATGCGGCCGCCCGGCGCCGAGAGCCGCCCGACCAGGTCGGCGACGAGCGGTTTAAGCATCGCGACCGTCAGCGGCGCAGCGCCCGGCGCCGCGCGCTCCTCGAGCAGTTCGACGAGCCGCGACATGTGCGTGCCCTTCTGCTCTTCCGGCAGCGCCACGTAGACGTTGCACGTCGCAATCGTCGCCTGCGTCGCGTCGCCGTCGGCGAACGGCAATGGATAGCGCAATCCCTTGATGCCGACGCGCTCGATGGCGAGGTGGCGCTCGTCGCGCTCCGCCTGCACGTCGGGAATCGGGATCAGAAGGTTGGGGGATTCGGGTCGATTCATCGGACTCTTAGTTTGCCATAGTGATGTTGTGCCGGCCGCCGAGCGGCGAACCACGCGTCATGGCATTGGATGCGCGGCGCGCGACCGGCGTTTCAGGCGGTGCGCAGCACGATCCAGTCGGCGATTTCCGCAAGTCGCCGAGCCGCGGTCGCGAATGGTGCAAGTGCCGCGCGCGCTTCGGCATGCAATGCCTGTGCATGGCGCTTCGCCTCGGCGAGACCCAGCAGCGTCACGAACGTAGCCTTGTCGTGCGCGGCGTCCTTGCCGGCAGTCTTGCCGAGCGTTTCGGCTGACCCCTCGACGTCGAGTACATCGTCGACGACCTGAAAGGCGAGTCCCGCCGCTTGCGCATAGCGGTCGAGCGCACGTGCCTCCTCATCGGCGAGCGGACGGCCGCAGTGCGCGCCGAGCCGCACGGCGGCGAGGATCAGCGCGCCCGTTTTCAGCGCATGCATGCGCGTCAGATCCGCTACGTCAAGCGCCTCGCCAGTCGCGTCCAAGTCGAGCTGCTGGCCGCCCGCCATGCCTGCGTGACCGGCGGCTTCGGCGAGAACGCTGCACGCCTGCGCATTCCCAGGTCGCGCGTGGCCGGACGTGGCGAGAACCAAAAACGCAAGCGATTGCAGCGCATCGCCGGCGAGAAGTGCCGTCGCGACGTCGTAGGCGACGTGGCACGTCGGCTTGCCCCGCCGCAGCGAATCGTCGTCCATGCACGGCAGATCGTCGTGGATCAGCGAATACGCGTGAATCAGTTCGACGGCGGCGGCGCGCGAGTCGACGTTCGCAGGATCGGCGCCGACGACCTCGGAAGCCGCGTAGGCGAGCAGCGGACGTACGCGCTTGCCGCCGCCGAGCGTCGCGTAGCGCATCGCGGACGCGAGCCGCGATGCGGGCGAATCCGCTCCGGGCAACAGCGATTCCAGCACGCCCTCGATCCGCTGCTGGCGCTCGCGCGACCAGGCGGCGAACGCCGAAGCCTCAGGAGTCGTCGGCATCGCCCGGCGCGAACGGCTGCAGCAGGCCCTTTTCGAGCACCTGCACCTGCTGCTGCGCGTCCTTCAGCGCTGTCTGGCAATACGCGAGTAGTGCAGCGCCGCGCTTGTAGGCGGCGAGCGACTCGGCCAGTGGCAGCTCACCGCTCTCCATGCGGCTTACGAGTTCTTCGAGCTCGGTGAGCGCAGCCTCGAAACTGTGCGCTGAATCGGTTGTCTCGGACATGGGAGCGAACGGAATCGATGCGAACGGTCGAGCGGCGAAATGCGGAAGGACGATGTGCAGCGAAGTCCGATCCCTTGACCCAGGTTCGGGGAACCCGATATAATAGCACGTTGACGACGCGGCCTTTTGTGGCGCTCCATGGCGCCCCACGCGATTCCTTTCGCGCGGCCGACTTAGCAAAGCGGTCCGGATGCATCGATATTTTCCGAGGCACACCGGGTTGTTGGGTTGGGTTGGTTTGAACCACGCATGAAAGGATGACCGGATGTCGGATCTCGCCGCCGCGGCGCGGCTCGGACAAGCCACGTCGCAACTTCCCGTAGCCTGGTACTGCGATCCCCGCGTTCTCGAAGCCGAGCGCAAGCATCTGCTCGCGCAGGCGCCGGGTTACGTCGGCCATACGCTGATGGTGCCCGAGCGCGGCGACTATCAGGTCCTCGCCGCGCGCAACGATGCGCAGGCGCTCGTGCACGGGCCGCGCGGCATCGAGCTGCTGTCCAACGTCTGCCGGCACCGGCAGGCAATCATGCTGTCCGGTCGTGGCAATACGCAGAGCATCGTGTGCCCGATCCACCGCTGGACGTACGACCTCGGCGGCAAGCTGCTCGGCGCGCCGCACTTCGCGAACCAGCCGTGCGAGCAGCTCGGCCGCACGCCGCTGCAAAACTGGAAGGGCCTGCTCTTCGACGGGCCGCGCGACGTCGCGCGCGACCTTTCGCGGCTCACGCTCGACGAGCTCGATTTCTCGGGCCACCTGCTGAACCACGTCGAGCTGCACGAGTGCCGCTACAACTGGAAGACGTTCATCGAGGTGTACCTTGAGGACTATCACGTCGGTCCGTTCCATCCGGGCCTCGGCCAGTTCGTCACGTGCGACGACCTGCGCTGGGAATTCGCCGAGTGGGCGTCGGTGCAGTTCGTCGGCGTCCACAACGGGCTCGCGAGCCCGGGTACGCGGACGTACGAACGCTGGCACAAGGCGGTGCTCGACTACTACGGCGACAAGCAGCCGCCGCATGGCGCGATCTGGCTTACGTACTACCCGAACATCATGGTCGAGTGGTACCCGCACGTGCTCGTCATCAGCACGCTGATTCCGCATGCGGTCGACCGCACGCTTAACGTCGTCGAGTACTACTATCCCGAGGACATCGCGCTGTTCGAGCCAGAGTTCGTGGCGGCCGAGCAGGCGGCGTACCGCGAGACGGCGAAAGAGGACGACGAAATCGCGGAACGGATGGACGCCGGCCGCAAGGCACTTTACGTACAGGGACGCAGCGAGACGGGGCCGTACCAGTCGCCGATGGAAGACGGCATGCAGCACTTCCACGAGTTCTATCGGCGCGAGATGGAGCCGCACCTTGCGGCGATCGGCGCATGATGCGTATGGCGCAACCTTAGGATCTCTGATGCCTCGAACGTCCCGTCCTGCACCGAGGCGCGCGGCTACCCAGCGATCCGCGGCACAGCCGGAAACGGCGCATGCCACGCTTGTCGCAACGGCCGAGCTCGCGTCACATCTCGACGATTCACGGGTCGTAATCGTCGATGTGCGGCACGATCTCGCCGATCCCGCGTTCGGCGAAGCTGCGTATGCGAAGTCACACGTTCCTGGCGCAGTGTTCGTGCACGTCGATCGCGATCTGTCGTCGCCGCGTTCACCGCATTCCGGCCGCCATCCGCTGCCGACGCCCGAGGCGGCCGCAGAGTTGTTCGGTCGCCTCGGCGTCGACGCGACGAAGCAGGTTGTCGCCTACGACCAAGGCAGCGGCGTGTACGCGTCGCGGCTGTGGTGGATGCTGCGGTGGCTCGGTCACGACAAAGTCGCGGTGCTCGATGGCGGGTTCGCCAAGTGGACACGCGAGGGACGGCCGGTATCGACCGAAGCGCCGGAGGTCACGCGGACGAAATTCGTGGCATCGCGAGTCTTGCCGACGGTGAACGCCACCGGCATCGCGGCGAGCCTGCCGCGCCACGGCCTGCTGCTGCTCGACGCACGTGCGGCCGATCGCTACCGCGGCGATGCCGAGCCGATCGACCCGGTTGCCGGACACATCCCGGGCGCGCTCAACCGTCCGTACACGCGCAACATCCACGACGACGGCACGTTTCGCTCGCCGCGCGAATTGCGCAGCGAGTTCGATGCGATGCTGCATGGCCGCGCATCCGACGACCTCGTGCATTACTGCGGCTCCGGCATTACCGCGTGCCACAACCTGCTCGCGATGACGATTGCCGGCTACCCGCTGACGCGCCTGTATCCCGGCTCGTGGAGCGAGTGGATCACCGATCGGCGCCGGCCGATTGCGAAGGGCCAGATCTAAGCCTGTTCCGTGCGGAGGTTACGGCGCGGACGCGCCGACCCCGCTCTGTGCGCGTTATTGACCGGCATCGTTTGCCGCAATAGCCGATGGATGGCGATTGCCGGAAAGCCTGATGTGGCGTTTGATTCCGCCAACACGCGCACTGCTTGGTCCGCTTTGGTGCTCGCGGATGCAGCACCTGAGCCTGACCGCGCGTGCGGTGCCGCCGAACCTGCATGTCGATTGGTCGAATGGGACGCCATAAAAAGAGCGAGCGCGTTGATCTTGCGAAAGAATATTGCGAACCTGGAACCTTACGTCTTGCCGATGACGCGATGTTTCACGTCGATTCGGCATCTCGCCGACGGACTTTAGGCAGGCGACATTACGTTAGGCCTCCGACTCCGGCGGTTGACGCATAGGCGCTTTGTATATACAATGTGCCCATGCGGTTCATATGGAGTGAGTCAAAGCGCCAGCTGAATCTGCAGCAGCACGGCTTAGATTTGGTCGACGCGCCCCGAGTCTTCGACGGTCCGACCTACACGTATGAGGACGATCGCTTCCAGTATTCGGAGCAGCGCTTCGTCACGCTTGGTCTGCTGGACGACGTGGTCGTCTCCATTGTTCATACCGAGACGCCTCGCCTTATTCGCGTCATCTCTTTCCGTAAGGCGACGAAACATGAGCAAGCGATCTTCTTCAAGAACCTCTAAGACCGATTGGGCGCGCGTTCGCGCCATGTCTGACCGCGACATCGCCATTTCGACAGAGCATCCGGAAGCGACAATGCGGCATATCGTTCGCGGAATCGCCCGGCGCGGTCTAAAGCCGGTTCCTCCCAAGGCCTCGATCTCTCTTCGACTCGATGCCGATGTGCTTGAGTGGCTGAAGGCTCAGGGCCCTGGTTATCAAACCCGCATCAACGCGATCCTCCGCGCCTTCAAAGAGGCGTCGGCCTAACCTTACGGTCAACCGGACGCGCCGGCACATGCCTTCAACTTGGCCAACGTCCGCGCGGCGCGCCGGTTACCTTCAACGTTAGGCTTCGCGCCGTGCCCGTCCCCGACTACGACAACGAGCTAGCGTCGCTCCGGCGTAGCTACATTGAGGCTACCCGAGGCAGCGATTGTCCATTGCACGGCAGCGAATTCGCTATCCCGAGCATGGGCCCAACATTTTGGTCGCCTCTGTGTCGGCGGTGGAAGGCTTCGCGCGGTGCCTCGTTATGCATACACACGCTGCTTCAAGAGCAGAGTTGATGGCGCTCTACCCGAAATATCGGTTTAGGGGCGCGGAGGAGCTAATCGTCGAGTACCTCGCCAAGCTCAATCTTGGCAGTCCCGAAAGTTACTTCGGTGGCGACACATGGAAACACTTTCACTTCGCCGTTGAATACCGGAATCTCTTGGCTCACGAGTGCACATATATTGGGCAGGACCGCTCTCCCCTGCTCGTCGACGCGTGTTCGAGCGTGTTACACAAATTGGCTAAGGCTGGTGGGGTCAGTAGTGACGAAGCCTAACCTTACGGTCAACCGGACGCGCCGGCACACGGCTTGATATTCGGCGAGCATCTCGTCGGCGCGCCGGTTACCTCCAACGTTAGGCCCCATGCCGAGCCTCCGCGTGAACAAGAATGGTGAACATCTGTGCACCGCCGGTTCGGCCGACGTTTGGACGTTCTCAGGAGGCGTGTGGTCCGACGCGACCGCACAAGAAGTGGCAAATCTCGATGTGATGGGAAGTGCCGGCGCTTTGGACGACGCGGTCCATGACTTCTTGATTTGGGCCTGTCCTCACGAACTAGCCTTCGGCGATACGATTGACCTATTCTTCGAAGCTGATGACAGATCGAATCCGCCTGGAACCGTCTTCGTCGCAGGTGAGGAGGAGAACCCGGAACCGGCCTTTGACTGGTCGGATCCTCCTACGGAGGAACAGATACGCACGCTAGAGTCGCGCGACGCGATCAACAAGAATGTGATGTGGTCTGTTACCGTAAACCAGTTGCAGCGATTCGAACTTCAACCAGATGCAGTGCGCCAGCACCTTGCCCTTCACTTTCTGTGGAACAGCCGTTCTCCTCAAAGACTGCGCGTGAGCATCTCTCGAAAGTCCATCCGCGAGATCGTTACGCGCTCGGAGGGTGAGGAACTTCTGCTCGACTACCTGCCGGTGGGGAGCACTCTACGTGTTGCGATTGGGGCCTAACCCGGCGGTCAACCGGACGCGCCGGCACGGGGCTCGTCGTTCGCGTGCATCAGCGCGGCGCGCCAGTTACCTTAAGCGTTAGGCTGCACGAGCGGCGGCTGACGCGGCGCTACCGGTCATCGCGGCCTTGCTAACCGCGGTTGTTGTAGCTACAATAACAAATGCGCATCACCTTCGACCCGGCGAAGCGCGCACGCACCCTCGCCGAGCGAGGCCTGGATTTTGAAGACGCCGCAATCGTTTTTGAAGGCGTAACGGTCGAGGTCGAAGACACGCGCAGGAACTACGGCGAACCGCGGATCATCTGCTATGGATTGCTGT
>DATEIQ010000118.1:0-3816 GCA_035278845.1 Casimicrobiaceae bacterium | reverse complement strand
GCGTTCTGCCGCGACGAACTAGGCCTTCCAGGCGCGCTCGGCGTCATCGAAGACGCGAAGCTCAACGTGGACGGCGGCGCCATCGCGCTCGGCCATCCGGTCGGCGCATCGGGCGCGCGCATCGTGCTGCACCTTCTGAATACGCTCGAGCGCCAGGGAGGACAGCGCGGCATCGCGGCCATCTGCATCGGCGGCGGGCAGGGCGGCGCCATGCTCGTCGAGCGCATCGTGGCGGGAGACGGCTGATGGGCGAGAACTGGACGCTCGCACGCGACGCCGAAGGCCTCGCATGGCTGACGTTCGATCGCGTTGACCGGACGACGAACACGCTGTCGCGCGCGATTCTCGACGAACTCATGCAAGTGCTCGACGCGCTCGAGGGCGAGAAGCCGGTGGGACTCGTCGTTCGCTCCGGCAAGGCGAACGGCTTCATCGCCGGCGCCGATGTCGAGGAGTTCGCGAACATCGACGATGCGCAGCAAGCGCAGGCGCTCGTGCGCCACGGCTGGGAGGCATTCGAGCGTCTCGCCAACGTTTCCTACCCGACGCTGGCGCTCATCCGCGGCTTCTGCCTCGGTGGCGGCCTCGAACTCGCGCTCGCATGCCGCTATCGCGTCGTCGTCGACGAGCCGTCGACGCGGCTCGGCTTACCGGAAGTCATGCTCGGCATCGTTCCGGGATGGGGCGGCATCAAGCGGTTGCCGAGGCTCGTCGGTGCACCCGCGGCGCTCGACCTGCTGCTGACCGGCAAGACGGTCGACGCGCGCAAGGCGAAGCGCATCGGCCTTGCCGACGAATGCGTGCCGCCGCGAATCATGGACAACACCGCTCGCGGCGTGCTGCTCGCGCGATCTGCGCCGCGCATGCTGCCGTTCCCGTTGTCGCTGACGCTCGTGCCGTTCGCGCGTCGCCTGATCGCGAAGCGCGCCGCCGAGAAGGTGCGAAAGCGCGCGCGGCGCGAGCACTATCCGGCGCCGTACGCGATTCTGGAGCTTTTCGAGCGCTTCGACGGTGACCCGCTTGCGCCGCCCCCCGGAGACCCCGCGTCGATCACCGCGCTGCTCGCGACGCCGACGGCGGCGAACCTGATTCGCGTGTTCCATCTGCAGGAGCGGCTGAAATCGCTCGGGAAGGTGGAGGCTTCCGGCGTCACGCGCGTGCACGTCGTCGGCGGCGGAACGATGGGCGGCGACATCGCCGCCTGGTGCGCGCTGCGCGGAATGACCGTCACGCTGCAGGACCAGGACGTGCAGCGGCTCGGGCCCGCGATGAAGCGCGCAGCGAAGCTCTTCGCCGAACGCCTCAAGGATCCGCGGCGGACGCGCGACGCGCTCGACCGGCTGATTCCCGACGTACCGGGCGACGGCATCGCGCATGCCGACGTGATCATCGAGGCGATCTTCGAGGATGTCGCCGCGAAGCGCACGCTGTTCGCGGATGTCGAGGCGCGCGCGAGGCCGGATGCGATCCTCGCGACGAACACGTCGTCGATCCCGCTCGAGGACATCGCCTCGGCGCTCGCCGAGCCGTCGCGGCTCATCGGCCTGCACTTCTTCAATCCGGTCGCGCGGATGATGCTGGTCGAGGTCGTCGCAGGCCAGGACAGCGATCCGTCGCTGCTGGCGCGCGGCGCGGCGTTCGTCCGTGCGATCGACAAACTGCCGCTGCCCGTGAAAAGCGCGCCGGGCTTTCTCGTCAATCGCGTACTCGCGCCGTATCTGATGACGGCAATGCGCTGCGTCGACGAAGGCATCGCGCCCGAGGCGGTCGACGAGGCCGCGGTTGCGTTCGGCATGCCGATGGGCCCGATCGAGCTCGCGGACACGGTTGGGCTCGATATCTGCCTCGCGGTGGGTCGCATGCTCGGGCAGGACGGCGAGCCGCCGCGCCGGCTCGCCGAATACGTGGCCGCCGGGCGGCTCGGGAAGAAAACCGGACATGGTTTCTACGCGTGGGTGAACGGGCGTCCGCAGAAGCAGGCGGCGCCGACCGAAGCCTCGGCGGACCTGGGCCGCAGGCTCGTCGACCCGCTCGTCGCGGAAGCGAAATCGGCACTTGCCGAGGGTATCGTCGAGGATGCCGATCTCGTCGACGCCGGCGCGATCTTCGGCGCGGGGTTCGCTCCGTTTCGCGGCGGTCCGCTGCAATACGCACGCAGCGCGGCCGCGGCATGAGGGTTCGCCTGATCGCGGACGGCAGTCGCGTGGTGTAGCATCTGCCGGCGCATCGCCGGTTCAGGACATCGGAATCTCGATGTCCGGCGCGAGAACGCAGCCGGACATCGGCTTCGACCCCCGGGAGGAGCGCCGTGGAACGCATCTGGCTCGAGCATTACCCAAAGGGCGTACCCGCGGACATCGACGTCGACGAATACGCGTCGGTGCGCGAAGTGTTCGAGGAGGCGTGCCGCAGATTCGCGACGCGACCCGCGTTCTCGTGCATGGGCCGCACGATCACGTTCGCCGACCTGGACGCGCTGTCATCGACGTTCGGGGCATGGCTGCAGAGCATCGGCTGCGCGAAGGGCAGGCGCGTCGCGCTCATGATGCCGAACATCCTCCAGTATCCGGTGTGCCTGTTCGGGACATTGCGCGCCGGCTGCACGGTGGTGAACGTCAATCCTCTCTACACGGCGCGCGAGCTCGAGCACCAGCTCGTCGACTCGGGCGCCGAGAACATCGTCGTCGTCGAGAACTTCGCGCGCACGCTGCAGGAGGTCGTCGCGCGTACGAAAGTGCGGCAGACGGTCGTGACGTCGATCGGCGAGATGCTGGCCGTCAAGGGCAAGGTCGTCGACCTCGTGCTCCGCCACGTCAAGAAGATGGTGCCGGATTATTCGCTGCCCGGCGCGGTCCGCTTCAACGACGCGATGAAGCAGGGCCGCAAGGTGTCGCTGTCGCGGGTGCCGATCACGCATGACGACCTCGCGTTTTTGCAATACACAGGCGGTACCACGGGCGTCGCAAAGGGTGCGATGCTGCTGCACCGGAACATCGTCGCCAACATGCTGCAGGCGCGCGCATGGGTGCGGCCGATTCTCGCCGATGATAGGCGCGAGGTCATCCTCACGCCGCTGCCGCTCTACCACATCTTCTCGCTGACGGCGAACTGCCTCGTGTTCATGTCGGTGGGTGGCGAGAACGTGCTGATCACCAATCCGCGCGACATCCCGCACCTCGTCAAGGAAATGCACCGCCACCGCTTCACGGCGCTGACGGGCGTCAACACGCTTTTCAACGCGCTTCTCAACAACCCGAAGTTCGCGCACCTCGATTTCCGCTCGTTTCGCCTGACGCTCGGCGGTGGCATGGCGGTGCAGGAGGCCGTGGCCCGGCGCTGGAAGGAAGTGACCGGCGTAACGCTGGTCGAGGCATACGGGCTCACCGAGACGTCGCCCGCCGCCACGATGAATCCGCTCGACACCGCCGAATACAACGGTTCGATCGGACTGCCGATCTCGTCGACCTGGGTCGCGCTGCGCGACGACGCGGGCAGGGACGTGCCGCTCGGCGATCCGGGCGAAATCTGCATCAGGGGTCCACAGGTGATGGCCGGTTACTGGCAACGGCCGCAGGACACGGCGGACGTCATGACGCCCGACGGGTTCTTCATGACTGGCGATATCGGCACCATGGATGCGCGCGGCTACATCAGGATCGTCGACCGCAAGAAGGACATGATTCTCGTGTCGGGATTCAACGTCTATCCGAACGAGATCGAGGGCGTGGTCGCCACGCACCCGGGCGTGCTCGAGTGCGCGGCCGTCGGCGTTCCCGACCCGAAATCCGGCGAAGCGGTCAAGCTGTTCGTCGTGCG
>DATEIQ010000117.1:0-2058 GCA_035278845.1 Casimicrobiaceae bacterium | reverse complement strand
CGGCGGATGGAGCTCGGCGGTTACCTGCCCGCCCGCCGGCGCAAGGCCGAAGCGCTGCCGGTGCCCGAGCTTGCCGCGTTCGAGCGCTTCCTGAAGAGCACCGACGAGCGCGAGATCTCGACGACGATGGCGTTCGTACAGATCCTGCAGACGCTGCTGCGCGACAAGGCGCTGTCGAAGCACATCGTACCGATCGTTCCCGACGAATCGCGAACGTTCGGCATGGAGGGGCTGTTCCGCCAGCTCGCGATCTGGAACCAGCTCGGACAACTCTACACGCCGGAGGACAAGGACCAGCTGATGTTCTACAAGGAGGACAAGAAGGGGCAGATCCTCCAGGAAGGCATCAACGAGGCCGGTGCGATGTGCGACTGGATGGCGGCCGCCACCAGCTATTCGACGCACGGCGTCCCGATGATCCCGTTCTACATCTTCTACTCGATGTTCGGCTTCCAGCGCGTCGGCGACTTCGCATGGGCGGCGGGCGACATGCGCGCACGAGGCTTCCTGCTCGGCGGCACGGCGGGCCGCACCACGCTGAACGGCGAAGGGCTGCAGCACGAGGATGGCAATTCGCACGTGCTGTCGTCGACGATCCCGAACTGCGTCTCCTACGACCCGACGTTCGCCTACGAGGTCGCGGTGATCATGCAGGATGGGCTGCGGCGCATGTACGCCGAGCAGCAGGACGTCTATTACTACCTGACGGTGATGAACGAGAACTACCGCCATCCGGAGATGCCGGAAGGCGCAGCGCCCGCGATCATCAAAGGCATGTACCTGTTCAAGGCCGGCGGGAAGAAGACGAAGGGCCCGCGCGTGCAACTGCTGGGTTCGGGCAGCATCTTCCGCGAGGTGATCGCGGCGGCCGACATGCTGCGCGACGACTGGGGCGTCGAATCCGATCTGTGGAGCTGTCCGTCGTTCACCGAGCTCGCGCGCGACGGCCAGGCGGTGGCGCGGCAAAACCTGCTGAACCCGACCGCAAAGCCGCGGCAGTCGCACGTCGAGCAGTCGTTGAGCGAAACCTCGGGCCCGGTCGTGGCGGCGACCGATTACATGCGCACGTTCGCCGAACAGATCCGTGCGTACGTGCCGCGGCGCTACGTCGTGCTCGGCACCGACGGCTTCGGCCGCTCGGACACGCGCGAGAAGCTGCGCCACTTCTTCGAAGTCGACCGCACGTACGTGACCGTGGCGGCGCTGAAGGCGCTCGCCGACGAAGGCGCGATTCCCGCGACGAAGGTCGCCGAAGCGTTGAAGAAGTACGGCATCGATCCGGCGAAACCGGCACCCTGGACCGTATAAATTACCGAACAAGACAGGCGAACGATGAGCGCGATCGAGGTCAGGGTTCCGGACATCGGCGATTTCAAGGACGTGCCGGTCATCGACGTGCTGGTGAAACCGGGCGATACGGTCGGCATCGACGATTCGCTGATCACGCTCGAATCCGACAAGGCGACGATGGACGTGCCCGCGCCGTCGGCCGGCACGGTGAAGGAACTGCGCGTGCGCACCGGCGACAAGGTGAGCGAAGGCAGCGTCGTGCTCACGCTCGAGCCGAACGGCGCGGGCGCGCCAGCAAAACCGGCTGCAGGGACGGCTTCCGCGGCCAAGCCAAGCGACACAGGGACAGCTTCCGCGGCCAAACCAGGCGCCGGCACGGCCACCGCATCGCCACCAGCCGCTCCACGGACACCTGCGCCGCGCGGCGAGAAGGGACGCGCCGACACGCCCGGCGAAGGCGCGAGCGCGACGCCGCCCGCTGGAGCGACGGTCGAAGTGCGCGTTCCGGACATCGGAGACTTCACCGACGTCCCGGTGATCGAGGTGTTCGTGAAGCCCGGCGATGTCGTGAAGGCCGACGATCCGCTGGTCACGCTCGAATCGGACAAGGCGACGATGGACGTGCCGTCGCCGGTCGCCGGCGTCGTCGAAGGCGTGCGCGTCGCGGTCGGCGCGCGCGTCAGCGAAGGAACGCCGATCGTATCGCTCAAGACGGCGCAGACGGGCCCCGAGCCCGCGAGTCGGGCAGCGCCGCCGACGCATCCGACC
>DATEIQ010000116.1:0-15545 GCA_035278845.1 Casimicrobiaceae bacterium | reverse complement strand
CGCGCATGCCGGCTGTTTGCGATCCCGCTGCGGCGCTCGATGGGCCGCGGCCCGACCTGACCCGATGGCGACCGATTCTTCCGCTGATGCAGGACTTCCGCCGATTCGCACGCTAGCGCAGATCGCCCGCGGGCTGACGTGGGTCGGCGCGGCGTTTCTCGTCGCAAGCGCCGGCGTCATCGTCTGGGCCGTGTTCCGGACCGTCGGCGTCGACGATCTCGTCATTGCGCTGACGGTCGCGGGCCTCGGCCTCGGACTGCCTGCGATCGTCGCGTTCGTCGTCGCGTGGGTGCTGAACTCGATCGGCCACGACCCCGATGCGGCCGAGCTGGATGCCGAACCGCCACCGGTTCCCCGTGCGCGCCTGATGACGATCGCGTTCAACTACGCCTTTGCCGTCCTCGCGTGCATTGCCGCGTGGGGCTTGCGCGAAGCGCTCGATCCGCTCCTCGGCGATCGCGTCGTGTACGCGCCGCTGATACTCGCTGTTGCCGTCGCGGCGTGGTACGGAGGGCTGGGTCCCGCGGTCGCCGCCACGTTGCTCGGCGCCGCGATATCATGGACCGCCTACCTGAGCCCGAACGACCGCGTCGGGGCGATCGACATCCCCGACGCCGTGCTACTCGGCTTGTTCGTTGCGGCTGCGCTTTGCATCGGCGGGATCGCTTCCGCGCTGCGCGCTTCGCGCGAGCAGGCGCAGGCGCTGGCGCACGAGGTGCTCGCGCGCCAATCGGGCCTCGAAGCTGCGCGCGCCGAACTCGCCGCCGAGCGCGACCGCTCGCAGGTGACGCTGCAGGCGATCGCCGACGCAGTGATCGCGACCGACGCGCAAGGCGGCGTGACGTTCGCGAACGATTGCGCCGCAGCGCTCACCGGCTGGCCGGCGCCTGAGGCGATCGGCCGGCCGCTCGCCAAGGTGTTGCGGCTCATGGACGGAAATACGCGGCGGCCGGTCGACGTCGCGCTCGAGCGCGACGCGCCCGATCCCGTCGCCGATCTCGTTCTCGTCGCGCGCGACGGCAACGAGCGACAGATCGAGTTCAAGGTCAGCACGATCCGGGATCGCGGTGGCGCGGCCGGAGGATTCGTGCTCGTGTTCCGCGACGTGACGAAAGCGCGCGAGGCGCGTGCGGCGCTCGAGGAAAGCGAGGCGCGCTTTCGCGTCCTGGCCGATCAGGTGCCGGTGCTCGTGTGGATGGCGGACGCCGACGGCCGTCGCGCGTATGTCAACCAGCCATGGACGGCGTTCACCGGGCGGACGATGGAAGAGGAGGCAGGCACCGGATGGACCGCAGGCGTCCATCCCGAGGACTTCGGTCCGCAGCAGGCTGCGATGGCGGAGGCGGTCGCGCAGCGCAAGCCGTTCAATCTCGAGTATCGGCTGCGGCGGCACGACGGTGAATATCGGTTCGTGCTCGACACGGGCGTGCCGCGCAACGATGGATCGGGATTCGCCGGGTACGTGGGCGCGGCGATCGACATCACCGACCGCAAGCAGGCACAAGCCACGCTCGGACGTTTCGAGCAGTCGAAGAGCGCGTTCCTCGCCATGCTCGCGCACGAACTGCGCAATCCGCTGGCGCCGATACGAAGCTCGATCGAGCTCCTCGCGCGCCTTCCAGCGGCGGAAGATCCCCGTGCACGCCGCGCGCAGGCAATCATCGAGCGGCAGTGCGCGCGTCTCGCCGAGCTGGTCGACGATCTGATCGACCTGTCCCGCATCGATAGCGGCAGCATCCACTTCGCACGCGAGTCCGTCGACCTCCGCCAGGCCGTCGAAAACGCGGTCGCACGCCACGAGGCTGTCATCCGCGACCGCGAGCAGCATCTCACCGTCGACGTCGGACGCGAGCCGCTGACAGTGATCGGCGACGCTGGACGTCTCGTCCAGGTGATCGGCAACCTGATCGGGAACGCATCGAAGTTCACGCCGAAGGCGGGACGCGTGCGTGTTACCGCACAGGCGCGCGACGGCGCTGCCGAGATCGTCGTGGCGGACGACGGGCAGGGGATCGACGCCGCGGCGATCCCGCATCTGTTCGATCTCTTCGACCGCGCGCCCGACACGACGCACGGTCTCGGCACGGGTCTCGCCATCGTCGCCCGGCTCACGCGCCTGATGGGGGGTGAAGTCGAGGCGCGAAGCGCAGGAGAGAACAAGGGCAGCGCGTTTACCCTGCGGCTTCCGCTCGCGGATGCAGGCGCGTTCGCCGGGGATGCGGAGGGGAACGGCATGCGCGCCCAGCGCCGCCTGCTCGTCGTCGACGACAACATCGATGCCGCCGACGCCATGGGCACGCTGCTCGGGCTCGCCGGCTTCGAGGTCGTGACGGCACACGATCCCGAATCGGCGCTCGAGCGCGCGATCGCGCTCGATCCCGACATCGTGCTGCTCGACATCGGATTGCCGGGAATGACCGGCTACGAGCTGGCGGCGAAGCTCTCGAAGCATCCGGTCACCGGACGCGCGAAAGTGATCGCCGTCACCGGATACGGACAGCCCGGCGACACCGAGCAGGCAAAAGTCGCGGGCTTTGCCGGTTATCTCGTGAAGCCGGTGGATCTCGCTCAGTTGCGAGAGCGCATCGAGTCGATCCTCGACGCATCGCCTCCGCAGGCACGACGGTGAAGATGCCGCTGTCGCCGTCGCGAATCGACCAGGCGCTTTCGTTCGCCGTGCTGTCCGCGGTCATCGTCGGCTGCTTCTTCGTGCTGAAGCCGTTCATCACGGCGCTCGTGTGGGCCGCGATCCTGTGCACGACGACGTGGCCGCTCTATCTGCGCGTCGCGGCACGCCTCAAAAACCGGGACGGCCTGGCGGCGTTCGCGATGGTGCTGCTGCTCGCGCTCATCATGCTGGCGCCGTTCGTCGTCGTCGGCGCGACGATCGCCGACAACGCGGCCGTGATGGCGCGCTGGGGACGCGACCTGCTTGCGTCAGGGCCTCCGGAGCCGCCGGCGTGGGTGGCGGGGTTGCCGGTCATCGGTCCGACGGTAGTCGCCTACTGGACGAGCATGGCGCACGACACCGCCCAGCTGCTCGGCGTGCTGCGCGAGTACGTCGAGCCGCTGCGCAAGGCTGCGGTCGCGTCGGGCGCGTCCGTGCTGGGCGCCATTTTGCAGATGGCGCTCGCGATCTTCATCGCGTGGTTCATGTTTCGCGACGGCCACGCGATCGTGCGGCACACGCGCGGCGCGGCGCTGCGCATCGCCGGCGACCGCGGCATGCAGCTCGCGCTCGTCGCCGTGTCGGCGGTCCGCGGTGTCGTGCTCGGGTTGCTCGGAACCGCGCTCGTGCAGGGCGTGGTCGCGGGCATCGGTTTCTGGATCGCCGGCATCGAGGCGGCGCCGCTGCTCGGCTTCCTGACGTTCATCGCGTCGCCGGTGCCCGTCGGCCCGCCGCTCGTATGGGTGCCGGCGGGTTTGTGGCTGATCCAGACCGGTCACATGGGCTGGGGCGTTTTCGTGCTGGCGTGGGGCATGTTCGCGGTGTCGACGATCGACAATGTGATCAAGCCGCTGATCATCAGCCGCGGCGTCGACCTGCCCTTCATCCTCGTGCTCCTCGGCGTGCTGGGCGGCGTCGTCGCGTTCGGATTCATCGGCGTATTCCTCGGCCCCGTGCTGCTCGCCATTGGCTACGCGCTGCTGGTTGAATGGGCGGCGATGCGCGACGCCGGCGCGGCGGTGCAAGGCCAAGCGCCCGCATCGACGACTCGACCCGAAAGCGCGCGCACGCCGCACGAACCGGGGGCGCCGCCGACGGCGGACCGCGTCGTAGCGCCTGCGAGCGTTGCGCTAGCCGACCGGGTCGAGGAAACCACCCGCAACTGATCGCGTGCAGGAACGCGCTCGAAGCGGATTACAAGGCCTGTGGCGTCGGCGGCAGGCAGTCGCCGGTCGTCAGTCAATAAACCTGCGCGCGGTTGACTACCCTCCGCGCTGACGCGCTTCGGGGCCAGCTCGCGCTCGGGACGGCCCTGCGCGCGGTTGACTGCCCTCCGCGCTGACGCGCTTCGGGGCCAGCTCGCCTCGCCCTCCTTGGCCGGCCTAATTATCCGCGGGACCGCGTGTCGGGCTCGCGCCCACGCTCGCGGTCGCCCCCTTCGGGCCTTGGCTTCGCCCCGCTCGCGTGGGCGTCCTGGGACGGCCCTGCGCGCTCGCGCGCAAGCGCATCGCGATACGGCGCGAGCGTCTGGACGATCTGCGCGAACACCTTCGGCGTCGCCGCGATCACCTGCCCGCCGTGCAGATAGTCGCCTTCGCCGGCGAGATCGCCGATCAGGCCGCCGGCCTCGAGCACGAGCAGGCTGCCGGCGGCGACGTCCCACGCGTTGAGGCCGATCTCGAAAAAGCCGTCGTAGTAACCCGCCGCGACATACGCGAGGTCGAGCGCGGCCGCGCCCGGGCGGCGCAATCCGGCGGCCTGCTGAGTCATCACCTTCAGCATCTGCAGGTACGTATCGAGATGACTGCCGTCGCGGAACGGGAAGCCGGTTCCGATCAGGCATTCGCGCAGATGCGCGCGCCGCGACACGCGGATGCGCCGGTCGTTCAGGAATGCGCCGCGGCCCCGCGTCGCCGTGAAAAGATCGTTGCGCACGGGATCGTAAACGACGCCCTGCGTGACGACGCCCTTGTGCGCGAGCGCGATCGACACGCAATACTGCGGAAAGCCGTGCAGGAAGTTGGTGGTGCCGTCGAGCGGATCGATGATCCACACGTTCTCCGCATCCTGATTGCGGTCGCGGCCGGTTCCTTCCTCGGCCAGAATCGCGTGATCGGGATACGCGGCGTGAAGCGTGTCGACGATTGCAGCTTCGGCCGCGTGGTCGACCTCGCTCACGAAGTCCTTCGGTCCCTTGGCCGTGACCGTCAACAGATCGAGGTCGCGCGCGCCGCGCGAAATGATGTTGCCGGCGCGGCGTGCGGCCTTGACTGCGGTGGTGAGCATCGGATGCATGGGACTCGGGGCTGGGGACGAGGATCGAAGGGTGAATCGAAGCTTCATCGCGCCGCCCGGCGACGCTCGACGCTCGCGTGTCAGAATGCAGGCTCGCATTTTACCGTGCATGCGGCGCGCGACCTCGCGCGCCTCGCGCGCACCCGGCAACGCCCGATCGACCTTGGCTGCGACCGATTCATCGCCGGATGACGCGCCGCCCGACGGCGACACGCGGCTTGCGCGCCTTCGCGTCGTGCTCGTGCACACGAGCCTGCCGGCGAACATCGGCGCCGCCGCGCGTGCGATGCACACGATGGGACTTGCGCGCCTCGTGCTCGTCGCGCCTGCGCGGTTTCCGGATGCCGATGCAACTGCGCTCGCATCCGGCGCGACGGCGGTGCTCGACGCGGCGACGGTGGTGGAAACGCTCGCCGACGGGCTGGCCGGTACGCGAATGTCGATCGGCTTTTCGGCGCGTCCCCGCGAGTTCGCGGGTCGCGTGCTGCCGCTGCGCGAGGCCGCCGGCGCGGCGATCGGCATGGCGGCGCGCGCGGACGTTGCACTGGTGTTCGGAACCGAGATGTCCGGACTGTCGAATGCCGAGCTCGCGCAGTGCAGCACCGTAGCGACGATTGCCGCGAACCCTGCCTATTGCTCGCTGAATCTCGCCGCGGCCGTGCAGGTTGCCGCATGGGAGATGCGCGCCGCTGCGCTCGGCGATCGCGTGTGGAACGCGCCGCGCTTCACGCCGGCCACGCACGACGACGTCGCGGCACTCGACGCGCACGCGGAGCGCACGCTCGCGGCCATCGGTTTTCTCGATCCGGTACGGCCGCGCCGGCTGATGCCGCGGCTGCGGCGACTGTTCGCGCGCGCTGGCCTCGAGCGCGAGGAAGTGAACATCCTGCGCGGAATCCTGGCGACCGTCGACGCGCTCGGCAAGCGCGAACGCGGTCGCTGATGCAGCCCGTTGCCTGCGTCGAAACGCCGGCCGCAAAGCCGGCCGTCGGAACTCGTCCGCCCGCCTCGGAGCGTTGCCGCAATTGTGGCGCCCTGATCTCCGGCAACTTTTGCGCGAACTGCGGCCAGGAAACGGCCGTTGCGCTGCCACCGGCGGGACGCTTCCTGCGCGAGGCTGCGGGCCGCTACGTCGCACTCGATGGGCGGCTGTGGCGCACGGTCGGCGCGTTGCTGTTTCGTCCGGGATTCCTGACGAGCGAGTATCTCGCCGGCCGCCGCCGCCGCTACGTGCGGCCATCGCGGCTGTTCGTCGCCCTGTCGATCCTGATGTTCGCGATACTCGGGTTCACGATCGACACGCCGATCGTGATCGGCGACAGCGCAAACGCGAGCCGCGCATCCGCGCGGCGCGGCGATGCGCCCGGCGACGAATCGGTCGGCAAGCACCTCGATCGGGGACTGCAGATCCGCGTCGATCCGGCCGATGCGGCGTGGCTCGCGCCGGTTCTCGCGCGCGTGGATGAATTCAACGTCCTCTCCCGCGACCAGAAGGCCGAGCGCATCCGCGCCGGCATCCTGCGTTATGCACCCTACGCGGCGATCGGGCTGCTGCCCGTTTTCGCGCTGATGCTGAAGATCGCGTACGCGGACAGCCGGCGTCGGCATCCGCGACGGCCGCACGAATATGCCGCGCACCTGGTGTTCGGCGCGCATAACCACGCGTTCGTTTTCCTCGCCGTGAGCGCAGCCGCGCTCGTCGACGTGCCGTGGCTGCGCGGAATCCTCGTCGTCTGGATGATCGCCTACGGCTTCCTGTCGATGAAGGCGGTCTACGGCGGGCGCTGGTCCGGCATCGTGCTGCGGGCGGCGTTCGTCGCGGTGGGCTACCTGACTTTTTTCGGGATCGCGATCGCGGGTCTCCTGCTCGCCGCAATCGTCCTTCGTTAATAGTTGAGTGATTTACTCGGGAACGTGGCATAATTCCCGGATGTTCGGCCGAATCCGCGAAGACATCGGGGTGGTGTTCGAGCGCGATCCCGCGGCGCGCACGACATGGGAGGTCCTGACCTGCTACCCGGGGTTGCACGCGCTCGTCTGGCATCGCAACGTCGTGCACCGGCTGTGGCGCGCCAATTTCCGCTGGCTCGCCCGCTGGCTCGCGCATTGGGGGCGCGTATTGACCGGCATCGAGATCCATCCCGGCGCGACGATCGGCCGGCGCGTCTTCATCGATCACGGCATGGGTGTCGTCATCGGCGAAACGGCCGAGATCGGGGACGATACGACGCTCTACCATGGCGTCACGCTCGGCGGCACCTCCTGGAACAAGGGCAAGCGCCATCCGACGCTCGGTCGCGGCGTCGTCATCGGCGCCGGAGCGAAGATCCTCGGCCCGATCCACGTCGGCGACGGCGCGAAGATCGGCTCCAACGCCGTCGTCGTTCGCAACGTTCCCGCCGAAGCGACGGCGGTCGGCATTCCGGCGCGCGTCGTGACGGCGGACGAGCGCGACCGGCGCGAGGCGCAGGCGACGAAGATGGGCTTTTCAGCCTACGCCATCTCGTCGGACATGGACGACCCGATGGTGCAGGCCATCCACAAGCTGCTCGACCACGCGGCCGCCACCGAAGAGCGGTTCAATCGGCTGGTCGCGCTGCTGCAGCACGAAGGGATGGACTGCGGGGAGGCCAAAGCGGTCGCGGACGCGTTCGACCCTCGGCAGATCAACAAGATGCTCGAGTGATCGATGCGGAACTCTGCGGCAATTTAGTTGACTAAATTATTCGGGTATTCTAGAATAATCGCCGCAGCGGAGAACTCGACACGCCATGCGCCTCACCACCAAAGGACGCTTTGCCGTCACCGCCATGATCGACGTCGCGCTGCACGGCGTACAAGGTCCGGTGACGCTCGCGGCGATCTCCGAGCGCCAGAAGATCTCGCTGTCGTACCTGGAGCAGTTGTTCGGCAAGCTGCGCCGGCAGGGTCTGGTCGAGAGCGTGCGCGGGCCTGGCGGCGGCTACAACCTCGGCCGGGCGCCCGAGCTGGTGGCGGTGGCCGACATCATCGTCGCGGTCGACGAGCCGATCGATGCCACGCAATGCGGAGGGCGCGAGAACTGTCACGACGACCGCCGGTGCATGACGCACGAGCTGTGGGCCGGGCTCAATGCGCACATCTTCACGTACCTGCGGTCGATCACCCTCGCCGAGCTGGTCCGCCAGCAGAAGTCCCGCGCGGGCGAAGTGGCGGTCCTGCGCGACCACCGCGCGCTGGTCGGCACCGACCGCGCATCCGAGCCGGCGACGACCTGACCTCTAACGGAAACGCCATGCACCTGCCTGTCTACCTCGACTACTCCGCCACGACGCCGGTCGATCCGCGCGTCGCGGAAAAAATGATTCCGTACCTGACCGAGCACTTCGGCAACCCGGCGTCGCGCTCGCATTCGTTCGGCTGGCACACCGAGGCGGCCGTGGAGCAGGCGCGCAAGGAGGTGGCGGCGCTCGTCAATTGCGACCCGAAGGAGCTCGTATGGACGTCGGGCGCCACCGAGTCGATCAACCTGGCACTCAAGGGCGCCGCGTACTTCTACAAGGACAAGGGCAGGCATCTCGTCACGGTCAAGACCGAGCACAAGGCGACGCTCGACACGATGCGCGAGCTCGAGCGCGACGGCTTCGAGGTAACGTACCTCGATGTCGCGCCGGATGGCCTGCTCGACCTCGCGCGCTTCGAGGCGGCGCTGCGGCCGGACACGACCGTCGTTTCCGTGATGTACGTCAACAACGAGATCGGCGTCATCCAGGATATTGCGGCTATCGGCGAGATCTGCCGTGCACGCAAGATCGTGTTCCACGTAGACAGCGCACAAGCGACGGGGAAGCTGCCGGTCGATCTCGGAACGCTGAAAGTGGACCTGATGTCGTTCTCGGCGCACAAGACATACGGGCCGAAAGGCGTCGGCGCACTGTTCGTGCGGCGCAAGCCGCGCGTGCGCATCGAGGCTCAGATGCACGGCGGCGGCCACGAGCGCGGCATGCGCTCCGGCACGCTGCCCACGCACCAGATCGTCGGCATGGGCGAGGCATTCCGGCTCGCGCGGCTCGAGATGGAAGCCGACAACGCCCGCATCCGGCGCCTGCGCGACAAGCTGTGGGACGGGCTGTCGCAGATCGAAGAGGTATACGTCAACGGCGACATGGAGCGTCGCGTGCCGCACAACCTCAACGTCAGCTTCAACTTCG
Organism: Casimicrobiaceae bacterium; assembly: GCA_035278845.1. Classification (GTDB taxonomy): domain Bacteria; phylum Pseudomonadota; class Gammaproteobacteria; order Burkholderiales; family Casimicrobiaceae; genus VBCG01. Next base: position 6,392 of record DATEIQ010000116.1, on the reverse strand, counting down.
TCGAGGGCGAGAGCCTGATCATGGCGATCAAGGACGTCGCCGTGTCTTCGGGGTCGGCCTGCACGTCCGCGTCGCTCGAGCCGTCGTACGTGCTGCGCGCGCTGGGGCGGAGCGACGAGCTCGCGCACAGTTCGATCCGCTTCACCGTCGGCCGCTTCACGACCGAAGAGGAGATCGGCTTCACCGTCGACCTCGTGCGCGGGAAGATCGCGAAATTGCGGGAATTGTCCCCACTTTGGGAAATGCATCAGGAAGGCATCGATTTGGACACCGTCCAGTGGGCTGCCCACTAGGAGAAACGCAATGGCATACAGCGACAAGGTACTGGACCACTACGAGAACCCGCGCAACGTCGGTTCCTTCGGGAAAACCGACGAGGGCGTCGGCACTGGCATGGTGGGTGCGCCCGCGTGCGGCGACGTGATGAAGCTGCAGATCAAGGTCAACAAGGACGGCATCATCGAGGACGCCAAGTTCAAGACGTACGGGTGCGGCTCCGCCATCGCGTCGTCGTCGCTCGTCACCGAATGGGTGAAGGGCAAGACGCTCGACCAGGCGATGTCGATCCGCAACACGCAGATCGCCGAGGAGCTGGCGCTGCCGCCGGTCAAGATTCACTGCTCGATCCTCGCCGAGGATGCGATCAAGGCCGCGGTCGCCGACTACAAGGCGAAGCACGAGCAGGCGGCACCCACGCCGGCCGTAGCCGATTGACCCCGCATATCGACCACGCGCATGGCCATCACACTGACCGAGAACGCGGCGCGACACGTCGCAGCGAACCTCGCGAAACGCGGCAAGGGCGTGGGCCTGCGGCTCGGTGTTCGCACGTCGGGCTGCTCGGGCCTCGCCTACAAGCTCGAATACGCCGACGAAGTGCGGCCCGAGGACAAGGCGTTCGAAAGCCACGGCGTACGCGTGATCGTCGATCCGAAGAGCCTTCCGTACCTCGACGGTACCGAGCTCGACTTCGCGCGCGAGGGACTGAACGAAGGGTTCAAGTTCAACAATCCGAACGTGCAGGACTCGTGCGGATGCGGCGAATCCTTCAACGTCTGACGGGGCTTTACCACCGCGCAGCTTCCGCTCGCCCCGACATCCGCCGCCGCGCCGACGGCGAACGCGCAGTGCGCGCCGCCTGCGGCGCCGACCGGGAATTCGCGCCGAGCGCCGCCCGCGTTCCCGCGCATCGCCGATGATCGACTTCTCGCGGAATCATTTCGAGCTGTTCGGTTTGCCCGCACGTTTTCAGGTCGATGCCGGCGCCCTCGAGCGCGCGTATCGCGGGTTGCAGAGCGACGTGCATCCGGACCGGCATGCGGCCGGCAGCGACGCCGAGAAGCGGCTCGCGCTGCAGGCGTCGGCGCGCGTCAACGAGGCGTATCGTGCGTTGCAGGATCCGGTCGCGCGCGCCGAATATCTGCTGCATCTGCGCGGCGTCGACGTGCGCACCGAAACCGACAACGCGCTGCCGGTGGCATTTCTCACCGAGCAACTCGAGCGACGGGAAGAAGCGGAAGAAGCCGCTGACGCGCAGGACGAGCAGCGGCTCGGCGCGCTCGTCGATGCGGTGCGCGCGGACGCCGCCGGCCTCGAACGCGAGGTCGCAGCGGCGCTCGACGCAGGCGACCTCGAGCGCGGCCGCCGGCGCGTGCGCGAGCTGCGCTTTCTCACCAGGCTCGTCGAGGATCTCGACGAGATGCGTGCCGCGGTGATCGACCGATGACGCACTCGCGTAGCTCATGACGCTGTTTCAGATCTCCGAGCCGGGCGAGTCGCCGCTGCCGCACGCGCGCAAGCGAGCGATCGGGATCGACCTCGGCACGACGAACTCGCTCGTCGCGACCGTTCGCCACGGCCTCGCCGTCGTGCTGCCCGATCTCGAAGGGCGACCGCTCGTGCCGTCGGTGGTGCGTTACACCGACGGCGGCGTCGAAGTCGGCTACGCCGCGCTGGCGCACGCGACGCGCGATCCCGCGAACACGATCGTCTCGGTCAAACGGTTGATGGGCCGCGGGCTCGACGATCTCGGCGACGATCGCCGCTATCCGTATCGGTTCGTCGAAGGGCAGGGGATGGTCCGCATCGCCACTCGCGCGGGCGTGCGGACGCCGGTCGAGATCTCGGCGGAAATTCTCAAAGCGCTGCGCGAGCGCGCCGAAGCGTCGCTCGGCGCCGGGGTCGACGGCGCCGTCGTCACCGTTCCCGCGTACTTCGACGACGCGCAGCGCCAGGCGACGAAGGATGCGGCGGCGCTGGCCGGTCTCACCGTGCTGCGGCTTTTGAACGAGCCGACGGCAGCCGCAATCGCATACGGCCTCGACAACGCGAGCGAGGGCACGTACGCCGTGTTCGATTTGGGCGGCGGCACGTTCGACATCTCGATCCTGCGGCTCACGCGCGGCGTGTTCGAGGTGCTCGCGACAAGCGGGGACGCGGCGCTCGGCGGCGATGATTTCGACCATCGCGTGTTCTGCTGGGCGCTCGAGCAGGCGAAGCTGCCGCCATTGTCCGCAGCGGATGCGCGGCTGTTGATGACGCGCGCGCGCGACGCGAAGGAAATGCTGACGGGTCACGACGCGGCGCCGATCGACGTCGACCTGTCGGTGGGATCGGTCGACGCGACGCTCACGCCCGCCGTGTTCAGCGAGATCACGAAGACGCTCGTCGGCAAGACGATGGCGCCGGTGAAGCGCGCGCTGCGCGACGCGCGCCTGTCGCCGTCGGACGTGAGCGGTGTCGTGATGGTCGGCGGCGCGACGCGAATGCCGCAGATCCGGCGTGCAGTGGCCGAGTTCTTCGGCCAGCCGCCGCTCGTCAACCTGAATCCGGAAGAGGTCGTCGCGCTTGGCGCCGCGATCCAGGCCAACAAGCTCGCGGGCAACCGCGATGGCGACGACTGGCTGCTGCTCGATGTCATCCCGCTGTCGCTCGGCCTCGAGACGATGGGCGGCCTGTCCGAGAAGATCATTCCGCGCAACTCGACGATACCGGTGGCGCGCGCGCAGGAATTCACGACGTTCAAGGACGGGCAGACGGCGATGTCGCTGCACGTCGTTCAGGGCGAGCGCGAGAAGGTCGCCGATTGCCGGTCGCTCGCGCGCTTCGAGCTGCGCGGCATTCCGCCGATGACCGCGGGCGCCGCGCGCATCCGCGTGACGTTCGAGGTCGACGCCGATGGGCTCCTCGCCGTGTCGGCGCGCGAGCAGACGACGGGCGTCGCCGCGTCGATCGCCGTCAAGCCCTCGTATGGCCTCACGGACGCCGAGATCGCACGCATGCTGCAGGAATCGTTCGCGCACGCGGCCGACGACGCGCAGGCGCGCGCGCTGGCCGAGGCGCGCGTCGAGGCCGACCGCATCGTCGCGGCCACCGAAGCGGCGATTGCAGCAGACGCAGATCTGGTCGACGCCGCCGCGCGGGCAGCTATCGACGCTGCGATCGCAGACGTCAAGGCGCGACGCGACGGCGAAGACCGTGGCGCGCTCACGGCGGCCGTCCAGGCGCTGAACGATGCGACCGCCGGCTTCGCGGCGAAGCGGATGGATCGCGGCATGGCGCGCGCGCTTTCGGGGCGGCGCGTCGATGCGCTCGGTTAGCGTGCATCCGCATCGAGTCGCACGACCCGCGCGTGCGCATCCGGAATTTCTGCGTGAACGCCGCGTGAACGGGCGCTGAAGCGATGCCGGAAATCGTCGTTCTGCCGCACGCCGAGATCTGCCCGGAAGGCAAGACGTTCGAGGCGAAGAGCGGCGTCTCGGTGCTCGACAATCTGCTCGAGCAGGGCATCGAGGTGGAGCACGCGTGCGAAAAATCCTGCGCGTGCACGACGTGCCACGTCATCGTGCGCGAGGGCTACGACTCGCTCGGGGACGCGTCCGACGACGAGGAGGACCTGCTCGATCGCGCGTGGGGCCTGACGCCCGTGTCGCGGCTGTCCTGCCAGGCGATCGTCGCCGACGAGAACCTCGTCGTCGAGATCCCCCGGTACACGATCAATTACGCCAAGGAAAGAGGCTAGGACCGCCATGAAATGGACCGACTCGCGCGACATTGCGATCGCGCTCGCAGAAGCTCATCCCGACGTCGATCCCGCCACGATCCGCTTCACGGATCTCTATCAGTGGGTGTGCGCGCTGCCCGGGTTCGACGACGACCCGAAGCACAGCGGCGAGAAGATCCTGGAGGCCATCCAGGCCGCGTGGATCGACGAGGCGTCCTGACGGCCGGAAGCTTCGGCTGTAGCAGGTGCGCAACAGTCGAGGCGTCCTGCGTGGCGCGGGCGCGGTCAGGCTTGCCGTTCCGCCACGGCGGCCTATAATGACACCGTCATAGCATCACGTAGTCTGTAAAGGGCAAACCCGCGCGAAAGCCGGGGGCGCAAAGTCACCGGTCTACGGGACCCACGGTCCTACGACAGCGGGATTGCCGGACTCGAGCCCTGCGCGCTCCCGCGCAGGCGCAAGCCCGCGCGGCTTGCCGGTTCGCATTCATTCCGCCGTCTCCGTGCCCCATGGCCACGGAAGGGACCGAATGAACAACGTCGAACGGCAACAACGCCCGGCGAGGGCGCAATCGAATCCTCTGCTTTCCCCGATTCTGAAATGGACGCTGGCGCTGCCGGTCGCCGCGCTGATCGCGACCTTGCTTCTTGCGCCGACGCCTGCCCGTGGACAGCCGGCCGCGCAGTCCCTCGTCCTGCCGGCGACGGCGTCCGAGATCGCGCGCTATGCGCGGACAGTGCGACATCCGGACGTCGGCGTCGTGCGCCAGCGCCCCGTTCGCGTGGACGTTTCCGCGCTCGACGATCGCGACCGCGCGGCGGATGCGCTCACGGTCGAGCTCTTCGACGGGCAGACGGTCACGCTCTCCAGGGATCGCATCGAGCGGCGGGGCGATCGCAACTACACGTGGCACGGCAAGCTGCCGGGCCGCGCAGCGGGCTTCGCCCTGATCACGGTCGTCGACGGACAGGTCAGCGGCACGATCGAACTCGGCGACACCGGCCGCGGTGCGCGCACGCGCTATCGCGTGCAATCGACGTCGGACGGGCTCACGCTGCTGCAGGAAATCGATCCGAGCGGCTTCCCGGCCGACCATCCCGCGGGCGCGGAGCCCCTGGCTCCGGCGGCCGATTCACATGCGGGAGCGGATGCACGATCGCTCGCGAGCGGCAGCGGCACGACCGCGGCCGCGTCGGCGGACACCGCCGCGACGATCGACGTCGTGATCGTCTTCAGCAATCAATCCGCAGCGGCTGCGGGCGCCTCGATGGGCGCGCAGGCGCAGCAGGCGGTCGACACGGCCAACCTCGTGTACGCGAACAGCGGCATCGCGCTGCGGCTTCGCCTCGTCTATGCGGGTCCCGCGAACTACGTGGAGAGCGGCGACTTCAACACCGATCTCAGCCGGCTGACGAGCGGCGCCGACGGCTACATGGACAGCGTGAGCGCGCTGCGCGAGACGTACGGCGCCGACCTCGTGAGTCTCTTCGTCGAGAACGGCGCGTATTGCGGCATGGGCTGGATCGGACCGAACGCGGGCTACGGATTCACCGTCGTCAACCGCGGCTGTGCGTCCGGCAACTTGAGCTTCCCGCACGAGATCGGCCACAACTTCGGCGCGCGGCACGACGCGTACGTCGACGCGGCGACCACGCCTTATGCGTACGGCCACGGCTACGTGAATGCCAGCGGGGGATGGCGCGACGTGATGGCGTACAACAATGCATGCGCGGCCGTCGGTATCTCGTGCACGCGCATCGCGTACCTGTCGAACCCGAACGTGTCCTACGGCAATCCGGCCAGCCCGACCGGCAACGCGACGACGGCCGATACCGCGCGCGTACACAACCAGAACGCGTTGACGGTCGCGAACTTCCGCGCGTCCAAGTCCGCGACATCGCCAGCGTGCACGTGGTCGCTGTCGCCGGCGTCTGCGAGTGCAGGTTCTACGGCAGGTGCTGGCTCGGTCAGCATCAACACGCAAACCGGGTGCGTGTGGAATGTCGCCAGCAATGCGTCATGGCTCACGGCGGGCGCGGGCACGTCCGGGAGCGGCACGCTTTCATATTCGTACGCCGGGAACACGGGACCGGCGCGCAGCGCCACGCTTACGATCGGCAGTGCGACGTTCACGCTGAGCCAGGCGTCCGGATGCGCATATGCACTCGGCACGACGTCGGCGTCGGTTGCCGCGACGGGAGCGTCGGGCAGCACGGCGTTGTCGACGGCTTCCGGTTGCACATGGACCGCCTCGAGCAGCGCCTCGTGGCTCACGCTGACGACAGCCGCAAGCGGCGCGGGCAGCGCAACGGTCGGCTACAGCGTGGCGGCGAACACTGGAGCCGCGCGCTCGGCGAACATCACGGTCGGCGGCCGCACGCTGCTCGT
>DATEIQ010000115.1:0-2358 GCA_035278845.1 Casimicrobiaceae bacterium | reverse complement strand
GGCGATCCCTGCATACACCGAGTGGATCTCGCACCCTGCCATCAGCTCCGCTTCCTCGATCGCGCGCTGGATCGACTGCACCGTCGACTCGATGTCGACCACAACGCCGCGCTTGAGCCCGCGCGAGGGATGAGAGCCGAGGCCGACGACCTCGATCCGCCCGTCGTGCGTGATCTCGCCGACGATCGCGACCACCTTCGACGTACCGATGTCGAGGCCGACGATCAGGTTGCGGTCATTCTTTCTAGGCATCTGGCGTAGCATCCTCGGAGCCATGCGCGAAGCGCGTGGGCGTGTTCCAGCCGATCGAGAACCCGTTGCTGTAGCGCAGGTCGACGTAACTGATCTCGCTGGCGCGCGCCGCGACGACCGGGCTGGCGATGGCGATGAAGCGCTCGAGGCGCCTTTCGACGTCCTGCCGGCCCAGGCGCACGCGCGAACCGTTGCCGAGCGTGAGCTCCCAGGCACCGCGGGCATCGAGCTGGACCTGCGACAGGCGCATGCCGACCGCGAGCAGCCGCGGGTAGGTTTTCAGGTACAGCTGCGCGACCTGCGCCTCGGTGCCGGGCGGCCCGATCAGCTGCGGCAGCTCTGGCGGAATGTGCCGGGCGTGCGCCAGGAACAACTCGCCGCGCGTGTTCATCAGCCCGTCTTCGCCCCAGCGCGCGACGGCGACGTGCTCGGTGATGAACACGCGCACGCCGTTGGGCCAGCGACGCTCGACGCGCGCACGGTCGACCCACGGGATGCTTTCGAGCGCGGCGCGCAGCTTGTCGAGATCGACGGAAAGGAAGCCGGCGCCGCGGAACGGCGCGACCACTTCTTCGATCTGCACCGGCGCGACGCGCTGGAAGCGCCCGCCGACTTCGACCTGGCCGATCGGCCGGTCGAACGCGAGCGCCAGTCCCCACAGCATGATGCCGACACCGACCAGCATGCCGGCTACGCCGAGCACGGACTGCAGGCCGCCGGTGAGCGCGGGCTTGAGCCAGGCGAGCGAGAAACCGTCGCCGGAGCGCTCCGGCTTACGACGATTGCGTTTGCGGCTGCCGAAGATCATGGCTGCACTCCCCATTTCATGGCGCGCGTCCCGCACGACTCAGACTCGTCTCGAGAATCCGCCACACCAGGTCGTCGAACTCGATGCCGTACGCCTTCGCGGCCTTCGGCACGAGCGAGTGACTGGTCATGCCGGGCGTGGTGTTCACTTCCAGCAGGTAGTTCGCGCCGTCGCGATCGCGCATCACATCGACGCGTCCCCAACCGCTGCACGCGGCCGCGCGGAATGCCTCCAGCGCGAGCTGGCGCATGTCGATCTCCGCCTGGCCGTTCAGGCCGGGGCAGATGTATTGCGTGTCGTCGGAGACGTACTTCGCGTGATAGTCGTAGTACTCGCCGGGCGGCACGATGCGGATCGTCGGCAGCGCTTCGTCATGCAGGATGCCGACGGTGAATTCTTCGCCTTCGATGAGCTGCTCCATCAGCAGCTCGCCTTCGTAGCGCGTCGCGAGCGCGACGGCCTGCGCCAGATCGGCTTCTTTGAACACGCGACTCACGCCGACGCTCGAACCTTCGCACGCCGGTTTCACGATGACCGGCAGTCCGAGCCAGCGGGCTGCAGCCGTCACATCGTCGGTGCGTGACAAGCGCGCGTACCGGGGCGTCGGCATGTTGAGCGACAGCCAGACCTGCTTCGTGCGGATCTTGTCGAGCGTCAACGCGGAGCCGAGTACGCCGGAGCCGGTGTAGGGCACACGCAGCGCGTCGAGCAGCCCCTGCACGACGCCGTTCTCGCCGTCGCCGCCGTGCATGATGTTGAACACGCGGTCGCAGCGCTTCGCATGAATGTCGGCGAGCAGCGCGGGCATGCCGTCGACCGGATGTGCATCGACGCCGCGCCGTAGCAGCGCGTCGAGGCAATTCCGGCCGGAGTTCAGCGACACTTCGCGCTCCGAGGAAATCCCGCCCAGCAACACCGCTACGCGGCCGAAGTCCTGCGGATCCGTGATCTGCCTGCTCATCGTCCTGCTCCCACGATGCGCACCTCGGGCTTGAGCTGCACGCCGTGTACTCGCTCGACCGTCGTCATCACATGTCCAATCAGCTGCTCGATGTCGGCTGCGCTCGCCGTGCCGTCGTTCACGACGAAATTCGCGTGCATCTCCGAGACGCGTGCGCCGCCGATGCGATGTCCCTTGAGGCCGGCGGTGTCGATCAGGCGAGCCGCGTGATCGCCGGGCGGATTCGTGAACACCGAGCCGCACGACCATTCGCCGATCGGCTGCGTCGCCTTGCGGCGCGCGAGCAGCAGGCGGATGTCTTCGTTGCTGACGCCGGGGCGCAGCTCGAAAGTGAGGC